>CAYGXW010000013.1:0-25829 GCA_964354125.1 uncultured Dehalococcoidales bacterium
AGGAGAGGGGGACACAGGGGGTGAGGTAGATTAAAATATTATTATCTTTCTTGTCAGCCACATATATTGTTGCTATACTGAATGGGTTATCTGCCGGGGTAGAGACAATGGATTATAAGACTGTTATCGGGTTAGAGGTACATGCTCAGCTTAATACCGAAAGTAAAATGTTTTGTCGTTGTAGTTCTGACTATGCCAGTGCTACCCCCAATACTTATGTCTGCCCAATATGCCTGGGTATGCCCGGCGTTCTGCCGACTATCAATCAAAAGGCGGTAGAATATACTATAATGACCGCCCTGGCTTTGAATTGCACTATCGCTGATTACACCAAGTTTGACCGCAAGAACTATCCTTACCCTGACCTGATGAAGGGGTATCAGATTTCACAGTATGATGCCCCTATAGGTTATAAAGGCTGGCTGGATATTGATATTAACAGCCATAAAAAGCGGATAGGAATAACCCGGGTTCATCTTGAAGAGGACGTAGCCAAGCTCCTGCACCGCACTTCGTCGGATGGAGAATCCTATAGTTTGGTTGATGTTAATCGCTCCGGTGTGCCGCTGATGGAGATTGTTGGTGAGCCCGATCTGTGTTCTCCGGAGGAAGCTAGGCAGTACCTGGTAAAACTGCGCACCATCCTTCAGTATCTGGGTGTCTCTACTGCTAATATGGAGGAGGGTAGTTTCCGCTGTGATGCCAACATCAGTATTCGCCCCAAGGGGAGCACCGAGTCCCTAGCCAAGGTTGAGGTCAAGAATATGAATAGTTTTAAGGCTGTCTTCCGGGCTCTGGAATATGAGGCTGAAAGACAGAGAAAAGCCGTTGTCCAGGGCAAGAAGCTCACTCAGGAGACCAGAGGCTGGGTAGAGGACAAGGGAAAAACCGTTGCCCAGCGCAGTAAAGAGTATGCCCATGACTACCGTTACTTCCCAGAGCCAGATTTACCGCCGTTGGTGTTTAAGCGTGAGCGGGTGGAAGAGATAAAGGAAAAATTGCCGGAACTGCCGGAAGCTAGGCGTGACCGATTCATGGCTGATTACGGGCTGCCCCTGTATGATGCTAACCTGCTTACCAGCTCTAAGGCAATGGCTGATTACTTTGAGGACTGCTTGAAGACAGAAGGGTATAAAAAGCTGCCACAGGATAGGGCGGCTAAAGAGGTAACTAACTGGCTTTTGGGTGAAGTCAGTAAAATAATAAATGCCAATAATACAGATATAAACAACTTTGGTAAAAAGATTAGTCCTGAGCGATTTATCACATTATTAGTTTTGAATTCTGAGGGTGTTATTAGCACGGCAACATCTAAATCAATAGTTGAAGAGATGTTTGATACCAGCAGAGGAGCTGAAGAGATTATTGAAGCCAAGGGGTTAAGTCAGATAAGTGATGCTCGGGAGATGGGAAAAGTAGCCAGCCAGGTAATTCTAGCCAATCCCCAGGCAGTAGCTGATTATAAAGCGGGCAAGAGCCAGTCATTAAAATTCCTTGTTGGCCAGGTAATGAGGGCTACCAAGGGTCGAGCCAATCCCAATATGGCTAGTGAATTACTAAAGAAGGAGCTAGGGGAAGGATAAGATGCAAATATATTTAACTGTAGCCCAGATGGTGCTCTCAGTAGCACTGGTGCTGATTCTTCTACTTCAAGTTAGAGGTGGTGGCCTGGGGGGTATCTTTGGCCAGCCTGATACCGTCTACCGGACCAGGCGGGGTTTGGAGAAGACCTTATTTCAATTTACTATTGTCATAGTGGTTCTATTTGTTGCCATCTCTTTGTTAATGCTCAAGCTTGGCTAGTACCGAGGTAGCATGAGCGCCATAATAACATTGACCACAGATTTTGGGTTTCAGGATGCCTATGTGGCATCTATAAAAGGGGTAATACTGGATGTTAACCCTGAAGCCAAGCTGGTTGATATCTGTCATACTATTAAGCCCCAAAGTATTTCCCAGGCTGCCTTTGTTCTGAGCACGGCATATAAATATTTCCCCAAAAAGACAATCCATATGGTGGTAGTTGACCCCGGTGTTGGCACCGAACGTAGGGCTATCATCTTGAGAACGCCACTAGCCTGTTTCGTTGCCCCCGATAACGGCGTCCTGAGTTATGTTATCCAGCAGTCCCTGATTGAGCCGGTGGCGAAGAAGGGCAGGTTATCTATAAAGGGGGGGTTGAAACCCGGGGCAAACATAGAATTGGTACACATAACCAATCCTAGGTTCTGGCGGTCACCGGTAAGCCCCACCTTCCACGGGCGTGATATATTTGCCCCGGTAGCGGCGGCACTTTCCCTGGGCTTTCCACCTATAGAGTTTGGCGAGCCAGTAACCTCGGTAGAGATGTTGCCCATACCAAAGCCGGCAAGGAGGCCGGATGGCTCACTGGTGGCTCATATTATCCATATTGATAGCTTTGGTAACCTGATTACCGATATAGAAAGTGGTGATTTACCACCTGCTGGACAGATAACCACTGTTGAGGTATGTAACCGACTTATTTCTGGACTGAGCCGCACCTATGCCGAAGGAAGTGGCCTGCTGGCTCTTACTGGCTCAAGCGGCTATCTGGAGGTTTCCCTGAAGGGAGGCAATGCCGCCTCCTTACTTGACGCTAAGGTGGGCGATGAAGTAAGATTGAGGCAACAAGCAGGGGATAACCAGTAAGCTATTTTATTTGCGGCTAGAGGCACAATTCATATCTACTACTGTGCCTTATTTGGTTACTTTAGGGAAAATTTCATAAATAGTAAATAATTTGATGAAACTAAAAAGATGGCTTCTTCTAATAAGGGCTCCATTTCTAGTCCTGCCACCCATGCTGGCATTTATGGGCACCAGTATTGCTTGGGGGCATGATGGTGTCTTTAACATTAGCTATGCCCTGCTGGCATTTGTTGGTATGTTGCTGGCTCATATCAGTGTCAATGTGCTTAATGAATATTTTGACTACAGAAGTGGCATTGACCTTGAAACCATAAAAACACCCTTCAGCGGTGGTAGTGGTGCCCTACCCGCCGGTCTCCTTAAACCGAGACAGGCTTTATGGCTTGGTTTAGCCTGCTTAATAATAATTATACCTATAGGTATTTATTTCGTATTAGACATTGGTTGGGGATTGCTACCATTACTTCTGATAGCCGCTGCCTGTATCGTCCTTTACACACCATTAATACTAAAAATGGGTTGGCCCGAGTGGGCACCCGGAATCGGGTTTGGGGCTTTGCCCATTCTAGGGTTCTACTTTGTTCAGACTGGCGAATATTCTACGCCGGCCATTGTTGCTTCTATACCTATTGGCATTCTGGCTCATAATCTGCTCCTGATTAATGAATTGCCCGATGTTGAAGCTGATAAAAAGGCTGGTAGAAGAAACCTGCCTATCGTTATCGGTAAATCGAAAGCAAGCACAGTCTATTCAGTGCTCACGGTTATGGTTTACCTGTGGATAATCGGCAGTATAATTGCTGAGGTGATGCCTATTTACTGTTTGATAGCTCTACTAACACTTCCCTTTGCTATAAAGGCTATTAGGGGCTCCAGGCAGTATAATGATATGTCCAAGTTGGTGCCGGCTTTAGCCAGTAATGTTCTGGTTTTTCTGGTAACTATGTTACTCCTGGGCATTGGCTATATTCTGGCCGGGTTCTTCTCGGTATAGAAGTTTTAGGTTGAGTTCCCCTGATTGGAGATTCAGAGTAAGATGTCACTTGACCTGGTTTTGCTACACCCACCCCATGTCTATGACTTCCGCAAGAAAACGATTCTTTACGGACCGGTAAGCGACCTGGTGCCGGCATCACCGGTCTTTGAGATGTATCCCTTTGGGCTTGCCAGCATAGCGGAATACCTGGAGCGTGCCGGTTTCCGGGTGCGCATCATAAATCTGGCGGTGCGCATGCTCAACGATAAGAACTTTGACGCCGAGAGGCTGATAAGGAAGCTGAAATCGCCGGTATTTGGCGTTGATTTGCACTGGCTGGTGCATGCTCATGGTGCCGTTGAGGTAGCCAGGCTGGTGAAGAAGTATCACCCCGAGTCAAAGGTATTGATGGGTGGCTTTTCCGCCTCTTATTTTTACCGGGAACTGCTTGACTATCCCGAAATAGATTATGTGCTCAGGGGGGATTCTACTGAAGAACCACTCAGGCAACTAATAGACTCGGTAAGGAATCGGAAGCCGCCGGAAGCAGTGCCCAATCTGGTCTGGCGGGATAATGCCGGACAGGTAAGGGAAAATCAATTTTCATATGTCCCTGATAATATCAGTAATGTTATGGTTGACCATTATCGGGGTATTATACGCTCTGTCATCCGGCACCGCGACCTGATGAGCATCATTCCAGTCAAGGACTGGCTCCGCTATCCAGTAACCGCTGTCTTCACCTGCCGTGGTTGTAATAATAATTGCGTTATCTGTGGTGGCTCAAGCTCAGCCTTCCGAACCTTTCTCAACCGAGAAAAAACCGCCTTTCGCTCTCCTCAGGATATAGCCCGGGATATAAAAAACATTGCCAGATTCAGCAATGGCCCCATTTTCATACTGGGTGACATACGACAATCAGGGGACGCCTGTGCTGACGAGCTTCTAAGTATTCTTGCTCAGGGCAAGGTTAAAAATCAACTGATGCTTGAGGTATTCAGCCCTGCCTCAGCTGATTTTCTAAATAAGCTGAGCCTTGCCTGCCCTGATTTCTGCCTGGAGATTTCTCCTGAATCTCATGACCCTGAGGTAAGAAAGGCTGCCGGCAAACATTACTCCAATGAAGCCCTGGAGCAGACGATTGCTGATGCCCTTGAAGTTGGCTGCGGGCGGCTTGATGTATTCTTTATGGTTGGACTGCCAAAACAGACTGAAGAGTCGGTTATGGAGACTGTTGATTACTGTGAATACCTGCTGGACAGGTTTAGGGGTGATAAGAGGCTCTCGCTTTTTATCGGACCGCTGGCACCCTTCCTTGACCCGGGTAGCCTTGCCTTTGAGCAGCCGGAGAAATATGGATATCGTGTCCTGTTCCGAACACTGGAGGAGCATCGCCAGGCACTACTGGCGCCAAGCTGGAGATATACACTTAACTACGAAACAGGGTGGATGACGCGTCATCAGATCATGGATGCTACCTATGAAGCTATTTTGCGCCTTACCCGCCTTAAAGCGAAATATAGCCTTATTTCTGATAAGATGGCTGAGATACAGGAGTGGCGTATCAAAAAAGCCCTGGAGCTGGAAGGCCGCATTGGTGAAATATTGAGTGGAAGTAGCCACAGTGCAGACCTTGGGGACTTAAAGGCAGAAGTGGACAGGATAAACGCGCTCAGGGCTAATGAGAGGGCTGAGCTTGAGTTGCCTATAAAGCTTAGGAAATTAAAACTTTTACCCTCCCTCCAGTCACTGGTGACTAAACGAAGCTAGGCTCAGTCGGCTGATAATAAAAACAGGCTCCAGAGAATTCCCTGGAGCCTGTTTTGTTTTCGTTCCCTACTCCTCCCGCCTGGTTTTTAACCAGATATCTCCATCTTAAACGGGAGTCTAAAAAAACTACGAGGAGCTCAGGAACCTTCCTCCGCTCCTCGCTGATATCTTATGGCTTCTCCCTACCTCCTACCAGCGAGGAGCCTCTCCAAGGAAACATCCTGCGGCATAATAAAGAAAGCAACAACTTCATCATGCACCCTCCTTTCGCTAGCTTTCAAGGGTGGGATAACCTCATTCACCCTCTTATTATTAAGATAGCATTTTTATCGCAGAAAGTCAAGTTTTGGCCGGCCAGTTTTATGGTTGCGTATTTTTCTGGCTTTGAGTGATTATCATTGGCTCACTCAAGTAGGAGTAAAGATAAGTGTAATAATAAATAAATTTTAGTTGACAAATAAAAAATAATTATTTATAATTGCTGTGTTTTTGATTTTATTCTGGACAAATTAACCTATGGTTTGTATTGTGATATAATTTTGTTGGAGGTGGATAGGCTCTGGTGGGCCTTGCGGACTTCAAATCCGTTGGCGGTAATTTAATTGCCGCGGGGGGTTCGATTCCCTCCCCCTCCGCTTGTATTTAGTGAAGTTGTTGATAGGCTCAGGAAAGGAGGCGGGATTTTGGCTGAAGTTAATATCAATCTTACTGCCTACTCTCATTATTCCGGCTGAGCTGCCAAAATGAGTCCGGGTGACTTAAATAAAGCAATATGCCACCTGCCCCGTCAGAATGACCCCAATTTGATTGTAGGGCTTGAACTGGCGGATGATGCAGGGGTCTATAAGTTGAATAGTGAGCTGGCTATTGTCCAGACGGTTGACTTCATTACCGCTATAGTTGATGACCCTTATACCTTTGGTATGATTGCCGCGGCTAACTCTTTAAGTGATGTCTATGCCATGGGGGCTAAGCCGATGACAGCAATGAATATTATCGCCTTCCCTATCGATACCATGGATATATCGGTAATGACGCAGGTTCTTAGTGGGTCGCTGGACAAGCTAAATGAAGCTGGGGTAACGCTGGTTGGCGGCCATAGTGTAAAGAATGAAGAGTTGAAGTATGGGCTATGCATTACTGGCATTGTCCATCCTGAGAAGGTGGTAACCAAGAGCACCGCCAAGGTTGGGGACAAGCTGATACTGACCAAGCCGCTAGGCACTGGAGTTCTAACTACGGCACTAAAAGCCGGGCTATTACAAGCTGAAATTAAGGACAGGCTTACTGAACAAATGTTAAGGCTGAATGATAAGGCTGCCGAGGCCATGGTTGCTATGGGGGCTGATGCTTGTACTGATATTACCGGCTTTGGACTGATAGGGCATGCCTGTGAGATGGCTGAGAACAGCGGGATATCTATTGAGATTTTCTGTGATAAAGTCCCTTTTATACCTGAAGCCTTAGAATTTGCCCGGATGGGACTGGTGCCTGAGGGTAGGTATGCTAACTGGGAATTCCGTGCCCATATGGTTAAAGACAACCAAGTGGATGAGGACATGCTGAGCATTCTTTATGACCCTCAGACCTCGGGTGGCTTGCTTATATCAATAGCCCCAGAGAAGGCGGAGGCACTCCTTGCTCGTATAAAACAGGCCGGTGATAGCGAGGCGGCTATAGTGGGGCAGGTGATTGATAAACCGAAAAGTCAGATTATATTGGTATGAGTAACGTAAAAAACAAGAAAGAAAAGGCTAGTAAGGAACTGCGTAAACTCCCATCTGTGGAGAAAATCCTGGAAGTGGCTGAGATTCAACCTGAAGTAGGTAGGTATTCCCGGGCATTGGTCACTCGGGCGGCGCAGGCGGTATTGGCTGAAGCTCGCCTTCAGATTGGTGACGGTGCCACTTGTCCCTTGGAGGCTGAGATACTTCGCCAGATTAAGGGGTTTCTAGCCCGGGAGTGGCCCGGGTTCTTGAGCCCGGTGATTAATGCTACCGGCGTTATACTGCATACCAACCTGGGTCGGGCGCCTTTATCACGACAGGCGCTGGACTCTTTATCAGACCTCGGTGGGAACTATTGTAATCTAGAATATGACCTTTTAACCGGCAAGCGTGGCGCCAGGGCTCAGGAGGTTGAAAAACTGCTGTGCCTGCTGACCGGTGCCGAAAGTGCCCTGGTGGTCAATAACAATGCCGCTGCTGTTCTTCTTGTATTGATAGTGCTGGCCAGAAACAAAGAGGTTATCGTCTCGCGGGGGGAGCTGGTGCAGATTGGCGGTGGCTTTCGCGTCCCGGAGATTATGGAGCAGAGCGGTGTCTGCCTCAGGGAGGTGGGCACCACAAATCAGACCTATATCTACGATTATGAGCGGGCTATATCTGATAAGACCGCTCTACTACTAAAGGTTCATCAGAGTAATTTTGCCATCAGGGGATTTACTCACTCGGTCAGCACCTCGGAGCTGAAGGCACTGGGTGCAAAGCACAATTTGCCGGTAGTCTATGACCTGGGCAGCGGGGCGCTGCTTAATACTGAAAACTTCATGCTGGAGCATGAGCCAACAGTCCAGGAGGCGCTGGCGGATGGGGTTGATGTCGTCTGTTTTAGCGGCGATAAGCTCTTGGGTGGACCTCAAGCAGGTATCATACTGGGTAAAAAGTCCTGTATTGATAGGCTCCGTGGGCATCCTCTGTTGAGGGTCATCCGTATTGATAAGATGGTCGCTATAGCACTTGGGGCTACCCTCAGACACTATCTACAAAAAGAAGCTGTGGAGAAGATACCCGTCTGGCAAATGATAGCTACCAGCCTTCAGCAGATTGAATCAAGGGCGAAATCTGTGGTTAAGAAGCTTGCCAAGGCCGGCATAAAAGCCAGCATACAGGATGGCAGTAGCATGGTAGGCGGCGGCTCGTTGCCGGAACAAGCACTGGCTACCAGAGTAGTGGCTATCAAGCCACCTTGCCCGGTAGCGGATTTCGCTGGCAGACTGCGTTTGGCAATGCCGCCCCTTCTGGGTAGAGTTGAGGGTGAGCACTTCCTGATTGATATGCGTACCGTTATGCCATCCCTGGATGACACCTTGGTTCAGGTCATTAAAAGCGTATCGGTTGAAGTGGAATAGCAGCCAAGTTGACTATAAAGCCTGACCTGAACTAACAAAGGCTCCGGTTTAGCGCCGGAGCCTGATTATTATCTGGTGGAGACGGGGGAGAGTTGAACTCCCCGTCCAGAAGAGGCTGTTCAGGATATACTACAGGCTTAGTCAGCCCTTTAATCTTACCCGGCTAACCTCTGCTGACTGAGTTTAGCCAGGCCAGCTGATTGTTCTTTCGCCGCCCTTATCAGCGTCCAGACGATGGCACCCCGACTTTCCGGCACCCAATCCCGACCCGTTAGGGTGAGGTCGGGTTGGATGTGCTAGCTTTCTTTAGCCAGCAAAAACCAGTTCAGGTTCGCCGTTTATTTTTTGCCGCCTGATTATTGAGGTTTGCGGCGACCTCAACCTGCAACCCTGTAACCTACCTCCCCTGTCGAATCCACGCGTCCCCATTTATTAAAGGTCTTTTAATAAGCTTCTACTACTGCCTCCGCTTTTTGGTAGCTCTTCCCATTTCCCTCTCCATCTCGCGGCGGATTATAGTTTCTCGCTTATCATGTAACTTTTTGCCCTTGGCTAGGGCGATTTCAACCTTAGCTCTGCGCTCTTTAATATACAACCTGAGGGGAATCAGAGTAAAGCCTTTTTCGGCTATTTTGCTGGTAAGGTTTAAAATTTCCTTGCGGTGCAGTAGTAGCTTTCTTGGCCGGGTTGGCTCATGGCTTTGATAGCTGGCTGCTTCATAGCGGGCAATATGAGCACCCAGTAGCCAGAGCTCTCCACCATCAGGCCGGACATAGGCTTCACCAAGGCTCACCCTGCCGGCACGGATTGATTTTATCTCACTGCCGCTTAGGGCGATACCAGCCTCAAAGGCTTCCTGGATAAAATATCTATAATAAGCCTTACGGTTGGTGGCGACCGTCTTTACATTCATTTCTAATTATATCATACTACCATAGTTATAGCTAGAGAAGTATAGAAATAAATATATGGCTAGAAGTGGTGGGCGGTAGAGGATTTGAACCTCTGACCTCCTGCGTGTAAAGCAGATGCTCTAACCAACTGAGCTAACCGCCCTGATGGCGCGCTTGGCGGGGCTTGAACCCACGGCCTCAGCCTCCGCAGGGCTGCGCTCTATCCAACTGAGCTACAAGCGCCCCCTGGTGCCGAAGGTGAGATTTGAACTCACACGCCCTTATGGACACTACGCCCTGAACGTAGCGCGTCTGCCATTCCGCCACTTCGGCATGGTATAGCTAGATTATACTTGGGCTATGTATTGGTGTCAATGAGATTATTTATATCAGGATTGGTAAACAGCGGCATGCTAGAAGTCGGGTACCGGGGGTAGATTTCGCTTGTGGCTGCTTCTGGTTATTATATGTTCAATCTTCTGTTTAATACTATCCGGTGCTTGGCCGGTAGTCAGATAGCGGTCAAGTTCGTCGTAGCTCAAGCCCATTTCACCTTCATCGGTTTGTCCCTGCCACAGGCCGGCTGAGGGTGGCTTATCAATTATTTCCTGCGGGATGTCCAAGAATTTGGCTAATTCTCTAACCTGCGACTTGACCAGATTGCCCAGGGGCAGTATATCTACACCACCATCACCGTACTTGGTGAAGTAGCCTACAGCAAGCTCACTCCTGTTACCGGAACCGACCACCAGATATTGGAGCTGGTTGGCATAGAAATAGAGGGTGAGCATCCTCAACCTGGCCCTGAGGTTGCCTTGAGCCACCTGGCTTATGGCATGGGCTTTATCGACGGGTAGGATTTTAAGGAGAGAATCATAGATGGCATCAAGTGCTATCGTCTTGGTCTGGATGGAGAACTTATTGGCTACGGCTAAGGCGTGCTGCTCATCCCTTTGACTACTATAACACGGCATAAGCAGTCCCAGTGTACTTTGGGGGAAAGCGCGCTGACACAATACAGCTACTACCGATGAGTCTATGCCACCGCTCATACCAACCACTACCCCCTTGCCGCCGGCAGCCAGTACCTTACCCCTTATCCACAAAATCAGTCTGTCAGCCAGTTGCTCTATATCCATAAGCCCTCTTCCCCTAGTTGATTTTGATTTAGTATACAACCTGATAATCGGCTGGTCAAAGGGTTGTGTTTGGCTTTGACTTTCTGCTTGCGAGATATTAAGATAACCATAGGAGAGATATAGATGCCGCTATATGAGTATGTTTGCCCCAAATGCAGATCAAAATTTGAACTATTGCGCCCGATGAGCCAGGCCAATGAAAAAGTTTCCTGTCCCCGCTGTCATGAACCGGCTGAGAGGGCGTTATCCAGCTTTGCCTGCTTCTCCAAGGATGAGAGCGGCCTGAGCTCTTCTATTGGTGGTAGTCCCTGCTCCAGTTGCAGTGCTTCCAGCTGCGATAGCTGTGAAATATAGCTGGGGTGCCGGTATGTTATCCATTATCGTTCCTTAAAGAACCGGAATTGCCAATCTGTCTCTGTAAAACTGTAGGAGAGTATCTATGAAGATTTTTACGAATATGAAAAAGTATGGACTTTATATCTTAGTGTTGGCGGCTATTGCCTCACTACTTTGTTTTTGTCTAGCCTGCGGACTTAAAGTTAAGCTGGGACAGGAGTTCTCACTGTCTATCGGGCAGAGTGCTGTGATAACTGATGAAAATCTGGAAATCACTTTTGAAGAGGTTACCGAAGACAGCCGCTGCCCTGAAGGTGCTGTTTGTGTCTGGGAGGGCAGGGTTGTCTGTTTAGTGAAAATAACTGAGGGTGATACTTCATATAATATAGAGCTGGCACAGCCTGGCTTGAGTGACGATTATGCTAACGAGACCTTTAAGGGGTATCAATTTACTTTTAATGTGGAGCCTTATCCTGAGGTGGGTAAAGAGATATTAAGCAGTGAATACCGCCTACTGCTCACCATAAGCAAATAATTAGGATATTTAGTTGAGTCTTGTTGCTGTGCCCTAACCTTTTATAGCAAATTTCGTTATAACTTTATAGATAGCATAAAAGGAGAGGGTAATGAATAGTTTAGTTGATTTCGCCAGCAGGTTTTTATTCCAGTTGAGATGGACTTTTATGTCTCCAGAGAAGCGTTATGTCTATCTCTGGAATCGGACAGACGGTCACTATAAATATTAATGCACCGCTTTATAGATGCTTCCTCAGTAATCTCGGTCTCTGCAGTTAATTCAAAGGGGCTTTTTACCTACTTGATGCCAACACTGCCGGTTCCCCGGCACCTTGGGCAGGTTTTAAAGCCTGTTTTATCAGCCCGGGTGGCTGGCGCCTTGGGATTGGCACCAAAGGGCAGTTCCTTGGAGACTTTTCCCTCGCCCTTGCATAAAGGGCACTTAGCTATTATTGCCATTGCTACCTCCTAACCTCACCTATAGTCTCTTAATTATAAACTATTTATGAATTCTTTAATTTCTGGGATAAAGCCCTTCTTTTAATCAGCAGGTAACCCCCAGCCACCCCTCCCAATATTACTGCCATAAGCACTGTTCCCAGAGCGCAGAACAGAGTGGCATCGTATAAAAGCTCAGGGAAAAGCAGAAGCATATAACCCTCAGCTGACCAGTATTCATTGCTGAAGCTGATGAGGTGAAACTGTAATAGTAACTGGTCAAAATCTAGTAGTGTTCCTAGCCCCAGAACCAGCATTAAAGCCAGGGTGAGGCTACTGCCACCAACCACCTGCCATGCCAGCCGGCGCCGGTACTCTTTTTTTCGCCAGAAAAGGCTTATTCCGGTATAACTAACGGCATAGATACCTGTCCCCAGCATAACCCAGTAATCCAGCCAGATCAGTCCCTTAACATCACGGAAATGAATGGTCTCCTCCGGGGTGAACAGGTTAAATGGCTTGCCATCCTTGACTACAGTAAGGCTGATATACTCCTCTCCCGAGTTAAAGTAGATAATTATCCCGGCGGCTATGTTCTCCAGCTCTGAGGCAGCCAAGCCGGTGGTCTGGCTGACATTGTATTTATCAAAGCCGTATTCATATAGCCACTGGCTGTTTGCTAATAAGCCGATGCTGGTGGTAAGCAGTAGTGCCGGCAGGCAGAGTATGAAAAGCCATCTGGCGACAATACCGAAAATTTTAGTCCATTGTATTCTCATTACCATATTGATTTTACACTTTTAGGGCTAGAAAGCATAGTGTTTTCTACCTTACCCCCTTAATCCCCCTCTCCTTTGAAGGAGAGGGGGAGATTAGATTGGAGGGACGCAGTTCCCTCCAAGCCGCCCGCTTTTTCTATTTGGGGTGTTTTAAATTAACAGTCTTCCCTCTCTCTTTAGTAAAGGGAGAGGGAAAAAGGGTGAGGGATTTACAATAATTCGCCCCTCTTAGATGCTCCTTTTAACATCTGATACTAAAGGGGGAGCCTGAAGGGGCTAACGTTCCTTCGGAAACCACAATTCCCCCTTCTCTAGTAAGGGAAGGGGGTTAGGGGGATGGATTGTTAAGATAATAAACTAAATTTTTTATCCTAATTCTATCGCTACCTTTGGAAAATGGGGGCTTAAAAAAGCCTTTCTGTGCTATAATTTGTCTTGATTTCTTCTGGTAGGGGTGTCATGTTTACCCATCTTCATGTTCATACCGAATATAGCCTGCTTGATGGCATGTGCCGCATTCCCCAATTGGTAGCCAAGACAAAAGAGCTGGGTATGGATGCCCTGGCGATAACTGACCATGGTGTTATGTATGGTGCCCTCCAGTTCTATTCAGCGGCTAAAGAGGCTGGTATAAAGCCCATTATCGGCTGTGAAGTCTATATAGCGCCCGGTAGCCGTTCTAGCCGTAGCCCGGGTGATAAAATTAACTACCACCTTGTTATACTAGCCAAAGACAGGGTTGGCTATCAAAACCTGATTCAGCTAATTACCAAAGCGAACCTTGAGGGCTTTTATTATAAGCCCAGGGTAGATAAAGAGCTGCTTGAAGAACACCACCAGGGACTTGTTGCCCTCTCCGCCTGCCTGGCGGGAGAGGTCTCGGCTCTGGTGCTGGAAGGTCGGCTTGAGGAAGCAAAGAAAGCCGCCTTGTGGTATAAGCAGACATTTAGCCATTTTTACCTGGAAATACAGAGGCACCCCATCCCTGAGCTGGAGCGAGTAAATCAGGCTCTTATTAACCTGGCTGATGAGCTGGATATTCCGCTGGTAGCTACCAATGATGTCCATTATATAGATAAAGGTGATGCCCAAGCTCACGACCTGCTGCTGTGCATCGGCACCAACACCTCCATCTATGATGATAAGAGAATGAAGATGGCTGGAGACTTCTTCTATCTCAAAAGCCCTCAGGAGATGGCAGAGTTGTATAAAGACATCCCACAGGCTCTGGAAAATACTGAGCGCATTGCCGAGATGTGTCAGCTTGAGCTTGAGTTTGGCCGTCTTCACCTGCCGGAGATAGAACTGCCTGAGGGCAAGACCGCTGACCAGTTTCTGGCTGGCCTGTGCTATCAGGGATTGCCCGAATTCTATCCTCAGGCTAGTGAGGAGATTAAAGAGCGGCTTGATTATGAACTAGAAGTCATTAAAAAGACTCAATTCGCCAACTACTTTCTAGTTGTCTGGGACATAATCTCGTTTGCCAAGAAAGAGAAAATACTCTTCAATGTCCGGGGCAGTGCCGCCTCCAGTATTGTCCTTCGCTGTCTGGGTATTACCGAGATTGACCCTATTAAAAACGGCCTGGTCTTTGAGCGCTTTCTCAATCTAGAGCGGCGGGAAATGCCTGATATAGACCTGGATTTTGAAGATGTCCGCCGCGATGAGGTAATCGCCTATATGTCCCACAAATACGGGCATGACCATGTGGCGCAGATTATCACCTTTGGTACCATGGGTGCCAGAGCGGCTATCAGGGATATTGGGCGGGCGCTGGGTATGCCCTATAGCGATGTTGACCGTGTTGCCCGGCTGGTTCCTTTTGCTCCGGGGATGACCCTTGACCGGGCACTTGAAGAAAATGGTGAACTGAGGAATATCTATCATGAAGAGGCTACGGTTAAAAACCTGGTTGACTCCGCCAGAGGAGTTGAAGGGATTGCCCGCCACGCCAGCACCCATGCCGCCGGTGTCGTCATAGCTAAAGATATTCTTACCAAGTATACGCCGCTGCAACGGTTGAGCCGGGGCAATGATAACGGGCTGGTAATGACCCAGTTCGCTATGGAAGATATTGCCCGCATTGGACTGCTCAAGATGGACATCTTAGGGCTGGCTAACCTGACCATTCTGGGTAGGGCAAAGGAGATTATCCTGCAAAACCATGGTTTTGAAATTGACCTGTACCATATCCCTTTAAACGATACTAAAACCTTTGAGCTACTGTCTGCTGGTGAAACAATTGGTGTCTTCCAGCTGGAAGGTAGTGGCATGCGCCGCTATATTAAAGAGCTCAAACCGAACACCTTCAGTGATATTGCGGCTATGGTTGCCCTTTACCGCCCGGGTCCTATGGAACAAATCCCACGTTTCATAAAAGCCAAGCACGGGCTGGAGCCTATTCACTATCCCCATCCTGCCCTGGCTGATATCCTCAAGGAGACCTATGGTGTAATTGTCTATCAGGAACAGGTGCTGTTTATTGTCCGTACTTTTGCCGGTTACAGCCTGGGCCAGGCAGATATCTTCCGCAAGGCAATGGGTAAGAAGATATCAGAGGTTATGAAGAAGGAGAGGCGCAACTTTATTGCCGGTGCCAGAAAGAACGGCTTCTCTTCAGATATAGCCGGTGATGTTTTTAATCTTATTGAGCCCTTTGCCGGCTATGCCTTTAATAAGGCTCACGCTGTAAGCTATGCCCTTATTGCCTATCAGACAGCCTATCTTAAGTCTAACTACCCGGTGGAATATATTACCGCACTTCTGATTGCCTGTTTTGACCAGTCGGAAAAGATAGCAACCGCCGTTGCCGAGTGCCGACGCCTGCATATCCCGGTATTGCCGCCCGATATCAACCGCTCCCAGGCTAACTTTGTTATAGAAAAATTAAGCGATGGTAGAAGTGTTATACGCTTCGGACTGACGGCGATTAAGAATGTGGGGGCGGGAGCTATAGAGCCTATCATAGAAGGGCGGAATAGAGGGGGGGACTATAAGTCCATTGAAGACCTGTGCCGACGGGCTGACTTGGGTAGTGTTAACAAGCGGGTGATGGAGAGCCTGATAAAGGCTGGTGCTCTGGATTCCCTAGGAGAGCGGGGTACCCTGCTTAGTAATATCGCTCGTATTCTATCCTTGGCACAGCGGGAGCAACGCCTGCGGGATACCGGGCAGTCTACCATGTTTGACCTGTGGGGGGAGACGGTTGGCGTTCCCATGCCCAGCCTTGATATGGTAGCTGTTGATATTTCCATTAAGGAGAAGCTGGGCTGGGAGAAAGAGCTTTTAGGGGTTTATCTATCTGAGCACCCCTTCAGTCCATTTGCCGGTAGGGCGGCTTCAGAAAATACCACCCTGTGTGGGCAGGTTGATGCCGAGATGGAGGGGCAGACGACAAGGGTAGCCGGTATGGTATCCTCAGTACATAATATTATTACCAAGGATGGCCAGCCGTCGGCCAGCGTGATATTGGAGGACCTGGATGGTAGGCTTGAGGTCATGGCCTGGCCAAAGGTATATGCTGTTACCAAGGATTTGTGGCAAGAGGGGAATATACTGCTGGTTGGCGGTAAGGTAAGGCTCAGGGGCGACCGGGCGCAGCTGGTCTGCGAACATGTGCGCCGCTACCAGCTGGAGGAAGTTAGGGCTGAAGAAGTGGTTGTTCCCCAGCTGGAGATAGCGCCACCAGTTGTTGAAGAGGAAGAGATAGCGCCACCTGAGGCTCGCCGACTGGTCATTAACCTGAAGCAGACTAGCGATGAGGCTGGTGATATAGTTAGTCTGCATAAGATTATTGGCATTTTACGGGATTTCCCGGGGTGCGATGAAGTTAGTTTGGCGGTTGATAATGAAGAAAAGATTTTTAGGCTCCGACTGCCTGGCATTTGTATTGATTATTGCCCTGAACTTCACCGGCAACTGGCCGAGCTAATCGGAGAAGATGGGATAAGGCTGGAGGCAAGTATCTAAAACGAGCCGGGCTAAAATAAGAAGAAATGCTGGGCAAAGTGAGGTTGTCCCACGACATATGTTGACATATGTCCATTTTAATGCCAGTAATACTATAATCTTTAATGTATATTATTGTGACTTTTGTCCAAACTATTGACAAAATGTAATATTATTTGGTATAATTTTAATTTAGATAATAATAGTGTTACTTTAAGGCTGGATTAATAGGATAATAGTAGAAGCTAAGGAGGTGCGGAGGTGGGCAAGAATCAGCTTAGAGACATTGGGATAGATACTATCGGTACTGCCCCCTGGAGCACACACCTGTGTCAATTCTACGACACTAAACAAGACCTGATTGATATTCTGGTGCCTTATTTCAAAGCCGGTTTACAAAACAATGAGTTCTGTATCTGGGTAACTTCAGAACCCCTTCCCGAAGAAGAAGCCGGACAAGCAATGAGAAAGGCTATGCCTGATTTCGGCCAATATCTAAAAAGAGGGCAAATAGAGATTGTGTCACATACTGCATGGTATCTCAAAGGTGGTGATTTTAATGGGCAAAGGGTTGTTAATGCCTGGATTGATAAACTAAATCAAGCTCTGGCCAATGGTTATGATGGCATGAGAGTAACGGGTAATGTTTCCTGGCTTGAAGAGGAAGATCGGACAAGTTTTACTGAGTATGAAGAAGAGTTAAATAGAGTCATCGGCAATTATAATATGCTTGTTATTTGCGCTTACCTCTCTACTAAATGTGGAGTAGGCAAGATTATAGATGTGATAGGTAACCACCAATTTGCTCTCATTAGGCAGGCAGGCGATTGGGTAGTATTAAAGCCAAAGAAGGGTCAGGCGATAACTTTAGAGGCGGCGCCAAGAAGACAACTGACTTTACTGGAAAAGAGGTTTCAAAAGTATGGCCTTAAAGGCTTTAGCAACCCTGAAATAATTGAACTGTTGCTCTGCCATGCTCTACTCCCCAAAGAAGGCAAAAAGCTATCACATGAGGTCACCAAAAGGTACAAAACCCTCAGGCAGTTCTTGGCAGCTCCTATCTCAGAGCTAGAGCTAATACCCGGAATGACCCCCCGCTGTAGCCTCTGTTTTCAAATGTTATGCGAGGTGCCCCAAGTCTTTCTCAAAGAGAGGATTGTTGATAAGCCTGTTTCTACATCATCCCAGGAGGTTTTTGATTTTCTATATTATTCAATGAGAGACCTCAAAAAAGAGGTTTTCAAGGTTGTCTATTTAGATAACCGAAACAAGATTATTTACAGCGAAGACCTGTTTGAGGGGACGCTGGATGGCATCCACATCTACCCCCGCGAGATTGAAGAAGGTGCCATTAAACATAAAGCTACCGGACTGATTTTTGTTCATAATCACCCGTCAGGCGACTGCTCGCCCAGCAAGAATGACAAGCAGATAACCAGAGACCTGGTCTTTATTGGCAAGGTACTACAGATTAAAGTCCTAGACCATCTTATAATAGGCGAAAATAAATACTTCAGCTTTGCTGATACCGGGTTAGTTGAGAAATACGAAACTGCGTTTATCAACCTTAGACTGAGAAAAAAGCTTGTAATAGCTGAAAGCTATAACTAAATTATCCTCTGCACCCCATCAAGGTTTCCCCGTTTCCTGACTGGCTTACCCGATTAGCCCTCAGATACTCCTTAGTGTTAGAATATGTAACGAAGTATTCGCTCTGTTCTAATGGAAAAACTATATGCCTTCTGATGAAAGCCTTAAAGGACATAGAAAGAGGCTGCGGGAAAGGTTTATCAAGTCAGGTCTTAGCGGCTTTCACGACTATGAAATCGTTGAGCTACTGCTGACACTGGGTTCGCCCCGCCGGGACTGTAAAAGGCAGGCTAAAGAGGCTATTAAGCGCTTCAAGACCCTGAGGGGTGTTCTGGAAGCTTCCTTGGAAGAACTTCAAGAGATAAAGGGTATTGGTCCCCATAATGCCTTTGGCATCAAGCTGGTTCAGGAAGTAGCCAGGAGGTTTCTCAAAGAAAAGATTATTGATAAGCCTGTCTACAAGTCATCACAAGAGATTTTTGACTATCTCTACCACTCAATGCGGGACCTTAAGAGGGAGTTATTTAAGGTTCTTTATCTAAACAGCCAGAACCAGATTATTGAAACCGCCGACCTTTTTGAGGGGACAATAAATAGCAGTGCCATCTCCCCCCGCGAGGTCATAGAAAGTGCCATTAAACATAAGGCTGTATCCCTGGTTTTTGTCCATAACCACCCTTCGGGTGTCCCTGAGCCCAGCCAGAATGATAAACAGTTAACCAGGGACCTGGTCTATGCGGCGGCTATTATGCAGATAAAGGTAATAGACCATGTCATTATCGGTGAAAATAGATACTTTAGCTTTGCCGGCGAAGGGCTGATTGAGCAATACGAGCTGGATTTCTTAGACCTGAAGATAAAGGGCGTTTCTGAGGCTAAGCGGAGGCTTTATCAGGCTAAACTGTTTGGTGGTTTAACTGACACAAACAGGGGGTAACCTTTTTTGATTATCAGCGTTATAAACCTCAGATAATTAAGAAAGGGGAGGGTCAATGAAAAAGTCTCTGCTGTTAATTATTGGGGTATTGCTAACCGCCTGCCTGGTAGCCGGGTGCGGGTCAGAGGTAAAAGCCTATTCTGACCCGGAAGAGACAATAAACATCAGTGCCGATAAAGAATTCGTTGTTCTTATCGCCCTTGAGTCCAATCCATCTACCGGCTATAGCTGGCAGGCAAGCTATGCTGAGAGCGCGCTGGAGCTGGTGGAAGAGAGCTATGAGCCGGGTGAGTATGACAGGCAGGGCTTGGTTGGTGCCGGCGGCACTGAGCTTTTCCGCTTCAGGGCGCTAGAGAGTGGCGAAACCGAGATAACCATGGTCTATAAGAGGTCGTGGGAAACAGGGGTTCTTGACCAGAAGGTTTTCACTGTTGATGTGAAGTAGCTGTTGCTTCAAGGTGAAGAAGGCGTCTTTTCATCTCTACCCCATCACTGAAACCACCAAGCTTGCCATCACTGCCGATTACCCGATGGCAGGGGGTGATAATCGGCAGTGGATTTCTGCCTAGGGCTTGCCCGACTGCCCGTAACGCTCCAGGCTTGCCTATTTTCTTTGCCAGCCAGCCGTAGCTTCTGGTCTCACCGTAAGGTATCAGCCTGGTCATCTGCCATACTACTCTTTGAAAAGGCGTAGCTCCAGACAGGTCAAGCTCATCAGGAAATAATACTTTATAACCGTCGAAATAGGCTTTGAGATGCTTGGCTATATCGCTAAACCGTTCAGGGGAGAGAGTGGCACTTTTTGCCATTTCACCCAGAAGTTTAAATGCTTCTTGAGCCGAGTGCCGGGGTAGGGTAACTCTCACCAGCCCCCTTTCCGAGCCTAGGATTGCTATCCATCCCACACCAGTGCTAAAAATATAGTATTCCATATTTTATCCCTTATAACGGCTTATTTTTGACTACAGTGGCTCTGGTGACGGTTTGAGGAGGCTCTTAGAGTCAATATTTTTATATTTTATACTTCTCTGGCTAGTGTTAGCCCCCACACTGAACTGGCTCCGGCGGCTTTTAAAGTTATGGCACAAGCCTCAAGGGTAGCTCCGGAGGTAGCCACATCGTCTATGAGCAGTACCTTTTTATCTTTAAGCCTTCGGTCGCGGCAGGTGAAGGCATTGGCTACATTATTCTGTCTTTCATTAACAGAAGTCGCCCTGACTTGGGGTGGAGCATGCCGCTCTCGGGCGAGGCAATCAGCTACTACCGGTAAACCAATCAGTTTACTGAGTTCTCTGGAAAGCAACTCAGACTGGTTATAACCGCGCTCCCTGAGTCTTTTACGGTGAAGTGGCACCGGAACCAGTACTTCTCTGGGTATAGAGTGGGCAGTAAGATAATCGCCTAGCAAATTGGCTAGGGGCTCAGCTATAACTCTCAGATTTCTGTATTTAAATTGATGGATAGCCTGGCGTATTACCGCCTCAAAGCGAAACTGGGAACGAATGCCATCTATTTCATATCGCTGGCCATAACAGGTAGGGCAGATTGTGCCACTGGACTGGGGTTTACCGCACCTGGGGCAAATCGGCGGATTAATTCTGGGTAGTTTGTGTCGGCAGGAGAGGCATATAAGCTCCCCTTCTTTACCACAACCCAGGCACCAGCAGGGAAATAAAAAGTTGAGTGCTGTCCTCCTTAGTCTAGCTAACTGAGGAAGCACCTTCACCTCCTGTATTTTAAGTTTTAATGGCTATGTGTTTTGCCGGGAGCGACCCCCCACCCCACTCATAATCGGCTCGTTTAAGTAGATATCACCATTCCTTATTTTCAGGTTAAAGCCGCAACTGGGATTGGTACATACCCATGCTTTGTAGAGAATGGATGACCCCTGACTGCCAAAATCAGAAAGGGGTACCAGGTCTCCAGTGTTGCACTTCTGGCACTTGGGAAAATTAAGCTGTTCCACGAGGGTCCACCTCCCGACCGAAATAAATTTGCTAGAAGTATACACCAACTGCTAGGCTATTAGCAAGAGCTTTTCTATTTTTTGTTTAGAGCTATTCTAAAAGCTCGGCTGAGCTGATTTGGCTGTAAATAGCACCTTCCCTGGTTAGCTGACTCCTTATTAAGTGGATGCTATTTACTTTAATTCTCTGACTTGTTTCAAAGCCGGTGCTGGCTATAAGCTCACCGAAGCGCTGGCGCTCGTCTGGTGATGCGTTGTCACCCACGCGAGCCAGGGTCAAATGCGGTTTAAAGGACCGCTGCTCAGGGGTAAAGCCTAGGTGAGCTAGGTTGGCTTCAATAAGTTGTTGCAGCTGGGCTAGTTTGTCTATTTCCCCTCCCAGTCCTAACCATACCACCTGAACCCGTTTCAGGCTGGGGAAAGCGCCTAACTGCTGGACATCCAGATTAAAGTGAGGGATTTTTTGGGCGGTGTCGGTCATAGCCTCAGTTATTGGCTCAATCATAGCTGGGTCAATATTGCCCAAGAACTTCAGTGTCAGGTGGATGCCATTCGGGTCAACCCACTTTATCCGTGGCTGGTTGTCTGCTTTCAGCCTTGCCTGTAGCTGGACAAGTTCAGGCTTTAGTCCACCGGGTAGCTCAATAGCGATGAAAGAGCGGATTTTCTCCATAGCTTAAGTCCATCAATTAATACCCAGCAACCTCTGGGCGTTACCGGCCAAGATTTGTTTTTTTATCTCCTCGGTCAGCTCAAGGGACTCAATCTCCCTGAGTAAACGAGCCTGTTCCAGCAGGGGATAATCACTGCCGAAGAGAATTTTATCGGCACCGACAAGCTGGATTGCCTGCTCATATACCTGGGGGTTATAGAGAAAGGGTGAAGCGGCAGTGTCAAAGTAGACTTTTTCCATACCCCTTTTTACTTCAGGCATTAAGGCATAAAAGGGCAGACCTCCACCCCAGTGGGCACAGACAATGGTTAGTTCAGGATTATCGGCAATAAAGGGGTAGAGCATCTCCGGGGTGACCGCCCCCTTGCCCGGATAGATATGACCTACCGGCTCAGTGGCGTGGGTAAGCAAAATCAGGTTATGTTTTTTCAGCATATCAACGAAAGGCTTCATTACCTCTTCGTCTCTCAGGTCAAATAGCTGTATATCGGGCCTTATTTCACCAACCCCTCTTATTCCCCCCTTGGCACAGCGTTCAATCTCGTCCAGTGCAGCTTCAAATGACTGCGGCTGGACACTGCAGAAACCTATTAATCTTTCTGGATAACGGGCGGTTGACTCCAGAATATAGTCGTTGGTCTCAACACAAAGCTCGTGGGTGGTCCAGCCGATATTTAAAATAACGGAAATATCCACTCTGTTCCTGTCCATACTGGCAATTAGCTCGTCTGCGGTTGCTAGCTTGGCGTCTTTATTTGAGTAGAGGATGGCAAAACAGGGGTCGCTGTCAATATATCGGCTGCGGTTTTTCTTTATCTGGGGTGGGAATACATGGCTATGAAAGTCAATAATCATCTTGAAAGATAATATCAGAATAGCTTAAGTGCTTCAAATCTGGTTGCTGCTTAAAAATAAAATTACTGCTGCTTTTCTTTGGTCCCCTCTTCAGCGGGCTTTTCGGCTTCGGTTACAACCTTAGCTTCAGCCGGTACCGCCTCTTCTTCAGCTACTACTACTACTTCCTCTTTCTCCACTATCACCTTTATTCGGCTAACCTTGACTATTATCTGGCTGGGGTCGGTGGTAACAGTAATATCCGGGTCAAGGGTAATATCTCTGACATGGATTGCCTGCCCCGCCTCTTTTAACGGGCTTAAATCAATCTCTATCTGGGGGGGCAGTTTATCTGGCAGACACTCAACCCCAATCTGGGTTAATAAGTACTCAACCATATTGTCCTTGGACTTGGTGGCTGGAGCCTCGCCTACTAGAATGATGGGTATATCGGCTGTTATTTTCTCCGTCTTCTTAACCTGGTAGAAGTCAACATGAAGTAGTTTTCCGCTGATTTCATCTCTCTGGATTTCACGAATGAATACGCTTCTGGGTTGCTCTTCTTCCTCAATGTTAATATCTATGAGTCTGGTGGTGCCACCCTGGGCGATAATGCGCTGAAGCTCAGCAGTATCGCACTGCAGTGCCAGTGAATTGATATTATGCCCGAAGAGATGGGTGGGAGTAATACCCTGCCGGCGTAGAAATCTAGTCTTCTTGCCCAGAATATCTCTTATTGATGCTTTTAACGTCAAATCTGTCAATTTGTCGCCTCCTGTCGGTAACTATTAAACCAGATATAGCTTAAAAAATCAATTACTTGAATCATTTTGCCAATTCAAGGAACTGGCTCCATGGGTAAAAGCCCCCTTTGAGTGTATGTGTTGTCAATACCCTGTCTAGGGCTTTCTCCTAGATTAGGCTCCAATCTCTGTAGCCTTGCTGGATTACTGCCAGATATTCCGGGGAAGGTTTGGTTTCTTCTGATTGCCTGGATTTTATGTATGTTATGGTTTCTACTGATTCTCCGCTGTCTCGATATACGGTAACCTTCAGGCGATTATAGGTAGTCGGGCAATCTTCCAGCCTGTCCAACTTTGCCAGGTCTTTATCTTGAATTTCATAGACTGCCCCCAGCACCTTATCCCCCCTTGACAGCTTGATACTGGCGACACCACCCCGCCGCTGCCTTGACCAGCCGGTGAATATCAGCCTGTAGTTAGGCAGGCTGGCGGTAAACCTGGGCTGACTATCAGGGCAGCGCTCACGCATCTGCTCACGATTTAGATTTGAGGCATAAGCAAAATAATACACAGCCCTAACCTAATTACGTCATCAAAATGTATACAATACCGCCAGTACACCAACAACGATAAGCCAGCCGCCGATAAAAAAGGCAATAACCCTAGGCCATATAATTATGATAATGCCGACGACTATACTGATGATACCACCAACTAGTCCTCCAACCTCTATATTAAACATACACTACCCCCTTTCATTATTTTGGTTATATTATAACCTTTCTTGGTAAATGTAAACATACCGAATCTCCTCCCCTGTGTATTTGGTTAGGTTAAACAATTTACTAGCTTACATATGTACTATGCCAGATATTTATCAGATTAAATAATCTTTACCTATGGACTATTGACATATGATAGACAATAGTTTATCCTTGCTAGCAAAAAGGGAGGTAACCTAATGCAAGGATATTGTATGAAATGCCGTACCAAGAGAGAAATGAGGAATACCAAGGCGATAACGATGAAGAATGGCAGGCCGGCAACTCAGGGGGTTTGCCCGGTATGCGGTACCAAGATGTTCAAGATAGGCAAGTAGTGCTAGGGTTGATAATATAGCTGCCAGATTATTAAGGAGGCTGGGTATTTTCTAAATAAATATCCCAGCCTCCTTCTTATGTTGCCAAAATGAAAATATAACTTGGTGCCATAGAAAAATTGACAATAATTTCTAAGCAGTTTATATTAGGAATTGAGGGATGTTCTTTGGCAGTATGGCGGATTACAATAGGGTCTGGCAACGATGAAGTCGCACGATGAGCCGATTGAGATTGAACATCTAAACAGGCTGAACGAGTATGGCCCTGATGACCTTTTTATCGGGTGTGCCAGTTTTGAGGACAGGTGTATATCAAGTGCCCTGAAGATGGGTGTCGGCTTCCGGGTCAGATTTAGTATCATCCTTGTCATTGAGGAGCCTTTCTATAAAAAACAGGTTGATAACAATCTATTTAAATTGCAGGCTGAATTGGGGAAGAGGACTTCTGAGGGTGTTTTTGTTATAAGATGCCAGAGGGACGACCCGGTTGAGGGGATAACACAGCTAAAAAACATCTGGCCCCGGTGTAAGCCTAAAGACCCGGATGAACCCTTCGTTACTGTTGATATTAGCGGCTTCACTAAAATCTACCTACTGCAACTGCTTCATTTCCTGGTCGCAGAACAGAATCTGGGCTTACCCCGCCTTATTCACACAACACAGACATATTCGCCAACTAAGCTTACTCGCGGGGTTGAGCAGATTACTACAGTGCCTAACTTTTTTGGTGCCCTTTCTTTTGAGAAGCAGACTCTACTTTTATTATTCCTTGGCTTTGAGCCGGAGCGCTCCCTTACCGTATGGAAGCATTTCAATCCAGCCAGGACGATTGCCCTGATAACCAATCCACCGCGTAGCAGGAGTACAGAATACCTGGAGTATGCCCGGAAAAACAACTCCTACTTGATTTCACAGCCGAATGTGGAGGTCAGGGATGTGCCGGCTGATGACCCATATGAGGTCAGGAATGTGCTTGAAAATATCTATCACGAGGTAAGGGATTCATTTAATATGGTAATCGGTCCCTTCGGCACCAAGTCACAGACAGTGGGCGTCTTTCTCTTTTGCCTGGAGCATCCCAAGGCTCAGGTTGTTTACTCTTTTCCTGTTAATTACACCCGCTCTTACCTGCGGCGTAAGCCAGGCCATACTTTACTTCTACCTCTGGCTCCGGTGTTTAAGGCTTAGCCTTACCGAAGGAGGCGTTCTTATTTTAATCTGAGAATATCTTGACATTACCTAGAAAAATAGTTTATCCTTGCTAGCAAAAAAGGAGGTAACATGATGCAAGGCTATTGTATGAAATGCCGTACCAAGAGAGAAATGAGGAATACCAGGGCGATAACGATGAAGAATGGCAGGCCGGCAACTCAGGGGGTTTGCCCGGTATGC
>CAYGXW010000014.1:0-25813 GCA_964354125.1 uncultured Dehalococcoidales bacterium
CTTACCAAGGGGAAGGGGATAAAGGGGATAGGGTTTAGTTAGTATAATAAGCTGTTAGTTTGGTAGATGGGGAGGCGCTTATATTACAGCTCTTTCTTCCCACCTGCCCGCCCTCGGTAAGGGATTAATAGAATGGAATTGTTAAGAAAATGAAATACTGTGTTTTGATAATAGATGGCGCCTCCGGCTGGCCGCTCACCGAGCGGGGTGGCAAGACCTGCCTTGAGCTGGCTGAGACACCCAATTTAGACGCTCTGGCGAAGGAAGGTATGGTTGGTCTTGCTCGAACTGTACCAAATGGAATGGAGCCATCAAGCGCCTGCGCCTGCATGTCAGTGCTGGGCTATGACCCCAAGGTCTACTACCGGGGACGGGCGGCTATTGAGGCCGTCGGTATGGGATTATCCATTGATGAAGGTGAGTTAGTATTCCGCTGCAATTTGGTAGCGGTTAAGGACGGCAAGATGTGGAGCTATTGCGCCGGGCACATCCGCACTGATGAAGCAGAGAGACTGATTGAAGCACTAAATGAAAGCCTTGGTGATGATGATATTCGCTTCTACCCCGGCGTCAGCTACCGGCACCTGTTAAAATTAAAGTGGCAGGAGGATACTCTTGGTGCAATCTGCACCCCGCCCCACGACATACCGGATAAGCATATTGCTGGATTCCTGCCCCGCGGTAAGGGCAGTCGATTATTGAGACGGCTGATGCAGGACTCGGTGGCTGTACTTGAGGGGCATCCGTTAAATATAATCCGCCGGGCGCGGGGCGATATTCCGGCGAATATGATTTGGCTCTACTGGGGCAGTGGCCGTATTCCTGATATGCTCGCCTTTAAGCAGGTTTACAGCGTCAGGGCGGCGCTCACCTCCGGTATTGACCTGCTGCGTGGAATGGGGCGTATGATGGGCATGGATATTTTAGAAATTAATGGAGTAACCGATGGGCTGGATAATGATTTTCGTGGGCAAGTCTTGGGCGCTCTGAAGTCGCTTGATGAACATGACTTGGTGGTTATCCATATTGAGGCGCCGGATGAAGCCGGGCATGCCGGCTCAATTGATGATAAAGTAGAGGCTATCCAGATGGTGGACAGGGAGGTCGTCAGCCGGCTGAGCTCCTTTAAAGGGGGTAATTTCCGGCTGCTGGTTATGCCCGACCACCCGACCCCGATTAAGGTTCGGACCCATGTTGCCGAGCCAGTGCCCTTTATTCTGTGGGGACCAGGCTTTTTAGCCAACGGGGCAAAAAGGTTCACCGAGGCGGAAGCAAAAAAGACTGGTCTTTTTATTAAAGATGGGTATAAAATAATGGGTAAGCTGATTGGGGGTAGTTAAATTAATGTCTCTAATCGTTCAGAAGTATGGCGGCACTTCGGTAGGGGATGCTGAAAAAATCAAGAGTGTCGCCCGGCGGATAGCGAAAGCTAAAGATGGGGGCAATCAGGTGGTGGTGGTCGTCTCGGCGATGGGTGACACCACCGATGAGTTAATCAATCTGGCTTATCAGATGACCGACCAGCCTAGTGCTCGGGAGCTTGATGTATTGCTCTCCACCGGTGAGATTGTTTCCAGCACCCTGCTGGCGATGGCGCTTAAGGCAATGGGTTACGAGGCTATCAGCCTCTCCGGTGCCCAGGCGGGGATAAGGACTGATGATGCCTACAACCGGGCTCGGATTCTGGGAATTGACCCCAAAAGGGTGGTTAAAGAGCTGGAGAAGGGGAAGATTGTCATTGTTGCCGGCTTTCAGGGGGTTACCGAGGAGATGGATATAACTACATTGGGACGGGGTGGCTCGGACACTACGGCGGTGGCTCTGGCGGCAAGTTTAGGGGCTGAGGTGTGCCAGATATATACCGATGTTGAAGGTGTATATACTGCCGACCCCCGTCTTGTCCCTGAAGCTCAACGATTGGTTGAGATTGGTTATGAAGAGATGCTGGAGATGGCAACCTATGGCGCCAGGGTAATGCACCCCCGGGCGGTGGAACTGGGGGAGCTATTTAGTGTCCCCATACAGGTGGCTTCCAGCTTTAGTGGTAATCCAGGTACATTAATTCATGGAGGGACGTCTATGGAAGTACGCAATAAGGTAAGAGGTATCGCTCATGACCTGAATGTTGCCAAAATAACAGTGGTTGGTGTCCCTGACCGGCCGGGCATTGCCGCCTCGCTTTTTGAGCCTTTAGCTAAGGCTGGCATCAGTATCGATACTATAGTTCAGAATGCCAGTATTAAGAATATCACTGACCTGACCTTTACCATAGCCAAGGGTGATTTGGACAGGGCTATGGAGGTGGTAAAACCCATCGCAGAAAAAATCGGTGCCCGGGAGTGCGCCAGTGACTCAAAACTGGGTAAGGTTAGTATTATTGGTAGCGGTATGCTGAATACCCCGGGTTATGCCGCCAGGATGTTCAGCGCCCTGAGTGAGAGTGGGATAAATATCCAGCTGATTACCACCTCTGAGATAAGAATAACCTGCATCATTGATGAAGCCAGGATTAAAGATGCGGTCAGGGCTTTGCACAAGGCATTTGAGTTAGATGAAGGGGAATAATATATAAAAGGGGATGAAGACTTCATCCCCTTTAGATTCTAATTGTAAACAGCTCTACTAGGCGGCGACTACTCCTTTAATTTCAGGGATTTCTTGCTTTAAGATTCGTTCAATGCCGTTCTTTAATGTTAGGGTAGACATAGGACAGCCAGCGCAGGCACCAGTAAGCTTGAGTTTGACTACACCATCGTTAACATCTATAAGCTCAACATTGCCGCCGTCAGCCACCAGGCTGGGGCGAATCATAGCTAATACCGCCTCTACTTTATCGCGCACTAAAACCTCCTTTTCTGTCTGGCTTCCACATGGCTTATGGGTTACTCTTCCTCCAGGCAGGGATGCTCTGTAGTTTTGCCATGGCATTCCATTATCTGTTCCGGGGTGCAATCCTCCGGTTTACCTTTCAGCTTCTCTGGATGCTGACATTTATTACTACTTTCCGGTTGGCACATTTTGACACCTCCATCTAAAAAGTTGAAACGCAGCTAAGATAAAAATATCATAGCTAGGGGATATTGTCAATTTTACAAAAATTTTATTGCCATAGCCTGCTTTATACGAGCCAAATATTACTTGACTTTGTTTGGTTAGTCTGGAGTAAAATAGTAATTTAGACTAATATGGGATAGGGTAATTTATTGGGGCAGATGATGTTTTATGCTAAATAAGAATGAGGAACGGGCAAGGCTAATACGGCAGAGTACTAAACAGGCTATAGCTCTGGCTTTGGAAGGACGCTGGCGGGAGGCGGTAGCGGCTAATAAAGGCATAATAGAGAATTATCCCGACGATGTTGATGCCTATAATCGCTTAGGCCGTGCCTATATGGAGCTTGGGGAGTATTCACTTGCCCGGGAGGCATATAGCCGGACTAAGGAGATTGACCCGTATAATGCCATTGCCGATAAGAATCTACGTCGCCTTTCCCATCTGAGGGAAACAAGAGTCATATCAGGAGAAGGCTTTGAGCGGGTGGAACCGCAGGTTTTTATTGAAGAAACTGGTAAAGCGGGGGTAGTCAGTCTTTATCGCCTGGCGCCAAAAGAGGTATTAGCCAAGGTTGATGCCGGTGATAAGGTGGATTTGAAGATAGTTGATTCTAACCTAATAGTGGAAGATAGACACCAGCAGTATTTAGGGTGGGTAGAACCAAAGCACAGTCAGCGACTTATTAGGTTAATGAAGGGTGGCAACAGGTATACTGCTACTGTCATTAGCTCTTCAGAAGATATGATGGCGGTTATCATCAGGGAAATGTATCAGCACTCTTCTCAGGAGGGACAGCTTTCCTTCCCATCTAAGGGGTTTGGTAGCCTCAGACCCTATGTTAGTGATAAAATAATCAGGCGTCAGTTAGAGTATGATGAGGCAATAGCAGTAGAGCCTGGCTATATTACGGCGGGTGAAGATGAGACGGAGCTACTATCTGAGGAGCCTGTAGATGAAGGTGATGAAGAGGATGAGCCGGAGGTTTAACTGAATATGGTTCTGGGTAAGAGTAGGTCAGTAAATATTGAAGACGAGATGAAGAGCTCATATCTTGATTATGCTATGAGCGTTATTGTTTCCCGTGCCTTACCTGATGTGTGGGATGGCCTTAAGCCGGTGCATCGGCGTATTCTTTACGCAATGCATGGATTGGGTCTTAATCACTCAAGCCCGCATAAAAAAAGCGCCCGTGTTGTCGGGGAGGTGCTGGGTAAATATCACCCTCACGGAGATACTTCTGTTTATGACGCCATGGTGCGTATGGCACAGGATTTTTCTATGCGCCATATACTTATTGATGGTCAGGGTAACTTTGGCAGTGTAGACAATGACCCCCCGGCGGCCATGCGTTATACCGAGGTTCGCCTGGCTGAAATCGCTGAATGGATGTTACTTGATATTGACAAAGATACCGTTGACTTTATGCCCAACTTTGATGATAGCCTCAAGGAGCCGGTGGTGCTTCCCAGCCGGTTGCCCAATCTACTGGTCAATGGTAGCTCTGGCATTGCCGTCGGTATGGCTACCAGTATCCCGCCACATAATCTGGGTGAGGTATGCGATGCCGTATCCCATCTCATTGATAACCCCCAGGCTACCGTTGATGAGCTTATGGAGTTTATCAGGGGGCCTGATTTTCCTACTGGGGGCATTATTCTTGGGCAGGAAGGTATCAGGAGTGCCTATGCTACTGGTCATGGTCGGGTGGTTGTCCAGGCTAAGGCTTATTCTGAAGATGCTTCTGCAGATGGCCGTCGCCGAATAGTGGTCAATGAACTGCCTTATCAGACAAACAAAGCGGCTCTGGTGGAGAAGATAGCTGAGCTGGTTAGGGAAAAGAAGGTTACCGGAGTTAGTGAGCTACGCGACGAGTCAGACCGTCAGGGTATGCGCATTGTTATTGAGCTCAAGAAGGAAGCCCAGTCCCAGCAGGTGCTGAACAACCTTTATCAGCATACTCAGATGCAGTCAGCTTTCTTTATTAATATGCTAGCTCTGGTTTCCGGTCAACCCCGGGTAATCAGCCTCAAGGAAACCCTTCAGCATTTTATAGATTTCCGTTATGAAGTTGTCACCCGACGCTCCCGTTTTGAGCTCAAGGTGGCTAAAGACAGGGCACATATCCTGGAAGGTCTTAAAATTGCCCTGGATAACATAGACGCCATAGTGGCTACCATTCGTAAATCTAAAACAGCAGAGGCGGCACGCAGTGCCCTTATGACTGACTTTAACCTATCTCAAGCACAGGCACAGGCGATACTGGAAATGCAGTTACGCCGGCTGGCTAATCTGGAGCGGCGCAAGATACTTGACGAATACACCGAGGTATTAAAGACCATAGCCTACCTTGAGGAAATTCTAGCCAACCCCAGAAGAATGATGTTACTGATAAAAGATGAGGTGGCTGAACTAAAGTCAAAATTTGATAATCCACGGCGAACCGAGATAAGTATGCAGGAAGCGCTTGACTTCAGTGAGGAAGACCTTATACCCCATCAAGAAATGGTGGTGACGCTAAGCGAACGCGGCTTTGTCAAGAGGGTGCCATCCCGTGCCTATACATTACAGCACCGTGGCGGTAAGGGGATTATCGGCATGGTTACCCGGGAACAGGATGCTGTTAGATTTCTGGTAGTGGCTGATACCCATGATAACCTGCTCTTCTTTACCAATAAAGGCAAGGTCTTTAGCCTTAAATGCTATGAAATCCCGGCTGATAGCTCCCGGATTGCTAAGGGGATGGCGGTGATTAATCTATTCCCTGTTATTGAAGGAGAGAGGGTCACCGCGGTAGTAGCCATCAGAGAGTTTAAATCGGACGGCTATCTACTGATGGCTACCAACCTTGGCGAGATAAAGAAGACATCGGTGGATAGCTTTAGCTCGGTGCGCAGTAGCGGGCTTATCGCTATGGATATGGCTAAGGGTGATAGCCTGGTGGCAGCCTGTTCAGCCGCTGACCAAAATGATGTCATTCTGGTAACGAAGAAGGGTCAGTCAGTCAGGTTCCCGGTGTCTGAATTGAGGGCTAGCCTGAGGGCAAGTGGTGGCGTGCGAGCCATCAAGCTGGCAACTGATGACCAGGTAATCGGTATGGATATTGCCCAGCCCGATGCCTTCCTGCTGGCGGTTACCTCTGGGGGCTATGGTAAGCTCACCCCGATTAAGGACTATCCCCAGCAGCACCGTGCTGGAAGTGGGGTGAGGACTTTTAAAATCACTGAAAAAACGGGGGAGCTAGCGGCTGCCAGGGTGGTAACCCAGACTCAGCAGGTTATGATTATATCCGCCAACGGTATTATCACCCGTACCCCGGTGACGGAAAAAGACCCCAGAAAGGGCATCACTATACAGGGCAGGAGCACTCAGGGAGTAAAGCTGATGAGGCTTGAACCTGGCGACCAGGTGGTTGCCATCGCCGCCTTTGAATAGGAAATAGACAGTTAGAGTTTAGTCAGCCTTTTCTTACAATCCGGCTGCCACCTCTCCAGTCCGCAGGTGTTGCAGGCTTCAATTCGGCAGTCTGGGGTCTCCCTTCCCTCCAGAGCCGACTTGTATTCTCTTTTCAGAAAAGCCGGGGTTATGCCGGTGTCAATATGCGCCCAAGGCAGGGGTTCGTCTAGCGGGCGTTCACGCTGGGTGTAGAAATTGGGGTCAATGCCAGCCTCATCAAAAGCGCGGAGCCAGGTTTCATAGTTGAAGTGCTCGCTCCAGCCATCAAAGCTAGCCCCCAGTTGCCAGGCTCGGTGGATAACCTTGCCCAATCGCCTGTCTCCCCGTGACATTACCGCCTCAAGCAGGCTCATTTTGGGCTCCTGCCAGGACAGCCTGATTCCCCTGCGGCGCAACCATGCTCTTAGAAGCTCGTGCTTTATAGTTAACCGTTGCTCACTTTCTTGGGCAACCCATTGAAAGGGGGTATGGGGCTTGGGCACGAAGGTGGACAGGCTGACCCTTATCTGGGGCCTTCTGCCAGGTGCTTTCCTGCCCAGTGAATATATTTTATTAACGAGCTGGGCAATGCTTTCTATATCATCTTCTGTTTCCGTGGGCAGTCCGAGCATGAAGTATAGCTTGAGGTTTGTCCAACCCCTTTCAAAGGCGGCGGTAGCTGTATTTAGGAGTTCATCCTCGGGGATGTACTTGTTGATTACTCGCTGCAATCGCTGGCTGCCGGCTTCGGGGGCGAGGGTAAGCCCCGTCTTTCTATGGGTAGGCAGGGAGTCTATCAGGCTTACCGAAGTATGGTCAATACGCAGGCTGGGTAGCGATATGGTCAGGTTTTGTTTGCTATAGCATTGGGTTATCTGGGCTACCAGCTCATTGATGCCGCTGTAATCACTGGTGCTTAGTGATACCAGAGACACCTCATCAAAGCCGCAGTTGGCAATAAGCTCCTCCACTGCCTTAAGGACTTCTTCTTGGGGTCGCTGGCGCACCGGGCGATATATGATACCGGCGTTACAAAAGCGGCACCCCCGGCTGCAACCACGGCTGATTTCTATTGCCCCACGGTCGTGAATTACTTCAATGTAAGGCACTACCGGACGGATTACCGGTGGTGGCAGTTTGGTCACTACCTGCCGTTTGACTTTGGCGCTTGCCTCGGCTACAGAGGGGGTGATACCTTTAAATAGCCCATCGGGTTCATATTCTACGTGATACAGGCTGGGTACATAGATGCCGGGAATGGTGGCTACCTGGCGTAGTAATTCCTTCTTGGAAGCCTTTTTACCCCGCCCTTTCCAGTCACGGAAACAGGAGATTAGTTCCAGCAATAGCTCTTCCGCCTCCCCGATGATAAAGAAGTCAATAAAGTCAGCCATAGGCTCCGGGTTTAGGGTACAGCTCCCGCCAGCAATTATTACCGGGTATGAGTCGTCCCTTTCACTGGTGAGGACTGGTATCTGGGACAGGTGGAGTATATTGAGTACATTGGTGAAGGTAAGCTCATAGCCCAGTGAGAAACCGATAATATCAAAGTCGGCAAGCGGGTGACTGCTTTCCAGGCTAAAGAGCGGGATACCGGCTGCCTTTATGGCGTCTGCCATATCCGGCCACGGGGCAAATACCCTCTCGGCAAGGACACCCGACTGACTGTTTAACTGCTCATAGAGAATGGGCAGGGCTATATTGGACATGCCGATTTCGTATAGGTCGGGGTAGCTGAGGACAATCCTGATGTTTGCTTTTTGCCAGTCCTTGGTGATGCTGTTCCACTCGCCGCCTGTGTAGCGGGCTGGCTTGGTGACCTTGAACAGTATGCTATCGGGATAGGTCAAATCGCTTCCTCCAGACAATAGTATACCCGTCCCTTTCCGCAATAAGCAATGCCACTGCCTTTGACGTCCGGGCTAATGCCGATTAAAATAGCATTATAACCGGCAAGGAGAATAAAAATGGAATACCTTTGGGCACCGTGGCGTATTGAGTATATAAAGAAGGCTGATGAACCGGGCTGTATCTTCTGCCAGAAACCAGCGGAGGAAAGTGATGCTGCCAATTTAATACTATACCGGGGGCAGAAAAACTTTATTATTATGAACAGCTATCCCTATAACCCTGGGCACCTGATGATAGCCCCCTACCGCCATTTGGCAAGCCTTGATGAGCTATCTGACATAGAGCTTGGTGAGCATTATAAGATGGTTGCCCAAAGCACCCGAATTTTAAGGCAGGTATTCAAACCCGATGGCTTTAATATTGGCATGAACCTGGGCAGGATAGCCGGGGCTGGCATTGATAAGCATATCCATACTCACATCGTACCCCGCTGGGCTGGTGATACCAACTTTATGCCGGTTATAGCCGATACCAGGGTGATAAACGAGGCGCTTGAGGAGAGCTATAAAAAGCTGGTGGCAGAGTTCTGAACTTGGGGGTAAAGTATCTTTAGGGAAACCTTTTATTATGACCTATAAGATATTAAGTGACCTCTTTATAATAACCGCCTAATGGAAAGTCTGAAACCTCTATATTGTATTTATCAAGCAAACCAGATAGCTCGTCAACCCATTCCCCTCTCAGCTGGTCAGCCTCCATCAAGTACTCATAGGCTTCGGTAATCCACTCTGGTATATTCCTCTCCAGTCCCAGGCTCATCTGATAGATTGCCTGTACAATCTTCACGCATTCTCTATTCCATTTGTTATTTACCCCGGCTAATATGCTAGGCGGATTTGCTCTCTCTATATCAATTTGAATCTCTTCCATTCTGTCCAGGAGCTTATTCAATTCTTCTATTTTCTCACTGTTGCTTAGAGTGGCATAACTCTCGGTCAATATTTCATAGTCCTCAAGCCATTGAAGGTGTGCCTGCGCCACTGGCGTCATGAGTTCAAGATAATCGGTGATTTCTTGATTACCTACTTTCAGCCTCCCTATGGTGCCGAAGGCGACCGCTATGAGAAACGCCAATCCTACGAGTATTATGATAATACGTGTGGCTTTTATATTCATTTGACTTAATCTAAGCACTGGTATAATTAGGTGATATATATTGGTCTATGAACCTTGTAATAATAGCATTAAGTATGGTTCTCACAAAAGTCTTCTTGTGATTGGAATCGCAGTTATCTTTGGCAGTGCGACATCTAAAGCATTCCTTTCGTAGGATGCAGGAAAAAGTGGCAGATGCTTGGTCTCAGTAAGGGAAAATTATTTATATATCAGTACTATTAATGTTTAGTAGTACCTAAATCTATCCCATACTATTCTAATTAAAGCTAATGCTTACTCTACAATAATCTTAAGGTTTTATTCTATTTTTATGCTTATGCCAGTCTACATACCTGACATGTCCGTTATCGGCACACCTTCCGGAACCTCAAACATGCTGTCAGGGATATCAATAAATTCTATGTTTTTATACTCAATTACAATCTTGCCCTCGGTAGTCGTCATCTCTACCCGAATAGGGAAGCCCTTATCTTTCCATATCCACAATTTTACTGTTTGTCCCTCGATGGTATATTCAACGACTAGGCAAACCTTTCCGTCCATTGTTTCGGTACCGATAATCGTTGGATTATAGTCTGGGATAGACTGAGCCTCTTCTATGGCGGATTCAGTTGGCTCGTAGGTTACCTTCATAGCCATATTCTGATCCGGATAGTATAGATACATCGTGTAGGCATCCATATCCAGCAAAGTAACGATGAGTTGTCCTTCCACGGTCATTTCCATCCGCATCTTGTTATTTTTAATCCATATCTTAGTAGTTATCGTTTCAACCCCGGGAGAGGTCACCAGCATATCATATTTAACTGAGGTTATACCTTCTGCCCGACCCAGGATTTCGCCCAATGTTTCACCAGGTGTAGTTGTAGGCAGTGTAGTAGTTGGCGGCGGAGTTGTCGGCGGAGCAGTAGTCGTTGGTGGTACAGTCGTTGTTGGTGGAGTAGTAGTAGGCGGCGTTGTAGTTGGCGGAGTAGTGGTCGGTGTAGTAGTCGTTAGCGGTGTAGTTGTAGGCAGTGTAGTAGTTGGCGGTGTCGTTGTCGTTGTCAGTGGTGTTGTTGTTTCTTTGGCGCCACCACAGGCAGCAAGTACTGGCATTGCGACCAGTACCCCGACTATCAATAGACAAAACAGGATTTTATTCATCGTTGTAACCTCCTATGATTTTGATGCATGTTTTCGGTTTAGAATTCAACCATCACTCTTATTATATAACTCTTGTCAAGTTTACTGTAGATGGTTAAGGGGGCGTTGGAGCCAATAAAATTTTATTTTAAGCGGGTGTTAGAATAATGGTTGTAAAAGCATGAGCTATTTACTATAATATTACTACAATTGGAGTGTTCATGGAAAATAAGGTTACCATCAAGATACCCAGAGTGCTATACAGGAAGTTAAGCCAGATGGTGGCCGGCACCGGCTTTTCCAGTGTTACTGAATTTATTGTCTTTGTAATGCGAACCCTGGCCGCCGGCGGCGAGGTGGAGCCGGAGGATAGGCTAACAGCAGAAGAAGTGCGAAAGATAAGGGAGAGGTTAAGAAGACTTGGTTATCTGGGGGAAGAAGAAGAATGAAAGAGGGACAGAAATCCAAGGCTGTGTCATTATCGTCTGAGCTTTATAGCCGGATAGAAAAGCGGGCGAAGTCCAGCGGGTTTAACTCGATAGATGATTATGTCGTGTTTATCCTGGAGGAAGTAATCAGGGAGGAGGGCGAGGCGGTTATTAGCCAAGAAGATGAGGCAGAGGTAAAAAGAAGGCTCAGGGCTTTGGGCTATCAGGACTAGGAATTTCTGTGATGGGGATATGGAGCTTACCTTAAGTCTATTCATATTAATTCTCTTTGCAGCCCTTGTATGCCAGTATATAAGTCTCTCGATTGGCGTGGGCTATGGCATCATCTTAACCCCTTTGCTTTTAATCTTGGGCTTTGCACCACTTAAATAGTAAGAGCATTTATTTCTTGAAGGAGTTGGTAATGCTAGACCTAAATGACTTGGAGAATAAAACAATCTATATATTGCGGGAGGCATACGCTGAGTTTAACAGACCGGCGGTTCTGTGGAGTACCGGCAAGGACAGCACCACCATGCTCTGGCTGTGCCGTAAGGCTTTCCTGGGCAGAATTCCGTTTCCTGTAATTCACATTGATACCAACTATAAATTCAAACAGATGTATGCTTTTAGGGATAAACTTGCCAAGGAGTGGGGGCTGGACCTGCTGGTGGCACAGAACAAAAAGGCGCTTGAAGAAGGCGTTTGCCCAGAAAAGGGCAAGCTTGAATGCTGTACCCAGCTGAAAACGAAAGCCTTGAGGGATTGTGTGGAGGAGCACGGTTTTGACGCCCTTATCCTGGCGATAAGAAGGGATGAGCATGGCATCAGGGCTAAAGAGAGGTATTTCTCACCACGAAACGAGGACTTCGGCTGGGATTATCGTGACCAGCCGCTGGAGATGTGGGACCAATTTCAGGGGCTGGTGATGGGCGGAACTCATATGAGGATTCACCCCATCCTTCACTGGCGGGAACTTGATGTCTGGGAATATATAAGGAGGGAGGGGATACCCATAAACCCGATGTATTTCGCTAAAGATGGCAGGAGATACCGCAGCCTGGGTTGCGAACCCTGCACCATGACCATAGACTCCAATGCGGCGACAATGGACGAGATTGTGCAGGAGCTCAAGGAGACCAAGATTGCCGAAAGGTCAGGCCGGGCTCAGGACAAAGAGAGGGCTTTCACCATGCAGAAGCTGCGGGCTCTCGGTTATATGTAGGTTTATCGCCAGCCATAGCCAAGGAGGAGTTAGATGAATGTCAATATAGTCATTGTGGGGCATGTAGACCACGGTAAGTCCACCCTTATCGGCAGGCTACTCTACGATTCAGAGACCCTTACCGGGGATAGAATAGCCGAGATGCAGAAACTGATAGAGGAATATAAGAAGAGGTTTGAGTTTGCCTATTTCCTTGATTCCTTTGAGGAGGAACTGAAGGAGGAACGCACCATTGATACCACCAGGGTGCTTTTCAAGGGGAGGAATTACTATACCATTGTTGATGTCCCCGGGCATAAGGAGTTCATAAAGAATATGCTCACCGGGGCTTCCCATGCCCAGGTGGCTATTCTAGTAGTCTCTGCCCCGGATGGTGTTCAGGAGCAGACCAGAAGACACACTTTCCTGCTAAAGATGCTGGGTATAAAACACATATTGGTGGCTATTAACAAGATGGATGTGGTGGACTACCAGCTGGACAAGTTTGAGCGGGTTAAAGAGGCAACATCACAATTTCTAGCCTCAATGGGCTATTCTACAGGGGAGTTTATACCCATATCTGCCCTGGAGGGCGACAATGTGTATAAGGCTTCAGCCCGAATGGCTTGGTATAGCGGACCGACTTTGATACAGGCTCTTGACAGAATAGAACCGGCCGAAGTAAGCAAGAAACCCCTCAGGTTTGTTGTCCAGGATGTATATACTATCAACTCGGATAAAGTAACAATCGGCAGGGTAGAATCTGGCATCCTGAAGAAGGGGGAACAGCTTATATTTCAGCCCTCCGGCATAAAGGGGAGGGTGGAAAAGATAAAGCTTTTCCCCGGGGAAGTGGAGATAGCCTGCTCGGGGGACAGCATAGGGATTGTAATGGAGCCTGAGATAGAAAGGGGAAGTATCGGTGGGCATCCCGAGCAGCCACCCACCCCGGTGGATAGCTTTCTGGGTGAGGTTGTTCTCCTTGAAGGAGAGCTGAAAAAGGGTGATAAATTCGAGCTCAAGTGTGGTACCAAGAAGTCGGCTTGTCAGGTACAGGAGATAAAGGAAAGGATAAGCTCGGAGACAGGCAAGGTAATAGCAAAAAACCCGCCAAGGATAGCACAGGGGGATGCCGCTATCGTCATTCTTAAGACGGAGCTGATGGTGGTTGAGAGGTTCTCCGAGATACCGGAGCTGGGCAGGTTCATCCTGGCAAGAGACGGCAAGAATATCGGCGCCGGCGTTGTCCTGGAAACACGTATCTAGCTCAAAGATGTCACCTGCTTGGGAGTTTTAAATTGTTTTTTATTTTGGGCATTGATGCCGCCACCTGGGATGTGATAAAACCCAATCTGGATAGCTTGCCCACCTTTAGCAGACTGTGCCAGATAGGGCAGTGCCGTGAGCTTATCCTTAAGGAAAAGCCTATCTCCCCTTCAGTTTGGTGTGGCATGTTCTGCGGTAAAACCCCGGAGGAACACGGTCATTATAGCTTTGTTGCCAATGACAAGATTGTCCGGCGGGAGGATATAAAGGTGGATTTCATCTGGGATATACTCCACAGGCAGGGAAAGAGGGTTAAAGTATTAAATGTGCCTTTTATAGTGCCCCCTTATTCCTTCGGGGTAGATTTCAAGCCGATTGGCTTCGGTCTGCCGACCGACGAGAGGGAGTGGCAGGAGGAGCTTAACATAATTACCCTAAAGACTAAAGAACTAATGAACGAGAAGCCTGAGCTTATAATATCGGTTTATACCTCTCTTGACCGTATCCAGCACTTCCACTGGGGGGAGGACTGCGTGCTGGAGTGGTACAGGAAGCTAGATGAAAAAATGGGGGAGCTTCTCATTGACACAGATTTTCTTGAAGAAAAGAGGAATAAGCTAATTGTTATCTCTGACCACGGTTTCTGCTCCTTTGGTGAGGCTAAAATTCAAACACTCCCCCAAAAGACGGAGCAGGGGGAGCTTAAGGGCGACCATCACGAGAATGCTATCTTAATAACAGTCAATCTGGACTATCAGATAGAGAGACCTCAGGATGTGTTTTTTGCCCTGAAGAAAGAATTTGAAGTTAGGCAGTACTAAATAACTAGGGACTTCTTTCCCATTTCATTGTTGATAACCTTCTGGAACTGACCTCGCTTATACTGATATTATGTAACCCTTGCTATTACTTTATTACTCAGGTTGCCTTCGGTAAATTATAGGGGCTATAATGTTTAAATGGAGATAAACAATCGGGCTATTCTAATTATACTTGTTGCCATTACTTTACTACTATTTCCGGCGGCCGCTTTTACTTCAGGAGCACTGCGGATTATTTTGGGGCTGCCCGTAGCTCTCTTTATCCCTGGCTATGTACTGCTGTCAGCTCTTTTCCCTAATAGAGGCGGCCTTAGCAATATTGAGCGAATAGCTTTCAGCATTGGTTTGAGTATAGCTGTTGCTGTCATTATCGGGGCTATCCTCAATTTCACCCCCTGGGGCATCAGCCTTTATCCTCTCCTTATCTCGTTTACTATTTTTATTGTTGTTGTGGTATTCGTTGCCTGGTATCGCTCGCTGCAATCCTACGAAGAGTTCTATATAACGCTCAATATCAACCTATCCCGGTGGCGGGAGACGGCAGGTCTGGATAAAATCCTGTTTATTTCTCTGGCAGTTGCTGTATTAGTAGTTCTGGGCTCTATTGGTTATGTTGTTGCCGTGCCCAAACATAAGCAAATGTTTACCGAATTCTATCTCCTCAGCCCAGACGGCAGGGCAGAAAATTATCCCAAACAGGTAGTGCTGGGAGAACCCGTAGAGATAACTATTGGCATTGTCAACCATGAAGATATGGTGCTTAGTTATAGGGTGGATATAAAGGGTGATGGTATTGAAAATAGCCAGGTAGGCATAGGGGAACTGGTTAATGGGGAGAAGTGGCAGGAGCTCGTTAGCTTCATCCCCCAGAGTTCGGGTGCCGAACAGAAGGTAGAGTTCTGGCTATATAGAAGCGGCGAGGCTGAGCCTTACCTTGAAAAACCGCTTTATCTCTATCTTGATGTCACCGAGCCGTCATAGTAAAGATTATGTGGTGGGTAAAATGAAGAAAAATAGTGTTTGTATTGTCCTGCCAGCACTTGATGAAGAGTTGACAGTCGGCAAGGTCATCGACGAGATACCCAGGCAAGAGCTGGAGAGGGAAGGGTATCAGGTTGATGTTCTGGTGGTGGATGGTAATAGCAGTGACCGAACCCGGCATATTGCCCAGGAAAAGGGTGCTCGGGTTATCCTTGAGCCGAGGCGGGGTAAGGGCCGGGCGATAAGGACTATTATGGAGTCAATTGAGGCTGACTTTATATTTATGCTAGATGCCGATTTTACCTATCCGGCTACCTACATTCCTGAAATGCTTGATATCCTACAACAGGGTTGTCCGGTGGTCATCGGTTCCAGATTAAGGGGAGGACGGGAGAAGGGAGCCATGAGGCGGCTGAATGTGATTGGTAATTCTATACTTACCCGGATAGCCAACTTACTATATCGCACCAGGATAAGTGACTTATGTACCGGCTACTGGGGATTTAGGGCGGAGGTTATCCCAGAGCTAAACCTATTGGCTGATGGTTTTCAGCTTGAAGCCGAGCTGTACACACAGCTATCCAAGAAGGGCTATTCTATTGCTGAAGTGCCTACCTATTACCGATGTCGTCAGGGCAAGGCAAAGCTTAGCGGGCCAAAGGATGGGATTAAGATATTTTGGTTGTTAATATCAAGAAGATTTTGCTCTGGTAGCTAGTATCAGTTTAGTCAGCGTTCAACTTGCTCTCTACGGTAGACGGTAGTGAAGATATATGTGAGTAGTTATACCAAATAAAGACGATGACTTCAGCCAGAATATCAATAATTGTTCCCTGTTATAGCCTAAACAGGCTAGGTGATGTTTATGAGCTTTTAGATAGTATACAAGCTCAGAGCTATCACAATATTGAAACGCTAATAGTAGCCGAGAGGTCACCAGAGCTAGCCAGTAATATAAGTAGTTATGTACAGGAGAAGGGCTATGGCAATATCAAGGTATTATATAATCAGGGTGACTGGGGCTCATATTCAGCCAGAAACCTGGGCATAGAGCAGGCTCAGGGTGGTGTTCTGGCTTTTATTGATGATGATGCCCTTCTCTTCCCTGATTGGGCTGAGGAAACAGCCAGGAACTATGCTGAGGACGACTCAGTGATTGGGCTCACCGGGCCTATCCTGCCCTTGTGGGAACATAAATCAATGTCCTGGTTCCCCAGGGAATTTTACTGGATATTTTCCTGCACCTACTGGGATTGGCCTGAAAGAAGAGAGGTAAGGAATGGCTATGGCACCAACATTTCATTTCTGCGGCAGGCGTTTGATACCTGTGGTCTGTTCAAGAATAGATTGGAGGCTGGAGAGCGGGGTAAGAGCGACTGGCAGAGGCCGGGGGCTAAGGAGACCGAGTTTTCAGTACGGGTAACCCAGAAAACGGGTAGGCGTATACTCTACAACCCAAATATAAGGGTCAAGCACAAGGTTTATCGTTACCGCTTATCAACCGGTTTCATTGCCAAGAGGGCTTACTGGGAGGGATATGCCAAGGCTTGGCTTAATAGGTGGAGTCGCTCTAGCAACAGGAAGGTGTTGGCTACAGAGTATCAGCTTTTGCGCCGTATTTTCTTAAATCTTGTGCCCGGCTCATTAGCTCTTCTCTTGAGACACCCGCTCATTGCCCTGCGCCGGCTATGGATTACGCTACTGGCACTGTCCTGTGTTTCCGGTGGCTATCTTGTTTATAGGCTATCTAGCCTTTTCAGTCGCGGTAGGTGTTAGGATTAAAGCGGAATAGAAGGCAAAAAATTCACCTATTAAAATTAAGCTGGAGTAATAACGGAACTATGGCTGACTTAAGGGATTAAACATGCCGGTGGAAAACTTCAACTTTATTGAAATCGGTACTAACAGGACTGATGAAAGGCTGCGCCGAATCTCGCTCTTGTTGACTATTCTGGCTCTTCTAGCTCTATCGCACAGCATTCTTTACGCCAGATTTGAGATTGGTTATTGGGGGCTGGTTAATGGCTTACCGATAACCTTTTTTGTGGCCTTGGCCTTACTGGTCATTGCTTCAGCTTTGTTATGGGTATCTAAGGAAAAGCATACCAAGCTACTCAGTCTGCAGTTGGTGACTATAATCCTGGCGCTGGCTCTGGTGCCACTGATAACCGGTGGTTCCACCTCATTCATTAACCATGGTTACAGAAACATTGGTTATGTGGAATATATTGTCCGGCATGGTTATTTTGATACCGAGTATACCTTTTATTTAAGCTGGCCGGGTGCCTTTGTCCTAGGAGCAATCATAGACATCCTGTGCAATATAGATTTTACTCCACTTATTGAGATTCTCCCCTTTTTAATGCCGGTACTATTCATCATACCCTTTTATATCTTCTTAAAGAATACCCTTGGTGAATCACGGAGCAAGTATGTCTGGGCTGGATGTTTAATCTATTCTCTGGCTGGTGGGGGTGGGGGGAATGTAATAAGTGCCGGGGGAACAGCCGCCTTCCTTCTGATGGTAACACTGGCTCTGGTTACCAATCGTCGGCTATGGCATAGAGATGGCAATCCCCTGCCTATTGTGTTGTTGATAGTCATCGCTTTTACGGCTATGGTTGCCTGTCATATGCTGACTTCCCTGGCTACTCTGGGTATGATAGCGGTGCTGGCACTGGTAAGAAGAGATAAGCATTTAGTTGTAACGACGTTTTTATGTTTTTCTGTTCTGCTTGCCTGGAATCTGACTGTAGCCGGAGACTTTGTGATACCCCGACTGCCATTCATCGGCGAAACGAAGCTTATCTTTGACTTTAGCCTTCTTACCGAGAGGGAGGTTACCGGTCATTTTCAGGGAAGTGGGGCACATATAAATGTAGCTATTATGAGGATAATCCATACCGCTATATTCTTACTGCTCGGGCTTGTCGGGTTTATCTCTTCCCTGATAGTGCGCCGGGACCTCAAGGCGACTATCTCATTGGCAGGGATAACTGTGATTCCAGCACCGCTGGTTGTGTTTTCTGCTTACTATGCCGAGGAAATTATCACCCGTATTCACGGCTTTATTATGCCCGGCTTGGTCTATTTTAGCACCAGGCTATTTGATATTAACAAAAAGGTTATCGCCGCTTTCATATGCCTTCTGATTATTATAACCATCCCCATAGAGCTGGTAGTCTCATACGGGAATCAAGAGCTGGACTATTTTTCGCCAGCCCAGCGGGTTGGAACATTCTTCTTCCATGATGAGACCAGCCAGGGGGTAATATTTGGTGCCTGGCCAATAGGAGAGGTTAAAAATAGGGAGAATTATATTGGTTTTGAACTGGATAGTCTGAGGTGGTATGATAGTCGTTTAGTTATCCGTCCCTGGCTAGGTGAATATGGGTCGTACTATATCGGTATAAGCCGTCAGAATAGAGCCAATTACGAATGGTTTCAAGGTAAAACGGGATTCATTGATAATCTTGAACAACAGTTACAAGACACAGAAGGAGTGAATTTTGTATATTATAATCCTGACCTTCAGCTTTATATCTATGAGATTGATGAGGCAAATAAAGGGAGCTAGCTAGTAAGTGAGAATCTTGCAGGTAAGCGTTGGTTATAGCCCGTCTCTTGGTGGCATTGCCAATCATGTTAAGAACATCAGTGAGCGGCTGGCTAAAAAGCACGAGGTTACGGTTTTTACCCATAACTACTGGGGTATATGGCCCGAGGAGGAGAGGATAAATGGTGTCTTGGTTAGGAGGTTCAAGAGCTTTTCCCCGGGTGCCGCCTATCACCTGTCAACCAGTATGATAAGGGAGCTCAGGAAGTCCCGGTATGATATAGTCCACGGGCATGGTTATAATGCCCTATCGCTATACTTTTCCCGGTATGCCAAGGGAAAGAAATTTATTGTCACACCTCATTACCACGGGTCTGGCAATACCGCACTGCGGAATTTCCTTTTAAGATTATATAAGCCCTTCGGTAAGAAGATATTCACTGATGCTGATGCCATTATTTCAGTCTCACATTATGAGAAGGCACTCCTGATTAAGGACTTTAGGCTGGATGAAGGTAGGATTCAGCTGATTCCTAATGGCGTAGAACTGGCTGAGTTTACCACTAAAGAGGTGCCATCGGAGACCAAAAGCATCCTCTATGTTGGCCGTTTAGAGGAATACAAGGGAGTGCAGTATATAATCCAGTCGCTGCCCTTGCTTGATGATAGCTTCATTCTGGAAATAGTCGGCTGGGGAACATATGAGACGGAACTGATGCGGTTAGCCGATAAGCTAGGACTGAATCGCCGGGTTAGGTTCAATCACTACCTGCCACGCAGTGAGCTATTGAAGATGTATAACCAGGCTCAGGTTTTTGCCTTATTATCACAACAGGAGGCTTTTTCTATTGTGGTGGCTGAAGCACTGGCTTCAAAGACACCGTGTGTTGTGGCTAATACCTCAGCCTTGAGGGAATGGGTTGATGATAAGAATTGTTTTGGCATTGACTACCCGATTAACACTAACCGGCTAGCCGAACTAATCAGCAGGGTCAGCAATGTGAGGGTAACTGATGTCAAGCTGTGGGACTGGGATGATGTGGCTAGGGAGCTGGAGAAAATCTATGATTTTGGCGGGAATTGATTTGGTATGAAACGGGAGCAAGGCTATAAGAATATTACCTTTGTTATACCGACCAACAGGGATGATGTCAGGACATTGGACAGCATTCCCGAGGGCTGTGATGTCAGGCTGGAGAGGGAAGGCAACGAAAATGAAGCCAGAAACAGGGGCATCAAAAAGGCTAAAACAGAGTATATTGCCCTTTGCGATGATGATATCCACTTTACTAGTGAGTTTCTGGATAGATGTCTGGCTCTGGCTGATGAGGGGGTAATTGTTGGGCTGGAGGACTATTACCCCTTAAGATGGCTTATCTCCCGATTTATGCTATTTGCCAGGTTAGACTGGCAAAGAATCGGTAGCTTTGATGAATCGGTCAGGCACGGTGCTGAAACTGAATTTTGCCTCCGGGCTGAGAAGCTGGGGTTTAAGATAGTAAGACTACCGCGTAATTCGGTAGTCCATTTTGAGCATATAAAGCCTGCCTATCATAGGACGCATTTAAAATGGTTATGGTATCTGTGGCGGCGGCACCCCAAACAAATGACAGTCCCGGCTCTTAAATTAGTGTTCAGAAAGATAACAGGCATACAACTATAATAAGCTGTAGCCTGGAATAGACAGGTAAAGCAATAAATAAATAGTACTAGGGGGATAAAGAATGACTGCAGAGAAACCGAATGTTCTGCTAATAACAGTTGATTGCCTAAGGCCTGACCACCTGGGTTATTACGGCTATTTGCCGGATATTAGCCCTAATATAGACAGCCTGGCTTCAAAGGGGGCTCTTTTTCTGGAGGCGATAGCAAATGGGGGGCGCACGCCTGATTCCTTCCCTTCCATTTTAGCATCACAACTACCGCCACTAACCCATGAAGAGTACCGGGAGATAATGAAACGAAGTCCTACCCTAGCTGGGTTGATGAAAGAAGCTGGATATGGGACAGCCGCCTTCCACTCTAACGCTTTCGTATCTAAGTTCTACAACTACGACAATGGATTTGATGTTTTTCGGGACGATATGACGAAAATTACCTCTATCCGAAGACGAAAGGATAGGATTAGGATAATGAGGTCGCCGGGAAAACGAAAACCGCCAAAAATTATCTTTAAGGCTTTTAACATGGCATTTAACACGTTTAATCACCTTCGCTTCTCCTTGGGAGGTCACCTCCATCTTGATGCCGAGAAACTTACCCAGGGAGCGATTTCCTGGCTGGATATCTATCGGGGTAGTTTTTTCCTCTGGGTTCACTATATGGATGCTCACTATCCCTACCTGCCGCCAAAGAAATACGCCCGAAGATTCTGTAAGCAGCGGATTAATCGCTACAAGATGAGCCACCTGTATCATAAAATGATGAGGAACTTCAGGAGACCTGAACGAATGTCCTCCGAGGAAATGGATAGCCTCATCGGACTTTATGATGCCAATATAAGCTATGTTGATTATAATATCGGCAGGCTACTTGGGAGCCTGGGCAGTCGTCTGGAAAATACCCTGGTAATAATAACTGCTGACCATGGCGAGGCATTCGCTGAGCATAATACGCTCGGTCATGTAGGCATACTATACGAGGAATTAGTCCATGTCCCACTGATAATAGCCGGGCTTGGCATAAAGGCGGGCACCGTAGTCAGGGAGCCGGTGGAGCTTATGGACCTAGCGCCCACGGTGGCTGAAATGGTGGTGCTTGGCAGTGTTGAAGGTTTTCATGGCAGGAGCCTGCTACCGGTAATCAGGGGTATTAAGAGGGAAACTAGAGGCATTATTATCGCTAGGCAGTTCGATGATCTCTACCAGCGTTGTATTTCCTATCGTACCTCTGACTGGAAGTATATTCGCACCGAGAGTCTGGATGAGGCAAATACCCTGGTGTCAGAAGAAGTCTACAATCTAAAGGATGACCCCAGGGAAGGAAATAATCTGCACGGCTCAGAGGATAGGAAAGCCATAGCTTTCGAGTTAGAGGCGGTAAAGAAGGTTCTGGAATTCAAGCAGTTAAAACGTGAAGAAGAGACTGCTTACGAAAAAGCGAGGATAAGGGCAAGGCTCAAGAAGCTCCCTAAGCTATAAACGCACGAATCTGCTCAGGAATTTTTTGATGGGAGCGGCATTTATACCGCTCCTCTTTTCTATTGCCAGCAGGAGTGCTATATCCTCCTTGTCAAAGCTTCTGGTGAAGAGCATAGCCAAGCCATAGATGCCGCAGTAAAAGATGAATATAATAGGTAGCATCCATATGGTAACTCTAAGGAAGTCCCCGGCAATGATTTGAATCAGGAAAGCCAGAGCTACAGAGATAATCACCGGCTTGAACAGGTTTTTACTAAACGGCTGGACTTTGACTAATGAATATAGCCACATTAAACGGAAGAGGTTGATTACGGTAATGGCAATCATTGAGGCGATGGCGGCACCGACTATACCCATAGGTGGGATGAGCACCATATTCAAGATAAAGTTTATTATTGCCGTAGCTGTAGTAGCCCAGAGAATGAACTGGGGGCGCCCTATGGCTATCAGTGTTGCCCCATTTGGCCCTAGCAGGTTGTTGATAATAAAACCTATAGATAAGATGCGCATAACCCGAACCGTATCCGCTGTGAGATAGCCCTGACCGAAGGTAAGGTGTAGGATTGCCTCAGGGAATAGAGCTATAACCAGGAAAATAGGCAGACTTATTGCCACAAGCCACTTGGTTATTACAATGAAGTTTCTCCTTAGCTCGGTCATCTTTTTCTGTGAGTACTGACCGGTAGCTATCGGGGTGTAGATTAAAAGAAGCGCTGATAGCGGCATCGAGATGAAAGATGCCAGCGGATAGGCGGCGTTGTAGAGTCCGACCATATCCATTGTTTTGAAGTAGCCGATCATTATGGTGTTAACATTTAGAAGTAGTGTGCTTATAATTATTGACCCAAGTAGGGGCAGGGAAAAGATGAAGAGTTCCCTGGTTATTGGCGGACTCTCCTTTACATGGGTTAAAGATATACGCCCGGGCAATCTTTTAAAGGTGTATATGACCATAAAAACAGAGGTAATGATAACGGCTGCCAGATAGGCATAGAATACGGCAGTAAAGGGCAGGCCGGCGCTAGTAACTATAACCAGAATAATCAGGTTGATAATGTTTAAAATAATAGTTTGAAAAAGCACCCCTGGCATTACCCGGTCATAGCCGCGGAAGAAAGAATCCAGAACACCTATCAGGGTGGTGAAGGGTACCCCAATGGCGAAAATCTTGAGAGCCGGGGTTAGGTCGGGGGCATTGAAGATGCCCTGGGCAATAGCATCGGCGGAGAAAAAGAGAACCAGACCAACCACAATACTGGTCAGCAGGCTAAATCTGAGTGAGGTAAGCATGGTCGTCCTGACCTTGGCTTCTTCACCAGAACCGCGGAAGAAGGCGATATACCTGGTAGCTCCCCGGCTCAAACCCAGGCTGGAGATTATGGCGGCCGTCTGTAATACTACCAATGCTAGAGAGAATGTTCCGTAGTAAGACTGAAGGCCATAGCGGGCAATAATCAGCCTGGTGATAAAACTAAATAGTAGCCCTAGTGTCATCCCCACTACGGCGATGCCCGTGCCCTGGGCTATCTTTTTCAGGGAATCGTCTAGAGGTTCATTCATATTAATCTCTAATCAGTTTACTGCTTTCATTAGATAACAGTTAATATCCCGTATAGTATGTTATAAGACTAGGGCACTTTATGCTCAATTCTCTCTTGAGAGGGTGATAACAATTAGTATACTCAAGATGTCCCCCTCTTCACCGCCTTTAGGGCAATATAACGTCCGGTTAAATATTTAATCTTCTTTCCCTCCAACCGGTCAATGAGGGTGAAGCCTTTTCTGATAGCATTATCAAACTTACCCCGCCCCAGTCTGCGAATAGAACGCTCCAGCCACCTTATCAGCCCATCGGGGTGGGGGTAGTGGAAGATAGCGGTGCTTTCGGCTACATCAAGCCCACTCTCGTTAAGAGCCTGCTTCAACTTGGCACGGGATAGGGTTCTGCCAATGAAGTAGGGGGCAAGTCCTAGTTTCATCCAGAGGCGAAAGAATATAAATGGGGGATAGGTCAAGTTACTCTTGTTGTCTATAGTAAGAATAAGGGTGCCACCGGTTTGGAGAACCCGTCCCAGTTCCTTGATGGCGGTAACGATATCGTCTTCACTGGGGAAGTGGTCCAGCGTTGAGTCGGAGATAATAAGGTCAAAGGAGTTATCATTGAAGGGAAGGTGTTTGACATCACAGCAGAGGTATTTACTGGAATCCACATTGTGTTGTCGGGCTTGATACTTAGCCTGCATTACAATATTCCGGGAAACATCTATTCCGACTATGCTATTGGGCGTGGTCAGCTTAAATAAAAACTGCTCTGGACCAAAGGCTTCAGCAAAAAGGTCGGTTTTCAGAATCATCTGACTATTGTCTACATCAGCCCATCTGGAAACCAGTCCGAGATAGGTATTTCTCTTATGCTCAGCCAGGATTTCATTAGAGTAGCTCTTACGAGACCAATCCTTGGCTACCTGGTCCCAATGTTCAGCTTCCTTATCTAACATACTCAACTCTTATGTTAAAAAATCCACCTAAATCATAGATTAGGATTATTAAAGAGGGTTCGCTTTGCTAGCCGAAACCCATTTATTCCACTTGGGAATAAAAAATAGGTCTCAATCAATATATCATAGAGGACTTGATAGTCGTAAGAACCCGATTATAAGGCTAAAAGCGTATTATATCCCCGTTCAGGAACTCAAGTCAATGGATGGCAGATGGATTGACCTTCACTAATTTGTGGCAGTTCTGATAAGTATAGACCAGCGTTTTAAGTAAGCCCGGCTACCTCGGTGCCGATGTCAAACCATTTCTCTTTGAAGATATAGGCATATACCTTATCATTGGCTACCAGATAGGAGATAAAATTGCCCAGATTGTCTCGCCTGTCTTCGGAGCAATATTGATTCAGGTAGCTGAAAACCCGCGGTGGCAGGATATAACAGGCAGTGGATACCAGACTGGTGCCGGGAGCGGTTGGCTTTTCTTTAATTTCAGCTATTTTATTACCGTTCAAGCGAACAACGCCAAAGTGGCTGGCTTTATCTCTATCACCAATATCGTGGACGGCTACCAGTGTGTTCTTGCCGTTAAAGGCGGCAATGAAGTGATGCAGGTCAAACCCAAAGTAGTTATCACCGGCAATGACTAGCAGGTCTTCATTGATGCCTTTATGCTTAACCCAGAGGTTTAAGGCGCTGACAGCCCCCTTCTTTTGTTCATTGTTGTGGGCTTCTTCAAGACAGAGTTCAACCTGTCTATCTATGCCCTGCTGCCATCCTTGGAAATCGGCTTCAAACCTCCAGTTAGTTGAAACCAGGATGTCTATATCCCCGGGAACCATCTCAACCAGGTAGCTGAGCAATGGCTTACCCTGATAATCAAAGAGGGCCTTTGCCTTGTTAACGGTCAGGGGGTAAAGCCGGGTACCAAAACCGCCGGCTAGTATCAGGCACTTCATATTTTCTCCTAATCCTTGTTTTATATAAGAGCAACATAATTTCAGTATCATTCCAGCATTTTTGGACTATTGCAAATCTATAAGCAGTAACGCTAGAATAAACACAGATATTTTTTAGTAAATATGAAAGGAGTATATCTAGTATGGCTTGGAAAATCAAGCCAGCTGTTATTTAGATACTAAGGAGGTACTATGAAGACGGAGCTGATGGAGATACTGGTCTGTCCTGTCTGCAAAGGTAAGCTGGAGCTTGAGGTTCAGGAGGAAGACAAGGGAGAGGTAATCGCCGGCCGTCTCACTTGCGCCGCCTGTAATCTGAGTTACCCCA
>CAYGXW010000015.1:0-22746 GCA_964354125.1 uncultured Dehalococcoidales bacterium
GGTACGGTAAACATTTAGGAGGGTTAAAGAGAGGCGAAGCCTCTAGAAATATTACAGGGTGTTTAAGAGAGGGCAAAGCTCACTGGATTTCATTGCCGGGGAGCCAAAGAGGGGTGAAGCCTCTAGTAAAATAAAGAGGATAGGGTTAATCAATATGAAGATATCTTTTATTGGCGGTGGAGTTATGGGGTGGGCAATACTTTCCGCCCTGCTGAATAACAATTTATGCAGACCAAATGATATAGCCGTCAGCGATAAAAATACTGTCTGCTTAAAAAAGCTCCAACAAGACTTTAATGTTAATATTACTGATAGCAACCTCAAGGCTATCGCCGGGGCTGATATGGTGACATTAGCCATTAAACCGCAGAATCTGGCTGAGGTAATGGCTGAGATTGGTGGCCGGTTAAATCCAATGCAACTGGTGCTATCCATTGTCGCTGGGAAAAGCATTAAGACCCTGTGTCGGGGACTAAAGCATAGCGCTATCATTCGGGCGATGCCCAACACCCCGGCCCGGATTGGACAGGGGATGACTGTCTGGACAGCTACCAGTGATGTAACCAAAAAGCAGAAGGCGCTAGCCAGCTCTATCCTTAAGGCTATGGGTAAGGAACTTTATATTGAAGATGAGCGCTATATTGATATGGCTACCGCTGTAAGCGGTAGTGGTCCGGCTTATGTCTTTCTATTCATAGAGTCTCTAATAAATGCGGCGCTGGATATCGGTCTGCCACAAGATATAGTCCGGGAGCTGGTTTTGCAAACGGTAATAGGTTCAGTGGAATATGCCCGTAAGTCAGATAAGGAGCTTACCCAGCTCAGGAAAATGGTTACCTCACCCGGCGGCACCACCGCTGAGGCGCTAAAGGTATTTGAAACGGGTAAGTTTTCAGAACTGGTTAAGCAGGCAATAGCTGCCGCCTATAATAAGGCCAGGCAGATGGGAGGATAAAAATGAACTGGCTTGATATACTTCTTATTGTATTGCTTTTTATACCCACCTTTATCGGCTTGAGAAAGGGTCTCATCAAGACAGCTCTATACTTTGCCGGTCTTTTAATTGGCATAGTCCTGGCCGGTCATCTCTATCAACCCTTCTCTAAGATATTCGGTTTCATTTCCAATGAGAATATAGCCTATATCCTTGCCTTTATTCTGATACTGGTGCTGGTTATGATAGCTGCTTTTTTCCTGTCTCGCCTGCTCAAGTCCATTATAAAGATAGTCATGCTGGGCTGGGTTGACCATGTTGGTGGTGCTGCCCTAGGATTTTTATCGGGTTTTATACTGCTAAGTGCTATTCTGGCGACATGGGTAAAGTTTTTTGGCGGTGAGCTGGTAACCGAGTCGTTCCTGGGCAGGGTTATGCTGGACTATTTCCCACTGATACTGGGCCTGCTACCCGGCGACTTTGGTGAAGATATCCGTAATTTCTTTCAATAATAATTTTTATACGAGATACCCATCATTCCCCCCTGAATAACAGAGATAGTATACTTATAAAAGCCAGCACCTATCTCTGGCAGCAGTTAGACTATAGTATTTAAATGAATCGTAATAACTATGTTATATTTATAGTATTAGGTTACCTGAGGAGTCTCCCCGGGGTGTAAACCCTGCCACTTTTCCAGAAGCTCTTCTTGCGTTTCATTACGTTCCGGGTTGGGAATACAACAATCCACCGGACAGATCTCAACACATTGCTGTGTTTCATGGCTACCGACGCACTCGGTACATTTATCAGGGTCGATTATATAGATTGTCTCCCCTTCGGAGATTGCTTGATTAGGACACTCTGGTTCACAAGCTCCGCAACTAATACACTCATCTGTAATCATATATGCCATAAATCTATTTACCTCCCGACCTTTTCCCTTAAAGAATCGGACTATTACTAGGTGAAATACCACGTTTTCAGTAGCTCTACATTTTACCAACACCTGCCTTCTTTCTCAAGGCTTCTGCCACTTGTTTGGGGACAAGGCCATTGATATTGCCGCCTAATTTGGCCACTTCCTTTAATAAGCTGGAGCTAAGAAACTGATACTCCGGGCTAGCCATAAAACAGACCAGCTCCAGTTCAGGATACAACTTCCTATTCATCATCGCCATATCAAATTCCAGCTCAAAGTCGGCGCTCACCCTCAAGCCCCTTACCATAGCCTGTGCCTTTACTCTCCGAGCAAAATCAACGGTAAGGCCTCTGTAAGGCTCAACCTCAACATTGGGCAAACTAGCAACCGCTTGCTGTGCCAGCTTCACCCTCTCCTCAAGAGTGAATAGAAGGCATTTGCCCGGGGTTTCATAGACACCAATAATCAGCTTGGTAAAAAGCTTGGCCGCTCTGGTGGCAACATCAATATGCCCAAAGGTTATGGGGTCAAAACTACCGGAATAAATAGCGATGGTCAAAGCTAAACCTCCTTCTGATACAGGGCGATGACACTATCGCCGTGGCGATATTCCTTAATAAGATTCAGAGTGACATAAGCTGAATTTAGCGGATGGTGTGGCGAATGGGTAACCACAACCATAGATTTAGCACCGACCAGTTTAGAATCTGCCAGTTGCTCTATGGTTTTGTCTATAGATGGGTCAGAATAGGGTGGGTCCATCAGTATAATGCTGTACTCCTTATCAAGAAAGGAAATTGCCCTGGCTACTCCACAACAATAAATGTGAGCATATTCTAAAAGCCCTGTCTTTTCCAGGTTCTGTTTAATTATAGCACAACATCGTGGGTCTTGTTCAACAAAGTCAACCCAGCCGGCACCACGGCTCAGCGCCTCAATCCCCAGAGCACCACTGCCGGAATACAGGTCAAGCACCAGTGTCCAATCGCTAGCCGCAGACTCCAGAATAGAAAAGATAGCCCCCCGAACCAGCTCCGTAGCGGGACGGGTTCTTCTCCCTTTTGGCGATTTAAGGATACACCCCTTGGCTTGACCGGCAATAACTCTCATTTTAATTATAGCAGAACAAGAATTACAGCTTATACCCCATATTAGATGGGCTTGCTTTACACCAGACTAAAACTAATTATAGACTACAGAAGTAAGTACCAAAAGACAACAGGAAGGTTTAACTATAAACCTTTTCTTTTTATCCAGTCCTGTAATCTGGCTGAAGCACCACCAATTATCGGCTTACCGTGACCACAACACAGGATGTCAAAATCCAGCCTGGCTAGCCGTTTTACCGATTCCCTAGCCTGTGATATATCACTGCTAATGGACCTTGGCGTGAGCCATAGGTCTCTATGGCTACTATTCATGGTATCACCTACCATAAGCAGCCTCTTTTTAGGCGAGAAGAGGCTGATACTGCCCGGGGTATGCCCTGGCGTATGGATAACCTCTAGCCCATCCAATGGTAGTAAAACCTCACCGCCCTCCAACTGGATGTCAATATCATCCGGTTTGGCATAGACCAGGGGCCAGAAGACAGTTATAAACGGAATCTTCATCAGATTCTTAAGATATCCGGGGTAGGGCAGCCCGTCCTTGCCGTAACTCAAGTCAGCCTTATGTATAGCCACCTTGGCTGATGTAAGCTTTCGCAGTCCGGGCAGTCCGCCAATATGGTCTAAATGGTTGTGGGTGATAATAATAAGGCTGATTTCATCAGCAGAGCGGCCAATGTCTCTTATAGCCTTGACTATCCTCTTGGCACTGCCGCGAAAGCCGGTATCAACAACCGTTATTTCTTCTTCAACAATCAGAAATATATTGGTACTCCTGATAGTTATCTGGTAAACACCGGGGAGATTCTCCATAGTTTATCAGAATAACGGATTTAATTAACAAGGTCAATTTTTTAACAAAAAGGGATTGACAGAGATTTAAAATGTGATATAATGCACGTAATAATGTGCACTTTATCTTCTTGAGTTATTATGCTAGAAGCTATTTCCATAACCGAAGCCAGAAAGAACCTCCTGCCACTTATTGACCGGGTGGAGGATGAGCTTTATCGCTTTATGCTGACCAAGCACGGCAAGCCGGTAGCTGTTGTCATCAGCTATGAAGAATACTCCCGTATGGTGGAAACACTAAGGCTGATTGAAGACAGAGAACTGGTTCTTGAGATAAAACAGGGCTCGGCTGAAGCCGAGCAAGGAAATCTCATATCACTAACGGACACCGGTGATAACAGTGAATAAAATCTTCTTAAGTAAACAGGCCTACTCAAACCTAATTAGTTTGTCTTCAAGAGAGCGCCTATTTGTCAGCAAGGCCTTATTCCAACTCAGAAGAAACCCCGAACTGGGCTTGAAGTTATGGGGCAGAGGAGACTGGTACCTCTATGAGACGTTTATGGAGACAAAGATAGTCTATAAGCTTTCTGATGGGCAAGTCCAGGTACTAGCTATAAAGGCAACACAAGGGCATCCAATACCATTAAGAATAAGGGTTTCAGCCGTTGTCCTAGCCGCCGGTAGAACTGATTATTGGAACGCCCTGCCAATATCCTGTGTCACTGAGGCTTTTTTAGCCGCCGGCGTTGATGACCTCATCGTGGTCTTAGGCTACCAAGCCGAGCAAGTCAAAAAGGCACTGCAGAACAAAGAGGTCAAGGTAATTATAAATCCAGATTATGAATATGGTTTGAGTAAATCTCTAAGATATGGATTAAGGATAGTCCCCCAAGATACAGCGGCGGTATTTCTTGCCCTGGGCAATCGCCCCTATATAAAACCTAAGCTTATAAATAGTCTGGTCAGAACCTATAAACAGGAACAAGCACTCATCGTTGTTCCTACTCACCTTCAGATGAGAGGGCATCCTGTTATCTTTGATAATATACTGATTCCAGAACTGCTTAAAACAAGAGGGGATGTCGGCGGCAGAGGGGTGCTCCAGCACCACAGCCAGGAACTAAAACAGGTTGAAGTAGAGGATACCGGTATCCTTGAACGAGTAGACAGTCAGTTAAACTAGGACATTTATTATTCGGAGAAGGGGGATAAATCAATAACTTGACTTGAGCAGATATGCAAACCTTGGATTAATATTTTAATTTTGAAGGAAGGATAAAAAATGAAAAAGCTATTTATATTAATACTGGTCGGACTGATGGTCTTTATCCCTGTTGGTGGATGCTCTGGTGAGGTGGAGAAATCAATAACCGCTTTTGTCGGTTCCGCTAGCAAGCCGCCTATAGAAGAAGCCGCTCAAGCCTTTAAAGAAGAAACAGGGATAAAGGTCTATCTTAATTTTGGTGGCTCAGGGACTATGCTATCACAATTAAAGATTGCCGGTGAGGGCGACCTGTATATCCCCGGTTCACTGGACTATATGGTGAAGGCGGAGAGGGACGGGGTCGTCTATCCAGATTCTGAAGAGATTATAGTCTATTTAGTGCCGGCGATACTGGTTCAGGAAGGAAATCCAAAAAATATACAGTCTCTTGCTGACTTAACCAAGCCGGGTATTGAAGTGGGTATAGGAGACCCGGCATCGGTTTGCGTAGGACTATATGCCTATGAGATACTAGAGGCTAACGGTCTCATAGATGATATTAAAGAAGCGGGAACTATTGTTAGCTATGCCAAGAGCTGTGAAGAAACAGCTGGCTGGGTCGTTCTAAAAGCAGTAGATGCTATAATGGGGTGGGAGGTTTTTGCCAGCTGGAATCCTGATACTACCGATGTTATCTATCTTGAGCCAGAGCAGATACCGAGGCTGGCTTATGTCCCAGGGGCGATATGCACCTTTACCAGGGACAGAGAAAGCGCCCAGAAATTCCTAGACTTTTTGGTTTCAGCTAAAGGTCTGGAGATTTTTAAGAAGTGGGGATATCTTGTCACCGAAGAGGAAGCCAGACAGTTTGCTCCTGATGCTGAAATCGGTGGTGAATATAAGCTCCCTGATGACTATAAGCCCTTGGTCAAATAGAGATTCATTGAAAGGCGATAGTATATGTTCAAAGTCTTAAAGGGCGTTGGTGGTGAGAGAGCATTCAGAGGGGCAACCATCAGCGCCCTAGCCCTTCTGATCATCTTTTTTATTGGCATCATCGTGTCCATGCTCACCTATACCGACTGGAATACCTTTATCGCCGCCCTACTATCTGAAGAAATCCTGTTCGCCATCAGGTTAAGCCTAACCACGGCTACCATTGCCACTGTTATCGCTATACTGATAGCCATCCCGGTAGCCTATGCTATCTCCTATACCAAGTTCCCGGGTAAGGATATAGTTGATAGCCTGCTTGACCTGCCCATTGTTATATCTCCGGTAGCCCTAGGCGCCGCGCTACTGGTTTTTTTCAATAACCCGATAGGTGCCGGCATTGACGATAATGTGCTAAAATTTGTCTTTGCCGTACCCGGTATAGTCTTGGCTCAGGTAGTGGTTATCAGCGCACTGGCTATCAGGTTACTCAAGTCTACCTTTGATAGCATTGACCCGAGGTATGAGCAGGTAGGCAGGACACTGGGTTGTAGCAAACCAGCGGCGTTTATAAAGGTTACACTACCGCTGGCAAAAGATGGATTAATAGCGGCTGCTATTCTGACTTGGGCTAGGGCTATAGGGGAATTCGGGGCGACTGTTACCCTGGCTGGAGCCACAGCAATGAAAACGGAAACCCTTCCCACTGCTATATTTCTAAGCCTGGCTTCCGCCGATGTGGAGAAGGCAATAGCTATTATTTTCTTGCTGGTAATAATTGCCGTGATTGCCCTGCTTATTATGAGAAAGATCACTAAAAGAAGATATCAGATATGATAGAGATTAAAGAGCTTTCCATAGATTTAGGCGAGTTCCATCTAAAAGATATAAACCTGTCTATTCATGATAGGGAATACTTTGTTGTCCTGGGACCAACAGGGGCCGGTAAGACCATCCTCCTGGAATGCATCGCCGGACTGCAACGTTCCAAAAAGGGAGAGATATGGGTAGACAAAAGGGAGATTACCCGCTTTACGCCAGAGGAAAGGAAAATGGGATACGTACCTCAAGATTATGTATTATTCCCCTTTTTGAAGGTGGCTGATAACATCGCCTTTGGCTTAAAACAGGCAAAGTACCCAAAAACGGAAGTACAGGAGCGGGTGAGAAACCTGTCCGAGCTGACGGGTATAGTTCATTTACTCAATCGGAATACACACTCCCTTAGTGGTGGAGAAAAACAGAGGGTAGCTCTCGCCCGTGCCCTGGCGCTTTCCCCCAAAATCCTGCTTCTTGATGAACCGCTGGGTGCCCTGGACCTGCAAACCGCCAAATACTTAAGATTGGAATTAAGGCAGATTCACAATGAACTGGGGGTTACCACCATCCATATCACCCATGACCAGACAGAAGCCGAGGAGATAGCCGATAGAATAGGAATTTTGAACATGGGCAGGCTGGAGCAGGTGGGGGAACCGGATGAGGTATTCTTCTATCCTGAGACCAAGTCAGTTACTGATTTTATCGGCTCACCCAACATTCTAGAATGTGACCATTGTCATCGCCTGGGGCAGGGACTTATGGAGGTTGATTGTCGTGGACTACGCATTGTATTACCTCATGATGGGAATTCAATAGAAAGGATTGCTCTGTTCCCACGCGATATCTATATCTCTGATACCCAACCACCAGGACCACACATGAACCGCTTTAAAGGAATCATAACCGACATAAAATCCTCTAGCACAACAGAGAGGCTTTCAGTGAAAATAGGAGTTCATACCCTACAGACAGAGATGCCACGCGATATCTTTAAGGATATGGACCTAGCAGTGGGTAAGGAGGTCTTTCTGATATTAAAGCTAAGAAAAATAAGGGTCTATGAGTGCAAGTGCAATCACAGTAGAGAATGAAAGGATTGTATGATATTGTTAATAAGTGAGGTAATAAAGTGAATGTTCTTGACGATTTGATTGCCAGCCTGGATAAAGATAGCACAGTAAGGGAGGTCTATTCCTGTGCCTTGTGGACGGCGGTGATGAGCCGGAACTGGGGGCTTGCCTCCAGCTTTCGTGAGGAACACCCGCACCACGGTAGGGTAAGAGATGTGGGCCGACTGCGGGGTAAGCCCGCCCTGGAGCTGGCGGAATATGCCAAATCGGACAACCTGCTCGAGGCATCCATAGGCATGGCTACCATAAATTCGCTGATAGATATTGATGAAACCAAGTGTTTTGATGAGAATGCCTTTGACATCCTGGCTCAAGAAGGAATGGGTAAGAAAATCGCCGTCGTCGGCCACTTCCCATTTACACCGAAGCTCAAAGATATAGCCAGAAAGCTGTGGGTCATAGAGCAGAGACCACGCGGCGAAGACCTGCCCGCTGAGGCGGCTGAAAACATACTGCCCCAAGCCGATGTCGTTGGGCTGACAGGAACCTCGCTGATAAATCATACCTTTCTGGAGCTAATGAAGCTATGTCAGGATAAATTCGTGGTTATGGTGGGACCCACCAGCCCGCTGTCGCCGGTCTTGTTTGATTATGGCGTGGATGTTATCAGCGGGGTAAAGGTAGTCCAGCCGCAGAGAATGCTTACCTGCATCACCGAAGGGGCTATGCTCAAGCAGATAGAAGGCTTAAAACTCTTAAGTATAAGGAAATAGGAGGAGGATATGTCCTTGGATAAGCTTAAAGTTTTGATCAGGGGGGGTGGGGAACTGGCCAGTGGCGTTGCCCACAGGTTGAGCCAATGTCATTTTAAAGTCTTTATAACCGAGATACCCAAGCCTCAAGCAGTAAGAAGAGAGGTTGCCTTCTGCGAGGCGGTTTATGAAGGACAAAAGGAGGTTGAGGGAGTAGTCGCCAAGCTAGTTTCATCTCCTGATGAGGTCTTTCGGGTGTGGCATGAGGGTAAGTTGCCGCTTTTAGTTGACCCAGAGGCTAGAGTTAAGAATATTCTGAAGCCCGATGTCTTGGTTGATGCCATAATAGCCAAGAAGAATCTAGGTACCAAGATATCTGATGCCCCACTGGTCATTGGGTTAGGTATCGGCTTTAAGGCGGGTAAAGATGCTCACATAGTAATTGAGACTAACCGAGGTCATAATCTGGGTCGGATGATTCTTCAAGGAGAGGCAGAGCCAGATACTGGCGTTCCCGGAGTAATTGCTGGCTTCTCATCTGAAAGGGTGCTGCGTGCTCCCGCGGCGGGGCAGTTTTCCACCAGCAAAAAGATAGGCGACCATGTTGAGGCTGGTGAGGTGGTTGCTTTTATTGATGGGGCTCCGGTCAAGGCCCTGGTCGGGGGTGTTATCCGAGGGCTTTTGCGAGATGGAACCCAGGTTCACAAAGGAATGAAAGCTGGGGATGTCGACCCTAGGGGAATTAATGATTACTGTTACACCATCTCAGACAAGGCTAGGGCGATTGCCGGCGGAGTTTTGGAGGCAATATTATCTCACTTTAATAGATGAGGTAATCTATGGATATCGCTGATTTAAAAAAAGTAAATGGTTTATGGGTAAAAGTCTATCCTTATCTGGTTATGCAAATAATGGAGGGCTACCGTAGGGATTCCGGCTCGGTTTTAGAACTAGGACCGTTCTCGGGCGGCATCTCCCTGGAACTGGCTAGAATATACCCAAAGCTTGAGATTACTATTGCCGATGAGTCGCCTGAGGTAGTTGAGTATATAGAGAAGAAACTGTCTGCCTCTGGATTAGCCACCAAAATAGCAGTAAAGAAGACAGGTTTAAACAACCTTGCCTTTGGTGACTGCCAGTTTGAACTGGTAATATTCAGAGGCGCCTTCTTCTTCCTGGGTGAAAAAGAAAACCTTCTCAGGGAAATCTTTCGAGTACTCAAAAAAGGCGGCCTGGCCTTTGTTGGCGGTGGCTATGGTAAAGGAATTCCTCAGCAAGTTATAGACGAAATTACTGAGGAATCTCGTGTTTTAAACGAAAGATTGGGTCGGAGATGGTTCAGCATAAAGGAATTAGGGGAATTGGCAAGGAAGTCGCAACTTACCAATAACTGCAAGATTATAGAAGAGGGTGGGGTTTGGTTAAACATCCGAAAATAGAAGCAATTAAGGGTAGGGGCTCAGCACCGGCTGAAACCACCAGTCTTAAAGACGCCCTTGATATTCATTATGGGGAGGTAATAAGCCTGGTCGGCGCCGGTGGTAAGACAACCCTAATGTCGGCTCTGGCTAAAGAACTAGCTTCTACCGGAGAACCGGTTGTTACCACTACCACCACCAAGATTTTTGACTGGCAAGCCTCCGGGACATCTCTTATTGTAGAATCAGATGAGAAGAAGATGATTGCCCATCTTGTCCAAGAGCTTAAAAGGCACCGGCATATCACCCTGGCTAGCGAGAGGCTTACAGCTGAGGGGAAATTAAAGGGGATTAGCCCGGAGCTGGTAATCCATTTAGCTGAACTGGAGCAGATAGCCTATATCATCGTAGAGGCAGACGGTGCTGCCAGAAAGCCGCTAAAGGCACCCAACGCCACCGAGCCGGTAATCCCACAAAACACATCCCTGGTGATAGCCATTGTTGGCATAGATGCCCTGGGCTCAGAGCTAACCGAGGAGAATGTCTTTAGAGCGGAAATAGCTTCCCAATTGACGGGACTGCCACCAGGCAGTATCATATCAGCAGATGCTATTACTACACTACTAATTCATCCTGAGGGTATAATAAAAGGCAGCCCAGCCCATGCCAGAATTATCATCCTTATCAACAAGGTGGATTTGGCTGAAGATACCACAGAAGCCGAAGCTCTAGCCTATAAGATTCTGGAGAGGGGGCGTCCCCGGATTGAGCGGGTGGTGCTGGGGCAGGCTCAATCTACAAAACCCGTGGTTGAAATTATCCAGGCTAACAATTAAACGTTCAAGTCATATGAGAGGAGAATAACATGCCGGACGATATATACCAGGAAATAGTCAAGCTCAAAGCCGGGGGGGAAGAAGCAGCGCTGGTAACCGTCATCTCAGCCAGCGGCTCCACCCCCAGGGAAGAAGGCGCCAAGATGCTGGTCAGGGCTGATGGCAGTATACTTGGCACCATCGGCGGCGGCAGTGTTGAATTGCAGGTAATCAAGGAGGCGATTGAGGTAATAAAAATGGGAAAGCCGCGGCACCTCTGCTATCGTCTAAAAGAGGGCGAGGAGCTGGGGATGATCTGTGGCGGCGATGTGGAGGTATTCATTGAACCTATTCTGTCTGCACCTACCCTATTTATCTTTGGTGGCGGTCATATATCCTTCACCCTGGCCAAGATGGCTAAGCTGGTAGGCTTCAAGATAGTGGTCATTGACGACCGCCCTGAATATGCTAATCCCCAGAGGTTCCCTGAAGCGGAACAAACCCTGGTTTCTGACTATGCCAAAGCATTTTCCAAATTAAAGATAGGTAAAACAGGTTATATAGTGATTGTTACCCATGGCCACAGGGGTGATGAGACTGTACTGGAGAGGGCTGTAGCGACAGAGGCAAAGTATATCGGTATGATAGGCAGTAAAACCAAAAACAAGGCTGTTTATTCTCACTTGATGGCTAAAGGGATACCCCAAGAACTATTAGATAAGGTTCATGCCCCCATTGGTTTGAGTATCCATGCCCAGACACCGGAGGAGATAGCGGTCAGCATATTAGCCGAGATTATACAAGTGCGCAGGTCTGATTAAATAAGTGTCAATAACCCACGCCCTTTATATACCCCCTGGGGGTGACCATCCTGCCGTTAAAGACGAATGTCTCGGAGTTCCCCACTATCACTATGGTATCGGTATCAATATCCTGACCAGAAACCTCTCCCAGCGTGGTAATGAGAAACTTCTCCCTCTCGGTTGTAGCACTGGTGACAATACCCACCGGGGTAGCCGCTTCTCTATAGCGTAATAAGATATCAATGGTTTCTTTGAGCCTCTTATCCCCCACCTTACCCCTGGGGTTATACAGGACAATTACAAAGTCTGACTCGGCGGCTGATTCCAGCCGTTTCTTGATAGCGCTCCATCGGGTGGCCAAATCAGCCAGGCTGATTACGGCAAAATCGTGTCCCAGTGGTGAACCCAGAAGTGCCGCTGCGGCACTGGCTACCGTCACCCCGGGAATAACCTCTACCTCTACCTTGAGTCCTTTTTCCCTGAGATAGCTGAAAAATGTGCTGGCAATGGCATAAATACCGGTGTCACCGGTGCTCACCAGAGCCACATCTTTACCCTGCTGGGCTTTTTTCACTGCTACCTCAGCGCGCTCAACAGGGCTCATCTCCGAGGCAATTATCTCCTTGCCTACAATAAATCTCCATACCAGGTCCAAGCAGTCTTTATGACCGATAGCGACCTGTATATTTTTTAACGCATTCGCCGCCCGGGGTGTTATATTATCCTGACTGCCGGGGCCAATACCAACCAGATATATCTTTCCGTTCATCTTTCCCGCTGATAGCATACTTCGGCAGGGTTACTACAGTCAAGGAATTACAATTTGACGAGTAGCATTTTTCGTGCCATACTTTATTATTCCGTCTCGGTAATAAGCAATTAGTCAAAACTCGCACAAAGATGAAGATGGATAAATCCAATTTTATATCAGTGATTCTGCTGGCCGCCGGTGAATCAAAGCGTATGGGTAAACCCAAGCTATTGCTCCCTCTTGGCGGCGGCACTATTTTGGAAAAAACTGTTGATAATATCCTGAGTTCCCGGGTAGACGAGGTTATTGTGGTGCTGGGGGCTGAAGCCCAGGAGATGGAAAAGGCGATAACCGGTAAACCGGTTAAGGTGGTTTTCAACCCGGACTATCGCCAGGGTATGAGCACCTCTTTAATTGCCGGGCTGAAACAGGTTAGCAGTCAGGCACAGAGGGTTATGGTTGCCCTTTCCGACCAGCCCCTTATAGAAAAGGATACCTATAACAAGCTGATAAATGAGTCGCTTAATTCCAATAAGGGTATAACCGTGCCTTTATATAAGACAAAAAGGGGCAACCCCATCATCTTCGCCATCAGTTATAAAGAGGAACTATTGCAACTTAAGGGCGATATCGGCGGCCGGGAGATATTGAGAAGACACCCCGATGACATCCTTGAGGTTGCCATCGACTCTGGAAGTATCTATATCAATCTCAATACAATGGGTGATTATCGTTCCGTCTTAAATTAGCCAGCCAGGAAGGGAGATAGCTGAATGCTAAAGAAGGTCAAACTGGAAGAAGCCATAGGGATGGCTCTCGGTCATGATGTAACCAAGGTCGTCCCCGGCAAGTTCAAGGGGCCTGCCTTTCGCCGTGGGCATATAATCAGGCGGGAGGATATGCCGGAACTGCTTAATATAGGCAAGGAGCATATCTATATCATAGAAGAGGAAGAGGGGGAAGTCCACGAAGAAGAAGCCGCTCTACGAATAGCCAAGGCGGTAGCCGACCCGGAGTTGGAAGCATCCAGCCCCAAAGAAGGCAGGGTGAGTATAAAGTCCAGCATTCTGGGGTTGTTAAAAATAAACAAGGCCCTGCTTAAAGAGATTAACTCAATCCCTGAGATTTCGCTGGCTACGATGCATGAAAACATGGTGTGTCAGCCGGGAATGGTGGTTGCCGGCACCAAAATTATCCCCTTATATATATCTGAGGCAAAGCTAAACAAGATAGAAGAACTCTGCCAGAAAAAGGGCAAGGTAATCAATGTGATTCCCTTCAAAGAAAAGAAAGTGGGTGTCGTCATTACCGGCAATGAAGTATTCAAGGGAAGAATTAAGGATAAATTTGGCGATTTTATCAAAAGTAAGGTTGAGCCGCTGGGCTCAAGTATTAACCACCAGAGTATAGTCCCCGACGACGAGGACTTGATTGCCCAGGCTGTTCTGGAGATGAAGGCTAAGGGCTCGGAGGTTATATTCGCTTGCGGCGGGTTATCTGTAGACCCGGATGATGTAACGGTTGAGGGAGTGGCAAGGAGCGGGGCAAAGATAATCTCCTACGGGGCACCGGTTATGCCGGGTGCTATGTTCCTTTTTGCCATGCTGGGTGACATCCCCATACTCGGAGCCCCGGCAGCGGTAATCTTTAATGAGACGACCATTATAGATATTATCCTGCCCAGGGTTCTGGCTGGCGAGCCAGTTTCCAGAGAGGATATTGTTGATTTAGGGCACGGCGGGCTGTGTCTTGATTGTGCCGTCTGCAATTATCCCATCTGCCCCTTCTGCAAATAGATAATAGATGCTGCGGTTAAAATCTGAAAATTATTCCTGATGACCGAAAGACCACATAGCCAGAAGGGTCATCACTATGCCAAACACTGCCACCACGGCAACATTATCCCAGAGCGACATGGTATGCCCAAGGACAGTTATACCTAGAGGAGAATCCGCTGTCGTTCCCAGTACTACCTGACGGATTGGGGCGATGCCATAGGTAGCCGGGTTAATCTTGACCAGTACATTCATCCATGCCGGTAGCCCCTCAACCGGGAAAAAGACCCCGGATAGAAATATCATGGGGAACATCAACATCTGCATCACTACCTGAAATGCCTGCAGGGACTTGATGCGCGTCGCCAGTAATACACCCAGGGAGCTCATTGAGACAGCCAGTAATAGCATCAGCGGTATTAATGCCAGTAAAGTAGATGCTGAAAATGAAACACCGATTATAGGGGCAAATAAGAGGATAAGCATTCCCTGGAGCATGGCTATCGTTGTTGAGCCTAGTGTTTTGCCTATGGCTACCGAGGTGCGGCTTATGGGTGCCACCAGCACCTCCTTAAGGAAGCCGAACTCTCTATCCCAGACGACCGATACCCCGGACATAAACGAGTTCATAAGCACCGTCATACCGATAATACCCGGGAACATGAACTGAGTATAGTCCACTCCCGAATCACTGAAACCCATCCTACCACTGAGCCCGCTACCGAAGATAAACAAGAATATGAGGGGAAAGATTATAGAGCCGATCATACGCATCTTATCGTGCCAGAAGCGCAGTATATCCCGGTACCATATGGTATAAATGCCGCGCAGATTATTCATAATTTAGTCCTAATGTCGCCTAAAGTGGCCGTGGTGGGCTATTGATTTGAAATCTTTACTTTCTTCATCGCGTATTTCCCGCCCAGTGAGTTTGAGAAAGACATCATCCAGGCTGGGGCGGCGTAGATTGACACTCAGAATCCTGGTACCCAGTTCTTTGATAAAGTCAGGCAGAAACTTTTCCCCATTATTCACAGCAAAGGTAAGCCCACCACCATCACTTGCGACCTCAATCTGATATCTAAGCTTGATTTCTTCGGCGGCTTTATCGTCATCTTCGGTTTTCAAAGATATTATATCCTGCCCGACAATCCTTTTAAGCTTCCTAGGTGTATCCAGGGCAACAATCTTTCCCTCATCAATAATGGCAATACGGCCAGCCTTCTCCGCCTCATCCATATAGTGGGTGGTCAGGAAAATAGTAGTCCCTTCCTGGCGGCACAGCTCAAGTATATACTCCCAAATACGGTTTCGTGTTTGAGGGTCTAGCCCCAACGTCGGCTCGTCAAGGAATAATACCTTGGGATAATGAAGCAGCCCCCGGGCTAGTTCAAGACGGCGTTTCATACCCCCGGAATAGGTCTCTACCTGGCTGTTGCGCCTGTCCCAGAGCTCTACCATTTTGAGAACCTGCTCAATCCGCTGTTTGCAAAGCGGGGCAGGCACATTGTAAACCATAGCATGGAATTGAAGGTTTTGTATTCCGCTGAGCTTATCATCCAGGCTGGGCTCCTGAAAGACCAAACCGATTTGCTGGCGCACCTGGTTCTGCTGACGCACTACATCAAAGCTGTTGATGACAGCCCGTCCTGAAGTCGGCTTTAATAATGTACACAGGATGTTGATGGTCGTCGTTTTGCCGGCTCCGTTAGGTCCCAGGAAACCAAAGATTTCTCCTGGCTTTACACCGAAACTGACCTTATCTACCGCGACAAGTTTACCAAATCTCTTTTCCAGGTTATCTACTTCAATAATATAATCGCTCATTCGTCTCTTCTGTAGCAGGTTCCTATATAAATATATGCTAATCGCTTCTTTGGGGTGGCTTAACATCAGCCTTGAGCATCTCTTCAAAACGGCTCATCATGTCTATGGCTTTTGTCAGAAACTCTGTAAATGATTCCGCCTTGGTAATCATTATGCCGCCTCTACTATGGCTACCAAAAACAAGTAGTTTGGTAGCCGGTACGAGCCCTAAGTCCCGGCGAGCTTCAGCCGGGATGACCACCTGCCCTCTTTCACCCACCGTTGTTGAGCCATAGAACTTGGGCACCATATGCTCCTCTAATCTAATGTCCATTTTAAATTCCCCGCCATAGATAGTATGAATAATATAATATATCATAGATTTCATACTATGTCAAATGTTTCCATTGATGTTGAGAAAAAGGTACTAGCCAATTAGTTTACTTGACGGCTATAATAGGTTATGGTAGCCTTTGGGCGACTAACAGCACCATAAAACACTGCTGTCACCTATTTAAATAAATGAAAGATAAGCTCACTGATAAAATAAATATCAGGGACTAAACCCTTGCGCTGAAATGCCAGTATACTTACCTAATCAACAATGGGGGAATGTCTGTGAAGTATATTAAAAACAGGGTGGGGCTGGCAACAGCGGTAATTCTTGTCCTAAGCCTTTGTTCTCTCTCTGTAGCCAACCTGGTTTCATTAGTTCAAGCAGCAGTCCCCTGGACAAAGTATACCGGTGAGGTGACACTTGAGTTTGAAAGGTCTGTCGTAGATTCTTGGGTTATCAAGGACGGCGGTACATACAAGATGTGGTACACACACAGCAAATCAGACATGGATATTGGTGGCATGGTAGATAGTCTAACGTCTATACTTTCCAGTGACATTATAGGTGACCTGGTAAATCTAAACTTTAATCTATTGTTAGATGACTTGTCAGGTATAGATGCTGCTACCCTCTGGGATTTCCTGAATGCCACCAGCACCGTAATTGGTTATGCCGAATCAAGTGACGGCAAAGTCTGGACGGTAGTGAATGACGAAGTGCTAGCCGGTGATACTGGTGAATTGGAGAATATCGGCATGCCCTGTGTCATTAAAACTGTTGATGGCTATGAGATGTGGTTTACTCATTCGTTGACAGATCTTACTCAGTCAGAGCTGCAAAATATCCTCACTGGTCTTGGGGGTGATACAACAGCCAGAAAAACTGCTATATTAGCCCTTTTATATGAGAAAAGCACCGCTATCGGCTACACCACCTCAACCAATGGCACAACTTGGGAAAACATAAACCTTGATGTGCTTCCTAGTACTGGCAGTGGGATATGGCACAGCGTGGCCTCTCCCTGTGTTATCAAGAATGATACCGATGATTATGAGATGTGGTTCACCCATGCTCAAATCAGCCTTACTGAAACTGAGCTTTATGATATCCTTGCCGATATAATCAACTTCGGCGCCGAAGACCTGTGGACCCTTCTGGATGATATACAGAGCACCATTGGCTATGCCACCTCAACCGATGGAGTAGATTGGGGAACCCCGGATTATAGCGTTTTTACCGGTGGTGGCACCGGGTTATGGAACAGCGTGGCTACCCCCTGTGTTATCAAGCATAGCGACACTGATTACGAGATGTGGTACACGCACCTTACTACAGACCTCAATGAGACAAGTTTCACGGATCTTATGAATGAAATAAAAGCACTGGAGACGGATATATTAGGCTTGATTGACACTTATACCTCAGAGGGCTTGGACGCTTTCTTAACCGCCCTAAAATCATTTCTTGGTGACCCAGATGAAGATCCACCCATCATAGGTGATATTGACCCCATTCTGCCCTACCTGGCTAATACCAGTGCCCGCATTGGCTATGCCACCTCGGGTGATGGCGAAGCCTGGACGGAGCAGGACCCCACCGCCCTTACCGGCAGCGGTGGCAGCCCGTGGAGCAGTGTCGCCTCCCCCTGCGTTGTCTACGAAAATGGGGTATATGAGATGTGGTACACGCAGGGTGTAGACTACCCCAGCGCTCAGAACTTTGTTTCTCTTATGGACGGCTCAATTCTACCTATCGGTTACGCCTATTACGAAGTGAGTATTGACTTGGTTGCAGGCTGGAATTTTATCGGTCTAATACGCACCCCCACATCATCCAGTATTGAGGATGTGCTAGCTGACATCATCTCTGATGTTGAGATAGTATGGTATTACGATGCAGGCACTTGGTATTATTTCATTCCCGACGGCCCACAGACTCTCACCGAGATGACTGAGGGCAAAGGCTACTGGTTGGAAACTGCCAATACCTGTAAACTCATTGTTGACGGGGTTGAACCCTCACTGCCCTATGATATTCCCCTGGTAGTCGGCTGGAATCTCGTATCGTTACCAGAGACCCCCAGCCCTTCTACCATTGAGGATGTACTGGCTGACATAATCGCTGATGTTGAGATAGTCTGGTATTACGATGGTGCTATGGAAACATGGTATTATTTCATTCCCGATGGCCCACAGAATCTTATTGAGATGACCGAGGGCAAGGCATATTGGATAGAGATGACCGCCCCTAATACACTTACCATAGATAACAACTGATATAATATTTGGGAGTAATTGAGTTAATAAAGTGAAAAAGTTATTAATGATTATCTTGTCAACACTACTTATCTTCTTCGTGATGCCTTTAAGTACCGTTACGGCTCAGCCTCCAAATTCTCATCTTTTTTATGGTAATGTTACTCTAGATGGCGCACCAGCTCCTAGCGGCACAAGTATAACTGCCACAATGAGCGGCTACCCTGACTTCAGCACTACCACAACCGGTAGTTATTATGAGCTGACGGTTAATGGTACAACCGCTGATATCGGCAAGACAGTCGACTTATATGTAAACGGCATCTATGCTGACTCGTCTACCTTTGCATTCCTTGGCGTTACCCAACTTGATCTATTAGCAACCACACCACCCCCCCAATATACCCTGACCATGGCAGTGAACGGCGTTGGCACTACCAACCCATCAGTGGGTAACCATATTTACGAAAAAGACAGAGTGGTTAATATAAGTGCCACTCCGGGCGAGGGCTGGAGGTTTGATAACTGGACCGGTGATGTGGCTGACCCAGATTCAGCCAGCACCACGGTAAAAATGGATGGTAATAAGACGGTTACCGCCAACTTCTCTCAATTCCAAACCTATACCCTGACCATGGCGGTAAGTGGCAACGGTACTACCGAGCCGCCAGTGGGTAACAATATATACATAGCGAGTGAGGTGGTAAACATTATCGCCATCCCGGACGAGGGCTGGCAGTTTGTTAGCTGGACTGGCGACGTGGCTGACCCCAATGCCGCCAGCACCACGGTAACTATGGATGATGATAAGACGGTTACCGCCAACTTCAGCCCGGTAGGGGTAACGACCTTTACCCTGACTATGGCGGTAAGTGGTAATGGCACTACCAGCCCTTCGGCAGGTGAGCATACTTATCCAGAGGGCACAGTGGTGGATATTACCGCCATCCCGGGCGAGGGCTGGCAGTTTGTTAGCTGGACTGGCAGTGTAGCCAATCCCGATGCCGCCAGCACCACGGTAACTATGGATAAAAATAAGACGGTTACCGCCAACTTCAGCCCGGTAGGGGTAACAACCTATACCCTGACCATGGCGGTAAACGGCAACGGCACTACCAGCCCTTCGGCAGGTGAGCATAGCTATGCCGAAGGCACAGTGGTAGATATTACCGCCACCCCGGACGAAGGCTGGCAATTTAATAACTGGACTGGCGATGTCGCCAATCCCAATTCAGCCAGCACCACGGTAACTATGGATAAAAATAAGACGGTTACCGCTAACTTCAGCCAGGTAGGGGTAACGACCTATACCCTGACTATAGGGGTAAGTGGTAATGGCACTACCGACCCACCAGCCGGTGAGTATATCTATGCCGAGGGTACGGTGGTGGCTATTACCGCCACCCCGGATGAGGGCTGGCAGTTTGATAGCTGGACTGGTGAAGTAGCCAACCCCAATGCCGCCAGCACCACGGTAACTATGGATAAAAATAAGACGGTTACCGCTAACTTCAGCCAGGGGGAGGATATTACAGCGCCTATTATTTCAAATATATCAACCTTCAACATCACCAAAACCAGCGCTAAGATAATCTGGATAACCGACGAACCAGGTGATAGCCAGGTGGAATACTGGTCCAGCCCAAGTGAGCTCACGCCATTGGATGAAACGCTGGTTACCGAGCATCTTGTTCACCTGACCGGACTTACGCCGGCTACCACCTATTACTATAAAGTTATGTCAAGGGATGGGGCAGGCAATCTGGCGGTATCTGATGAATATACATTTACCACATCTGGCTCACCAGCCAACTTCGTTACCGGTAATTGGGATATAGACCAGACTGAGCTTGATACCGGCAAGGAGGTAACCATCAGCTTTCTGGTTACCAACACCGGCGACCTTGCTGGTAACTATCAAGCAATATTTAAGGTAAACGGGTTAGTGGAAGCAACTAAAGAGGTAACCCTTGATGCCGGAGCTAGTGAAGAAATAACCTTTACCACCACCAAGAATGATGAGGGTACCTACTTTGTCACTGTTGATGGGCTTACCCTCTCGTTTACAGTAAAGCTAATACCAACCAAAACCGAGACTAACTGGTGGCTTATTATAGGTATCATCGCCGGCTTAACGCTCCTTATTATATCCATCATACTATTCGTTAAAAGAGAAAGGTTAAAGGAAAGGTTCACATTCGGCGGACTCTTCGCCAGAAGAGATTGGCTGAAGGCTGGGCAAGGGTTCAGACCAGAGGTTAGAGATGAGACTAAGATAAAAGCCATGGTCAAAGAGGCTAAACGTCTCGCCAAGGAAAGGGCTAAGAGGGAGGTTATAGAAGCTAAAGAAGCCAGGAAAGTGGAGGAAAGAACTAGAAAAGGAGTTGAACGCCTAGCCAGTGAAAGTGTTAGGAGAGAATTTGAAGAAGCCAAGATAGGAGCCTTTGGTGGAGTGGCTGAAGAGAGAGCCCATAAAGAAGCTAAGGAGGTCAAAGAGGGTATTGGCGGATTAACAGTAACGGAAACTGCTTTGGAGAAATTAAAGGAGGCCATCCAGGCTAAGACGACAGAGCCAGAAGTGGGCTATAGAATTGTTCCTTCCACCTCAAGACCAAACCAGTTAAAGATGATATTAGACAAAGAAAAGGAGGGGGACCAGGTAGTGGAAAGCGAGGGGGTAAAGGTATTATTCCTTAACTCTAAATTAACCCCAATGCTTGAGGGAATGGTCATTGATTACCAAGAAGCGCCCCAGGGCGGGGGCTTCACCATATCAAAGCTTTCCCCGGATACATAACGAATGCTTAATCCGCCTCGCTTTAATTGCCCAATCCAGGAGCGGCATCACTGGCACTATTGGTGAGTAACACTGTGAAGGTAACGGGTAAACGAATGCGGGTAGAAATACCTAGAGCTCATATTTTACGCCGCCTGCTAATCGCCCTGGCTTTGGCGCTGTGCTTGATTACTATTAATGTGGTCCCTGCGGCGGCACTGAGTATAGATGACTATTTCCTAATTAGCTATACAGTGGAATTCAGTAAAGAAGAGATTCAAAGTGGTGAGACTTTTTACGCCACAGTTACCGGTCAAGCAACCTGTATTAATGACCTGCCGTTAACAATAAGTGAAGCCTATGTCACCGGCCGCGTTATAGCCAGTCACGAAGAAAACGGCACCGAGGTAGTATTAAATCCCAGCTATACCATATCAATAAGCCCCTTCCCCAATAAAAAGGGCAATATTACCCAAGCATCACAAATTGTGCCCCTAAAATTTCCCGAGTATAGTATCCCCGGGACTTACAATATAGTCGGAGAACTCATTGAAGCCAAGGTTAAAGCTGTATTGTGGTTCAATGTCACCCCCTATCTACCCCCATCTCAACCAATGGGCTCAATCAGTTATATGCTACCTAGCAGCGATGAAGAGTACATTCCCGAACAACCACCCACCGGGATTACCGATACCGAAGGCAAGATTGACCAGCAGGGAATAATTACCGAAACTATCATCGCCCCTTCTGCAGATTCTAAATGCAGTATCACGCTTAATAAAGGTATTAAAGCACTGGATGAATACGGTCAGCCAGTGACAAGGATAAGAATTGTTGAGCTTAAAGAGCCACCGGCACCACCCGAGAATTGCAATTTTATCACTCTTGTCTATGATATCAGACCCAATAACGCCACCTTTGCGCCACCAGCAATCCTGACCATAACCTATGATGAGCCGCAAATACCGGAGGGGATTAGCCAAGAGAAACTGGTTATAGCTACCTGGGATGAGGTCAGCGGGAAATGGATTGAGCTTGAGGGCAGCATCGTTAATCCGGAGACAAACACCATCACTGTACCCGTAAGCCACTTCACCGCTTTCACTGTTATGGCTCACACCGCACCCCCATCCTTTTCCATCTCTGCGCTAACCATATCACCTACCGAGGTCAACACCGGGGATAGTGTCACCGTCTCTGTGCTGGTTGCCAATACCGGAGACATAACGGGAGATTATCAGGTTACCCTTAAAATAAATGATGCTGTTGCCGAAACCAGAACTATTACCCTGCCCGGCCAGACTAGTGAGCTGGTGAGCTTTAATATCTCAAGGAATAACCCCAGCCAATATTCGGTTGATATTAATGGCCTGTCGGGTTCTTTTACCATCAGGGAGAATGCGGTCAAGGAAAACGCACCCCCATCCTTTTCCATCTCTGCGCTAACCATATCACCTACCGAGGTCAAC
>CAYGXW010000015.1:22846-25454 GCA_964354125.1 uncultured Dehalococcoidales bacterium
AACCCCAGCCAATATTCGGTTGATATTAATGGCCTGTCGGGTTCTTTTACCATCAAAGAAAACCCCGCCCTGGCCTTAACACCTACTCAACAGTCAATACCTTCCCCTGCGCCACCCAAGCCTATTAACTGGTGGCTAGTTGGTAGTATCTATGCAATTGATATGGTTCTTCTTATTATTATCCTGTGGCTTATTAAGCGCTGGAGGCAAAATAAGGAAAAACAACGAAAATAAATGGCATAATCCATAGAACATTCTTGAAATAGCCGACCCCACTAACAAGAAATATCTGCTCCATATTTACAAAATGAGTGCCTGTTAATAAGAACAATACTAAGGTGAACTACAGATTTCCACCGCCACAAACAGAGCTTGCGTATGGCTATAGAGTTAGTGTATAATCGTTAATAGCTCTTTTGCCAGGCACTGGCACTAGTTACATAAGGATTAGGAAGGTGATAAGTGTTATGAAGGAATACCCAGTCACATGGCTAGACTATGAACTACCGACCGGCAGAAAGTTTTCCGTAGCAGTCTGTGGATACAGTAGGAAAATCAAACATATGTACTTGGGAACTGATATTCTTCGCCGCAAGTTCATCAATAAAGTAAATGTGGAGGGGGGAAGCTGTAATTCTAGCCAGCATTGTCTGGCTCTAAATTGCCCGCTCAATAAAACTCCTCATGAGCACCTCATTCACATGTTAGACATGCATGAGGATGAACCCCTGGATACGGAGACATCGGAGCTATGGGGTACTGAAAGCACGGTTGAGGGTTTAATAAAATTTACCGAGGAAATGAACCAAGCCCTGCCAGAAGAGCTAAAGAAAGATTCAGGCCCAAGTATAGCTCAATGAAACGCCGCGACCTCATCAGCCACCTGATAAAAGAAGGCTGTATTCTCCGCCGCGAAGTGCCAAACATTCATAATTCATAATTCATAAACACCATCCCATTTATCCCCCTTCCCCAAAGGGGGAAGAAAAAGGAAGAGGGGCGATTGCCCCCTCTTGGACTGCCCTATCTGGCTCCAGAAGAATAGGTTACAGGATACAGGGCAACCAAGGTTCGAATCCCTTAAGCTCCACTAGGAAATGAAGCTAAAGAAGCCATCTATTTCTTAAATGTTTAGGGGGGTTTTGCCTAACGGATATTTTTCTTCTAAAGTCTTTCCTCCATATCCTTAAGCTTCGCAGCCCATCCAATTATCTTATTTCTAAAATAGGGGCTAAATAGATTTAAGTAGATAAGAACACCAACATTTAATAGAGCAACTATGACTTTGTGATTAAGTATTAGTTCAGACGAAATAATAATTTCAATGAGAATTATTGAAAGAGCCCAAAACGATAATAGAATTTTCCAGCTTTGCTCTCCCCTTTTAACACTAGAGGGAATACCCCTAGGTCTAACTTTGATATATATTTGTTTGAATAATGTGAAAAAGAATATAAATGCAATACAGAATTCTAGTAATGGTAGCCAAATATGGTCGCTGAAGAAAAACAGAAAAGTGTCCATTTGTTTAACCTCCCATTAAATTTGCCAGATATTTTATCTACCATTTCTTTTTGCTCTTTATCCAGCCTTATTGATAACTCAGCTCCAATTTTAGCATAAAAATAGGGGTGAGCTCTCCTGAGAGGGGCTACACCCCTCTCAAAAAATTTACCCCCTTCCCTTTATTAATAGTTAAGGGAAGGGGGGTCAGGGGGATGGCTAACATCAATAAAAGAGGCACCGCAAGGGCGGTTTTGGGCGGGAAAAGATAAGTTCTGGAGGTTATTCAAGGGGTGCGGGGTGGAGGAAAATAAAAAGAGGGGTTTTTAAACCCCTCTCGTATTCTGGCTAATATCAACTCTGAAGCAGGTTAAGCTCACCTTTAAAGAATTTCTGTTCTTTCTGTGCTATCATATAAGCAGAGGTGGCTAAAATGAAATACACCATTATTATTGAAAAGGGACGGGAGTCAGGCTATGTGGCTTATGCCCCGGCATTGAAAGGCTGTGTATCACAGGGCAGGACTAAAGCTGAAGCTCAGAAGAACCTGAAAGAGGCTATGGAGGCTTATGTTGAAGCTCTCATTGAGGATGGAATTCCCCTGCCTACAGAAGTAGGCCGGGACACCATTGAGCTTGAGGTTGCCGCCGGGTGAGCAAGCTACCCAGAGGATTATCCGGTAAAGAAGTCATCAGGGCACTGGGTAGAGCCGGTTTCTACTTCAAACACCGCAAGGGTAGCCACGTCGTACTAAGAAGAGATAGCCCTTTTGCTCAGGTAGTCGTCCCCGACCACAAGAGTATTGATACCGGCACGCTGGATTCTATTCTTGACGGTGCCAATCTATCGGTGGATGAGTTTATCAGACTTCTTCGGTAATCTAGCTATAAAAAAGGCCCTCGCAAGGGTGGGCTGGGTGGGAAAGATAAGTTTTAGAGGTTATATGGGGGTATGGGGTGGAGGGGAAATATAAAAAGGGGTAGCTGGTGAGGGGTTGGGTAAATAATAAAGGAAAAACCCGCTTTTATTAAGCGGGTCTCTTGAATACTGGCTAATATCAACTCTGAAGCAGGTCAAGCCCTCGACCATTAGTACGGCTTAGCTA
>CAYGXW010000016.1:0-25299 GCA_964354125.1 uncultured Dehalococcoidales bacterium
CGACGACAACACCACCGACGACAACACCACCGACGACAACACCACCGACGACAACGACGACGACAAAGCCACCGACAACAACAACGACAACAACAAAGCCACCGACGACAACGACGACAACACCACCGACGACAAAGCCACCGGCAACAACAACACCAATATCCGGGTCGGAATCGTCCAGCTTGCCTCTTATTGGTGGAATTATAGGCGCTGTGGTAGTTGTAGTGTTGATTGTTTTCTTCCTGGTTAGAAGAAGAAAGGCTGCTTAATCTTAACCATGGTGACCGCTAATTGTGGGGGTTGTAGTTCGGTAATACAAAAGACTTAACAATGCAAGATGAAATAACAAATGGTTGTCTATCTGCGGAATTAGCGTAAAGAGAAGTGGGAGGTTTTTATTAAACGAAGGAGAAACGATTGGCAGAAGAGAGGGAAAAACTTGGAGAAATCTCAAGGAGAGAATTTCTCAAGGATGCTGGCTTGGTTGTCGGTGGTGGCATAACCATAGGCGGAATAGCTATGCTCCTCAAAAAACGAGATTAAACCATTCCTATATAGGTTACATCAAGGTATATTTACCTAAAAGTTTAGACAAGTTCAATTTCTTTGAAGAGGCTACCTCCCACGATGAAGATAATAAGTCCAGCTATTACCAAGAGCTGGCTAAGAAGTTGATCGGATTTAAAGTACTTACAAGAGGAGAGCTTGAAGATCTAGGTCTCAAGGCAGTGGCTGATGAGTTGCAAAGAGCGGGCAAGTTACCGTAAAGCAAATACGATTGTCTTGTCAGAGAGCATGTCTTTAGGGGGTAGCGGATGGCCTCACCCGCTACCTTCATTTGTAAGGGGTAGCCAGACAACAAAAAAAGGAGTAATATATAGGCTGGTCTAGCCAGCTTCAAAGCGACAGCAATTCACATAGCAAGAGATAGTAATGACAGTTCCAATAGTTTCAGTCGTGGGCAGTTCTAAATCTGGCAAGACGACTTTTCTAGAGAGACTGATTCCAGAATTGAAGGAACGCGGCTACAGAGTGGCTACTATCAAACACGCTCAGGAGATAGACTTTGAACCGGGCAAAGATAGCAGTCGCCATCTGCAAGCAGGTAGTAAGATGACAGCAGTTGCCACTTCAAACCAGATAGCGCTAATGATACCAACCAGGCAACCCGCAACCATAGATGAGGTGGTGCATCTTATAGGCAATGAGTTTGACATCATTCTCTGCGAAGGTTTCAAGCATACGGATGTGCCCAAGATAGAGGTGCACTTCAAGCATAATGAGCCTTTACTTGAGGGTATAACCAGACTGGTTGCTATCGTAACCGACGAGCCACTTAATACCAAGATCAGACAGTTCTCCTCCGATGATATTGAAGGCATAACCGACCTCTTGGAGAAGGGTTTCATTCAGCCTCAGGCTAACAGGTTCGACCTTTATATAAACGATATACCTGTGCCCCTAAAACTCTTCCCACGCCAGATTATCGGCCAGACCATAGTTTCAATGGTATCTTCTTTGAAGGGGGTTGAAGTCATTAGAAGCCTTAAGATTCTATTGAGAAGAGAAACAAGAAAGACAAGGGAATCCTAGCATGAAACCGTTTGGAGAGCTTGTCCCTTTTGAAACCGCCCAGGAAGTCATTGAACAGCACCCAGGTCTACTTTTTGGCAGGAGCAAATCTATAGTAACGAAACCGGGGAGTGCTAATGCTCGGGGAAATCGGCCACCCCCTGGCGGGGTGAGTGAGTAGCGCCGGGCCTACCGAGCCTAGGTAAGTATTAGAGGACAGAGCATCTATAGGCTGAAAGTGGTCTGGCATAAGATTATGTGCAAGAATAGATATATAGGATGAATAGCCTTTTAGATACCCACCATCGGCGCATCGATTACATGCGCATCTCAGTCACCGACCGTTGCAATCTGCGCTGTATTTACTGCACTGCCCGGCTAGTCCCCCGATTGGCTCATGATGATATCCTCCGTTATGAAGAAATACAAAGGGTGGTTCGAGCAGCCGCCGGTCTTGGTATTAAGAAAATACGCCTCACCGGTGGTGAGCCCCTGGCTAGACCTGAACTGGAGAAACTGGTTGAGCTTCTCTGCCAGGTAGAAGGTATTGATGAAATCACACTTACCACCAACGGCATATTTCTTAGGAAATATGCTGCCCGGCTTAAAGCTGCCGGGCTTAAGCGGGTCAATATCAGCCTGGATACCTTTAAAGCTGACCGGTTCAGACGCATTACCGGTCGGGATGGACTAGATAATGTGCTGAGTGGTATTGAGGCTGCCAAAGACGCCGGACTTGAGCCGGTGAAGATAAACATGGTGGTGCTGAAGGGTATCAACGATGATGAACTCCTGGACTTTGCCCGGGCAAGCGTTACTGACGGCTGGCATGTCAGGTTTATTGAGGAAATGCCCCTGACCAACACAGGAACTGATGAAAACCGAATGGTATCGGTTCAGGAAATGATGACCGTCATTCAAAATTCCTTGGGCAAACTTGAGCCCTCTTTTTCAACATCGGGCAACGGCCCAGCCCGATGCTACCGTCTGCCCGGAGCCAGCGGCACCATAGGTTTCATCGGTCCAGTAACCGAATGCTTCTGTTCTCAATGCAACCGCTTCCGCCTCACTGCCGATGGCCGGCTCAGGCCCTGCCTCCTAGAGGATGATGAGATAGACTTGAAAGGCCCACTGCGTAGCGGTGCTTCAAATAAGGAATTGGAGTGGTTAATGCAACAGGCGGCAGCTCTAAAGAGAGAGCGTCACCGCTTAGGTGGAGACTTTGTCCCGGGCAAAAGGCAGATGTGGCAGATAGGCGGCTAAAACAAAGGAGAGTTGCTATGTCAGAATTAACCCATCTCAATGAGAAGGGCGAAGCCCGTATGGTTGATGTTAGCCACAAGGACGAAACAGTGCGCCGAGCAGTGGCTATAGGCGGTATCAGGATGAAACCGGCGACTCTGGACAAAATAAAACAGCAAGAAATTAAGAAGGGCGATGTTCTGGCGGTAGCCAGAGTTGCCGGCATTATGGCAGCCAAAAGGACACCAGAGCTTATTCCGCTGTGCCATCCCATACTTTTAAGCAAAGTGGCTGTTGACCTTGAGCTTATCCCACCCGATTATATAAAGATAAAGGCCACGGTGGTAAGCACGGGCAAGACCGGGGTTGAGATGGAAGCTCTGACGGCTGTATTCACCAGCGCCTTAACCATCTATGATATGTGCAAGGCTATTGACCGGGGCATGACCATTGAGAGCATCTACCTTGAGAGCAAAGAGGGCGGCAAAAGCGGAAGCTATATAAGGCAAGCACAAGTATAATAGACGAAAAAATAAATCTAAACTATAACGAAGGGGAACATAGAATAATGGGATATCTAGAGCATAAACAATTGGCACCTAAGAGTGTTAGCTGTGCTGTGGTCATCATCTCTGGCACCAGGACGGAGCAAAGCGATGAGTCAGGCAAGCTCATCATGCAGGCACTTAAAGGTAGCAGCCACGAGGTGGTGTCATATTCAATTTTGAAGAACGATGCCACTTCAATCCGTAACAGGCTTAGCGAGCTTTTGGCTGAAGGGAAACCTCAGGTGATCATCACTAGCGGCGGCACCGGAGCCAGCCGCCAAGATATTACTATAGAAATGGTGGCCCTGCTTCTGGAGAAGAAGCTGGACGGTTTTGGCGAGCTATTTCGTTTCCTGAGCTGTAAGGAAATAGGCACCGGCGCTATTATGATCCGGGCGGTGGCTGGCGTCGCCCGAGGAAAGGTTGTCATCTGCCTTCCTGGCTCGGTCGGGGCGGTGAAGCTGGCTATGGAGAAAATAATCCTGCCTGAAATCGGGCATCTGTTAAGGGAAGCAACAAGATGAGACCATTCGGCACACTGCTCCCCTTTGAGGAAGCGGAGAGAATAATCGCTACCAACATCAAGCCCATTACCCGGATTGAAACCGTTGACGTTGACAGTTGCCTGGAGCGGGTTCTGGCGCAGGATATAGTTGCTACGAGGAACACACCGCCCTTTGACCGGGCGGCTGTTGACGGCTATGCTGTTAAAGCCAGGGATACCTTTGGTGTTTACCGCCAGAACCCCAGGGTGCTTAAGGTAGTCGGTGCTGTATATGCTGGCTCAGCTTCAAGGATAAGGCTGGCTCAAGGGGAGAGTATCCAGGTGGCTACCGGCACCAGAATGCCTATCGGTGCCGATGCTGTGGTCATGGTTGAGGATGTTAACCGGGAAGACGACCAAATAAGGGTGTTTAAGTCGGTTTCCCCTGGGACAAACCTGGCCCAGAAGGGGGAGGACATTAAAAGGGGAGAGACGGTACTAAGGGAAGGTTCTGTTCTCGATCCGGGTAAGGTGGGGGTTCTTGCTTCCCAAGGGATGGAGCAGGTTAGGGTGTATGAGAAACCAAAAGTGGCCGTCATTCCCACCGGGGAAGAGATAGCTGAATTGGGTCGGAGGTTAAAGCCGGACCAAGTATACGATATTAATTCCTACACTGTTGGAGCCGTGGTAAGGCAAAACGGTGGTGAGGCCATCAGGTTCAATATCACTGGCGATAGTCGGCTGGAGATAGAGGCCGCCATTGAGAAGGCACTGAAAGCAGACCTGGTTGTCTTCACCGGCGGTTCCTCAGTGGGCGAGAAGGACCTGCTCTATGGAATCCTTAAGGAGCAGGGAAAGGTCTTCTTTCATGGTCTTCAAATAAAGCCTGGCAAGCCAACAATGTTTGCCGTGGTACGGGGGAAGCCTTTTCTGGGTATGCCAGGTTATCCCACTTCTTGCCTGCTTAATGTCTATCTGCTGATGCTTCCGGCGCTTAGGAAAATGGTTCACTTGCCACCGAAGAGGAGTATTACTGTCTCTGCTGAACTAGGTGAGCGGGTCTCAGGTAGCATTGGTCGCCGGCAGTTCTTGCCGGTGCGTCTTGAGGGTGATATGGCAATGCCAATATTCAAGGAGTCAGGGGCGATAACCGGCATTGCCAAAGCTGACGGTTATATTGTGATTTCCGAAAACACCGACATCTTGGAAAAGGGCGAGCCTGTAATGGTAACGCTTTTCTAGACCGCTTTGAGCAGCTTCTTGTATTATCACGGTCTCCCTGTCTCCTTTCCTCATCCGGCAGTGAATGCTTTAAGAATAGAGGGGGTTTGAAGTGCAGGCTCTTCAGACTATTAGTCTACGGCTTCCTCGTTTAGTTGATAGTCCTTCGCCCTAGCGTAAGATCCTTCGGAAGAAAGATTGTACATGACCAAACTCCCGCCAGAATGCTTAATTCAGGTAACGAAAGCTTGTAATGTTTAACAGGGTCACATTTACTTATTTTGTTACCTCAATGACGAATTTAATTCCAGTTGCTATTGTGGAAGTATTTCAAAAACCCTTAATAGCTATTTGGTAGCTACGAAAAGACTATCTAAATAGTCTAACGCCATTAACAGGAATAGATTAGCGCTTGGCTTATTAAATAGCTTCTAAATTAGTGTTTAAACAGCTTAAAAATTAATCTTTGCTACTAATCCTAACATAATTAATGGCAATTCCTCATAAAGTAAAAGCTCAGGTGGACTTACAAATATCAGAAGGTCACATGAACTCAAAAAGCTGGTTATCAGGTGGTAACATAAGATTACCAGTATTTATATAAGCTGTTTTGTATAATCTTAAAACACGACCAATAATGTATATACCGTTTTAAGCAATCTATTATATACAAAATGACTGTACAATCGCCCTATGCAATATAGCTTATACAATAGGGGAAACTACGCGGTCATATGCCCCATTTACTTTTATTGGTTATTGGTTCACGTGGCCGCATTACAAATTATGAGGGCTGTTAATTATTCTCCATGTATGTAGCTCAAAACTATAATACTTTAGCAACTCTCTTGACATGCAACTTGATATATGCTAACATGGATATAATATGCAATTCCCTAATAAGGAGGAAACAAGTCATGACTGAGCCAACACCGGATACCCCTATTACCGATGTCATCCGTATTGAAGGTAACTCGTTAATTCTAAGGGTCGGTGAGTATCAGCTGACCGTAAAGATTGAAGGCCCGGAAGCCAGGCCCAGTGACAGGTTCAAACTTGAGCGGGGACAGACGATGTTTGACCTGGTGCTTGATGCCGCCAGGACCTGTGTAAAAGAGATCGGGGATAATGAGTTTAGCGCCGCCGACCTTTACCATATCGCTGTTGAAAGAAACCCGGGGTTAAATATCAGGAGAAACAGCTGGAATTCCCACGTTGTTAGCTCGGCACCAAACCACCCATCTTACCGGCACTATACCTCCCACCGCAGGTATTTTCGTTATCTGGGAAAAGGAAAATATTTTCTTGACCTGGGGCTAACCCTATCTAATAGTCAGGATAACAACTGGTAGTCCAAGAGTTTATACTCGCTATCTGAGGAGGCATACTATGGATAATAAATCCTGTAAAGGCAAAGAGGCTGAGCTAAAGAAAGCGATAAATAAGGCCTTAAGTAAACTGAAAAAGACCATTGAAAATGAGCCAGCACTAGTCATCGAAGCAGGTTCGGATAGTGGAGCCGATACCGCGCTACTTGGAGATGTTCAAAGTTGGCTCTTTAGAAGGAGGGGGGAACACAATGACGACTAGCCAAGTAATTTTAAGCACAGGAAAAGACAACGTAATTGATAGTCTCATTCTTCAGTCATCGGAATCTGCCGACTACAAACAAGGGTTTGGTGTATCGGGTTGCGACCTTTCTGAAGCCTCCTTTTGGGCTGCTTATCAACGTCAGAGCCAGGAGGAGCAAGCGAACAACAACCGATTACCTGACTACCTTCGTACCTGCGCTGTGGAGGCTAAGAAACTAAATGTCATCGTACCCCGAGAATACATCTTGTACGATTTAGTTACAGGCGAGCACTTGGAGCGACCTGCCATGATTTACCTCCGCAAGTTGATTGCAGAGCGGCGGATTGCCGGTATTATCTTTCCTGCTTTTGATAGATTATCTCGTGAACCTCTCCATCAACAAATATTTGAGATGGAAGCAGCCCACTATGGTGTGCAACTGTATTACGCTGACGCTCCCAGTGGCAATGACCCCGGCAGTCAGTTTGCTCGGACCATACTTGCCCATGCTGCCAAGCTGGTCAAACTCGCCAATCGTAAGAATAACAGGGGAGGCAATATCGGCAGAGTAGTCGCCGGAAACGCGCCTGCGGGAAAGACTTCTTATGGCTACAAGTATAAAGCCCGGTATGAAGATCTCGGTTACGGGTTACGGAGACTAATCAAGGCAGAATGGATAATTGATAGTAAGACCCCTGAAGGAGAGTTGGAATTGGGTTCCGAGGCCTGGTCTTTAAACCAGATATTTCACTGGGTCGGGCATGAAGGACGGACTCTTTACTGGGTAGCAAAGAAACTGAACGAATTGGGCATTAAACCGCGGTACGCTGGGGCATGGTCTCCACCTCTTCTCAGTTTCATTGTTAAGAACCGCTGCTACATGGGACACCATCTATATAACAAGGCTACTTACGTACCGAACCCCAAGAAGCCGCTGGGTGATATTACAGGCGCTGTAAAAAGAACGATTCGGCAGCAAAAACCTGAGGGAGAAAGGGTCGCATTTGAAGTGCCGGTGCTTGTTACAAAGGATCTCTGGGAACTAGCTAACAACAATCTCGCCGAGCGGGGTCGCGGTAGAGGCAAGGATGGGAAGAATATTGAGGCATTATTGCGTGGACGAGTCTTTTGTCCAATGTGCAACCGGCTACTCAGCGTCTATAGAGACAGCAATTACCGTCATCTTACTTACTATATATGCGCAAGCCGTTCCCAAGGCTGGAAAAAAGAAAGATGCCACATCCCCTCCTTCAGAGTCGACTGGCTTGATAATTTAGTGTGGGATTGTGTTTACTCGCTAATGAAACAACCTGCACTTGTCGAGGAGTATTTATCATCTGGCAACAACAGCAGGCGAACTAATGAATTGAGAAGACAAGTTAGGTCTCTTAAGAAAAAAATCGAACAGAACGAAGCCAAGATACGACGAGTCCACGAAGGCTATGAGTCTAACCCACCGGTATATACGGCCAAAGAGGCAGAGGAAAGGATCAAGGATTTCCGGGCTTTAATCGCCAGGACTGAGAAGGAAAAGCAAAGGCTGGAGAGTATTATAGAACAGCAAGTTACCAGTCAGAACACTATCGAAATAGTGCGTCATAGCCTAGAGGAGATACGCGATGAAAATCTGGAAAATGCCAGCTTCAGCGATAAGCAGGAGCTAATTGCCAGACTTGGTATTATGGTTTATCCATCAGAGGACCACAAGACCGTGCGTATCGTCTCAAAATTACCGATGTTTGCAGATAAAATTTCCCCTCAGATAATCAGCATGGCATCACCAAAGCTATAAAAGCGATACCCAGTGGCTACTGCTTCAAGATATGCCTTTTTAACTATATTTTCACCGGCAAAGGCAGTAACCAGCATCAAGGTGGTTGACCTGGGCAGGTGAAAATTGGTAATCATGGCATCCACCATACGGAAATGATACCCCGGCAAGATGAATAAATCCACCCAGCCTTCAAAAAGCTCTATTCTTTCGCCCAGCCCGGCTACATATTCTAAGAGTCTCACTGCTGTTGTGCCAACACAGATTATCCTGCGTCCTTCTTCTTTAGCCCGGGACAGTTTAGCGGCTGCCACTTCATCGAGTAAGCCATACTCCCGATAAACATGGTGCATACTCGGGTCTTCTTCTTTAACCGGGCGGAAGGTATCCAGCCCGATGTGAAGGGTAACAAATAAACATTCAACCCCCTTTTTCTGTATCTGGGCAAGCAATTCCGGGGTAAAGTGTAAGCCAGCAGTCGGGGCGGCAACACTGCCTGCTTCATTAGCGTAAACCGTCTGATAACGCTCGGGTTCCGCTAAAGAGGTATGGATATATGGTGGTAATGGCACTTCACCCAACTCAGAAAGAAGGCTCTCATCAGAGAAGCTCACCAGCTTTACGCCATCAGAACCCAGCTCAGTTACTTCAGCCAGAACACTGGTGTTGTGATTTTCGCCCTGTTTGGTGAGTTCAATTCTGGTGCCAATCTTAACACGACTTCCCGGCTTCACCAATGCCTCCCAGACACTATTGCCACAGCGGCGAAGAAGCAATATCTCTATCTTACCGCCGGTATCAACCTTCCTTCCGGTCAGGCGCGCCGGGATAACACGACTGTCATTAAACACCAGGACATCACCGGCACGGAGATAGTTGACTATATCACAAAAAGTGCCGTGTTCTATTGAACCACCACCCTGATTCAGAACCATAAGCCGCGACCTATCTCTTGGTTCAATAGGGCATTGAGCGATAAGTTCCTGAGGAAGATAATAATCAAAATCGCTGGTCTTCATAAACTCTGTCCATCGGCAAATAAAGTATACAGGCTGCTGTCTATTATGGCAATGAGTGCTCTATCGTTAAACTTTGAAGCCAAATCCCCCATTATGGTATAGTTAGATATTAATTTATACCTATATTTTGAAAATAATGGAGCATAATAAAGACTGGGAGCCCAAGATAGTCGGCTTCCTGTGTAAATGGTGCAGTTATGCCGGTGCTGACCTGGCCGGGATAAGCCGCAAGAAGTATCCGGCTAACATCAGGATAATCAAGGTTCCATGCTCAGGCAGGGTTGACCCCTTATTTATCCTCAGGGCTTTAAGGCTCGGTTTTGATGGCGTGCTGGTCTCCGGCTGCCACCCCGGTGACTGCCACTACCAGACAGGAAACTACCGCGCCCGCCGGCGATTCGCCATCACCAAAAAACTCCTAGTGTATATGGGTGTTGACCCAAGACGGGTTCAGGCAAGCTGGGTCTCAGCCTCAGAAGGGGGAAAATTCGTTGAGGTCGTTACCGAAATGATAAAGGAGATAAAGGAAATCGGCCCCAACAGGTTGTTTACCAATGGAAGAGAGACAGAAAAGACTAATAGATGAGGCCAAAGCCCTGCTGGAGCAGAGCAGGGTTTCTTGGGTTATCGGCTATGAAGCGGGAAGCCTGAAGTTTTCCACCACCCCGCTGATAACCAGAGATAAAGGGGAACTTGAACGGCTGGTCATTAATCCCTTTATAACTAATAATCTGGCTAATTTCCTTACCCAACTTAAGGGGCGGGTGGCTATTGTCGCCAAGGGCTGTGACAGCCGCTCCATCGTCAGCCTGATACAGGATAATAAGATAAACAGGGATAATGTTGTTATACTGGGCATCCCCTGCGCTGGAGTTATTGACCTAGGTAAGATAGAGAAGCTAGCTAGCAGGGATAGGGATGAGATAGATAATATTACAGTAAAAGAGGATAGGGTTACGGTTACAGTGGATGGTAAGCAACAGCAGTTATCAACCAGCGAGGTGCTGGCTGATAACTGCCTTAGCTGTGAGCTACCTACGCCCAAGGAATATGACATTCTTATTGGTGAGCCGATTAAGACATCACCATCGGCTACTCCAGATAAGTCAAGGGAGATACCTGCCGAGGCAAGGTGGCAGTTCTGGCAAAGGGAGTTCAGCCACTGTATCCGCTGTTACGCCTGCCGAAGCGTCTGCCCGGCCTGTTTCTGTCAGCGCTGCTTCGTCGAGGAGAGCGAACCACAGTGGCTAATGCCCATACCCCAATGGCAGGATAACCTTTTATTTCAGGTAGCAAGGAACATTCATGTCGCCGGCAGGTGCACTGACTGCGGTGAGTGCCAACGTGCCTGCCCGGTAAACATCCCACTAAGAAGCCTGACCCGGGAGATGTATGAGCTGGTGGACGAGCTATTCCAGTACAAGGCGGGAATGGATAAGGAGGTGGCGCCACTGCTGACCGCCTACGAGTTAGAAGAGGCTGAGGATTTAATACGGTAAAAGCAAAATGGGTGATATCAAAAAGATAAGCAAAAAAGATTTAGCCAAGCTTCTTAATGAGTGGGGGCAGGACTTTACTGTATTCGTCCCATCAAAGGAAAGCGGCACCACCCGAATGACCGCCTGGCAGGGTCAGGATATTTATTCCCTTGACTGGTATCGGAACACTGTTATTCCGCCCAAGGATAGCATCCTGCCCATTATGGAGAAAATGTTTTCCTTTGCCAGAGACAAGGATGGCTATAACATAGAAGCAACACCCCCCGATAGCAAAAAACAGCTTATCTTTGGCATCCGCCCCTGCGATGCCAGAGCCATGAATATATTGGACATGACCTTTAAGGATACCTATCAGGATACTTATTACTCTAGCCGCAGACAAAATACCTTTCTGGTCGGTCTTGTCTGCACCAACCCCTACGATAGCTGCTTCTGCACCACGCTGGGCGGCAGCCCATCCAATACCGCCGGTGTTGATATTATTTTCACTGACATTGGTGATAACTTTATAGTTGAAGCTATCACCGAAGCCGGTAAAGAATTGCTGAGTAAAACCAATAGCTTGGTTCAGGCAACCGAAGATGAATTAACCAGAGCTGAAAAGAGTAAAGAGGCGGCATACCAGAAGGTAACCAGAAGCATAGACACCAAAGGTATTGATAAGAGGCTGCTGGCTTCTTTTGATAATCAGGAATACTGGCAGAAGGTAGCCGCCAAGTGCATCAGCTGTGGCATCTGCACCCTGCTCTGCCCCACCTGTTACTGCTTTGATATCAATGATGAGATGTCAGACAAAAGGGGCGCCCGGTTCAGGAGTCTGGATAGCTGTGCCTTTTCTATATATACCAAGATGCCTATGGAAAACCCGAGAGCAGAGAAGTGGCGTCGGGTCAGAAACCGGGTCTGCCACAAATATGAATTCTACCCGGCACTCTTTAATACTATAGCCTGTACCGGCTGTGGGCGCTGTATCCGCCTGTGCCCGGTGAACTGGGATATTACCCAGACGCTTAACAGCCTGCCCGGTTAATGAGGTGAACAATGGCAATTGCCGATATCAGCCATAGAAAGAAATTCCTAGCCCGGGGTAATGTATATCTACCTCATATAGCGGTCATAGAGAAGATAATTGAAGAAACCCCTGATATACGAACCTTCCACTTCAATTTCAAGGACAAAAAGCTAGCCGAGGAATTCACCTTTGAGTCAGGCCAGTTCGGCGAATATTCCGTCTTTGGCATCGGTGAAGCCCCCTTCTGCATCTCATCCAGCCCGACACGGCGCCACCACCTTGAATTTACCGTAAAACGGGTGGGCAGGGTAACCAATGCCCTGCACCGACTGGGCGTTGGCACCGAGATAGGCTTCCGGGGAGCCTACGGCAACAGCTTCCCCCTTGATTACCTCAAGGATAAGAACCTGGTCTTTGTCGCCGGTGGTATCGGGCTGGCACCGCTCAGGTCGCTTATCTGGAATGTCATTGACAGCCGGGATAAATATCGGAGGATAGACATTATTTATGGTGCCTGCAGTCCATCCGAGCTGTGCTTCAAGTATGACCTAGAGTCATGGCATCAGGATGAGACGATAAATATGGTAACCACCGTTGATAAGGGTGACAGTGACTGGAAAGAAAGAGAGGGTTTTGTGCCGCAGGTACTGGGAGAGGTAGCCCCATCGGCTAAAAATGCGGTAGCCATAGTCTGTGGCCCTCCAGTTATGATAAGGTTTACCTTCCCGGTGCTAGATAAACTCGGTTTTACCCCACAGCAGATGCTGACCACGCTGGAAAAGAGGATGAAGTGCGGCATCGGCAAGTGCGGTCGGTGCAATATCGGCGATATCTTTGTTTGCCGAGACGGGCCTGTATTCAGCTACGCCCAGATTAAGAACTTCATTTCCAGCGAATATTAGATAAGCTGCTGGTTACTCTTCCTTCTTTTTAGCCTTCTTTTGCGGCGGCTTTACCCCGAGCCTTTTAGCGGTATGGTCTCTGCCCAGATAGAAGTTAAGCCAGGAAGAAGTCTCTCGCAGTCCCCAGTCGCACGGTGGAGAAATATAAGCGCCCATACTTTCCTCTTCCCTGTAAGCCTTGAACCTTTCATAAACCCTCACCCAGATACACCTTCTTCCATTGGGATATACCTCACACCAGCCTTCAAAGCTGCCGCCACAGGGGCCTATTCTCTGGCCCTTGGGGCACTGAGACATAGGACATATATAGGCGACATCAAACAGGGCGCAGTCGCCGCAGTTCTGACAACCGAAGAGGACTACCTTGGCCAGGTGCTCAAAATAGGTAAATAGCTTCTTCATCCAGCCGATATTATCTGTTCTTCTTGCCAGACGCTGGTATATCCTGAAGAAAGGGTGCCTCGGCTCAAAAAATGCCCCATGGAAAATTCGGGAAAGGCGATACATCAGGGGCTTAGAAGATTTTAAAGTCCTCGGCGTCGGTTTATCAGTATTCAAGCCCGTCCTTTCATCTTTTTCAAAGAAGTAGAAGCCGTCTTTTTGCGGGTAATCAAACTCGGTAATAAGCTCCTGCCAGTTGGGTAAAAACTCCTCTCCCTTCCCAATGATGTATTCCACCATCTCATATTTTAAGCCATGCCCCCCAATATGAGCACCGGAATATCCCATCCCCCTTGTTATGGCATACATCTTAGCCGCCCGCATCAGCCTAGCCGCTCTGCCCTTGTCCTCAGCCTGCCTCTCCTCCGCCAGATGGGCTAGCAGTTTATCGGTAACAACACAGCCCGGTATCTGGTTTTCATTCATCAACTTCGCCGCCGGATAGGTGAGGACATATATGTTTGCCAGCACCGGAATACTGTACCCTTTAAATTTTAACCACTGTAATAGTTCGTGGAGCTTTCTGGCATCATAGCCAACCTGGCTGATTACAAAACCGGCACCCCCCTTTATCTTTTTCTCCAGCTTATAGTACTGCCCCATAAGCTCCGGCTCCGTCTTCTTAAATGGCGAAACGGCGACACCGGCAAAGAAATCGGTAAGTTCAAGGGTTACCGTTTTGCCCATCGCCTCATATTCCATACCCTTGTTCATCGCTACTACAAGTTGCATAACATGGGTCGGGTCCAGGTCAAACACCGGTTTAGCTCTACCACCAAAGCCGCTATCTGCTGGATAGTCCCCGGATAGCACCAGGATATTTCGTACCCTGGCCGCCGCCAGCCCGTAGAGCATGCTCTCAATCTCATTCCTGTTCTTGTCCCTCAGGGCAAGGTGAACCAGCGGCTCTACGCCCAGTTTCTTAATTTCGGCACACAGCATTTCAGTGGAGATTGCTGGATTGCCACTGGGGTTATCGGTGACGCTTATACCGTGGATTTTACCGCCCTCAGCCGCTATTCGGGCATTTTGAAAAATCTCATCCTGCTGCTTTTCAAAGGCGCCCTTGCCGGCAACCTGCTCCCAGGTAACACAAAAGGTATCAGGGCTAATTATGGCTTCTTTTAGCACATTTTGTTCCATTTTTACTCTGTCTCTATTGCTATTTTATTTATGATAGCTGAAAGGTTAGCAGATAGCCAACCACCTTACAAATCAAGCAAAACTGCTATACCAGCATCCCTTCAAGCTGGGCCATAAGTTGTTCATTGGTGTAGTGGCTAAGGCTTACGGCATCGGCAAAGCAACCAGCCACGCAGGTGCCACACCCCTTACACAGGGCTTCGTTGACCTGGCAGACCCCTTTTTCTTCATTAAAAGAGATGGCAGGATAGGGGCATATCTCACAACAAACCTGGCATCCAGAGCATATTCTTTCGTCAATGATGGCTGTTGCCGCCTCAATCTCAACCTTTCCCCGGCTGATTATAGACAGCACCTCGGCCGCCGCTGCTGAAGCCTGGGCTACGGTATCAGGAATATCCTTGGGCCCCTGACAGCAACCGGCGATAAATATGCCATCGGTTGTTGTCGCCACCGGGTCCAGCTTGGGATGGCTCTCCAGGAAAAAACCATCGGCACTACGGCTGATATTAACAAGCCTGGCTACAGCCTCAGCATCCGGCTGCGGTTCCAGGGCACAACTTAAAACCACCATATCCAGTGGCAGACGGCGCTGACACCCGGCCAGTGTATCCTCAAATTGAACAATTAGCCTGCCTTCTTCCTCAGGCTTTTCGGCAACATCGGTTATTTCGGCAGGTAGCCCCCGGAAAAAGGTTACCCCCTCATCAAGGAGCCGATTGTAAAATTCCTCATAACCCTTGCCATAGCTTCTAATATCGGTATAAAACTCATAGACCTCGGTCTCAGGAAGGTGTTCCCTGACCAGGTGAGCCAGCTTCATGGAGTACATACAGCAAACACGGGAGCAATACTCATGATACTTCCTGTCCCGGCTACCGACACAGTGGACAATACCGACACTCCCGGGAATAGTGCCATTCTTGAGAGTAATATGACCATCTGTTGGCCCGGAAGAGTTGACCATCCTCTCTAACTCCAGAGCGGTAATAACATTTGCCAGCCGCCCATAGCCATACTGGTATATCCGGCTCGGGTCAAACGACTTAAACCCAGTAGCCAGTATTATTGAGCCAACATCAACCTCAACAACCTCCTCCTGCATATCGTGATTGATTGCCCCCGGCTCGCAGACCTTGACGCAGGCGAGGCATTCCGAGCAGACACTACAGTTCAAACAGCGCTTGGCTTCCTGAATAGCCATTCCTTCATCAATACCCAGCTCAACCTCGGCGAAAGAGCATCGCTTTTGCCGGTCAAGGAGTGGCATCTTGGCCCTGGCTTGCTCCTCAACCCCCTCCTTGGATACCTCCTCCACCCGTTTCACCGGCTCAGGTCTTCCCTCCTTTAAGTCCGCTCCTCTTAGGTAGCGGTCAATGGATATAGCCGCCTCCTTGCCATCAGCGATAGCGCTTATGACCTCAGCCGGACCGCGAACAACATCACCACCGGCAAAGATACCCTCTATGCTTGTCTGCCGGCTAACCGGGTCAACAGACAAAGTGCCTGAATCGGTATATTCCAGCCCCTCGGGCAATGCCGCCCGGTCTACTGTCTGTCCGATGGCGATAATTACACTATCAACATCCAGCTCAAATTCCGAGCCAGCAACCGGCACCGGGCGTCGGCGGCCGCTATCATCAGGTTCACCCAGCTCCATCTGAATACACTGGATGCCGGTTACCCGATTATCCTTGGTAAGTATCTTAACCGGTGCCGCCAGGATATTAACCTTTACTCCTTCCTGCTCCGCCTGGGCAATTTCTTCCTCATCAGCCGGCATTTCAACCCGAGAGCGGCGATAAATGATAGAGACATCCTTCGCCCCTAACCTTCGGGCAACCCTAGCGGCATCTATAGCAGCGTTACCACCGCCGATAACAGCCACCCGCTCGCCCAATCTTGGTTTTTCTCCCGAATTTACCTGTCTTAGGAAGTCAAGGGCTTGGATTACACCATTACTATCTTCATCTGGGATTTGCATCATCTGGCTTATCCAGGCACCAGTGGCTAAAAAGACAGCCTTATATCCCTGACCTAAAATGCCTTTCAAGTTGGTGATAGGGGTATTCGTCTTTATCTCTACCCCCAGCTCCTCAACATAGCCGATTTCGCTATTAAGTATGTTTTTTGGCAGGCGGTATTCCGGTATACCGTAGCGTAGCATGCCACCGGCCTTAGCGGCCGCCTCAAATACAGTAACCGAATACCCCTGCCTGATTAGGTCATAGGCGCAGGCAATACCCGCCGGCCCTGAGCCAATGATAGCCACCCTATCTTTCTTTTTCCCATCAACCTTGGTTTCTTTCTCCCGACCAACCCTTAATTCGTAGTCAGCCATAAAACGCTTTAGTGCGCGTATAGCCACCGGCTCATCAACCTTACCCCGTTCGCACTCTGCCTCACAGGGGTGGTTGCATACCCGTCCGCAAACACCAGCAAAGGGCATGGTATTGCGGAGCAGAGCAAGAGCTTCCTTGAACTTTCCCTGCGAGATAAGGGCGATATAGCCCTGGGCATTAACCCCGGCGGGACAGGCAACCCGGCAGGCTGGATAGCCTTTCTTATCAATAGTGAAGACACCGGGGACAGCCTGGGGAAAGGGACGATATATCGCCTGCCGCTGAGCCATCCCCAGCTCAAAATCAGAGGGGATGGTAACTGGGCATTCCTTGACACACTCTCCGCAACCGGTACACTTATCAACATTAACATATCTTGCTTTCTTTCTTATTCTAGCCTTGAAGTTGCCTATGTAGCCCGAAACCTCCTCCACCTCACTATAGGTCATCAGTTCAATGTTGGGGTTAGAGCCAGCCAGGCTCATTTTGGGGGTGAGAATACAGGCGGAACAGTCCAGGGTGGGGAAGGTCTTGTCCAGCTGCGCCATATGCCCACCAATACTGGGGCTTCTCTCAACCAGATAGACCTTATAGCCGGCTTCAGCAATCTTCAAAGCCGCCTGAATGCCGGCAATACCACCGCCCACTATCAGGGTATTTTGGTTGATAGGCACCTCGCGCTTCTGAAGAGGCTGGTGATAGACAACCCTCCTTACCGCGGCGCTGACCAGCGCCCTTGCCTTTTCCGTAGCCCTCTGTTTATCTTCGGTTACCCAGGAGACATGCTCACGGATATTAACCATCTCAAAGAGATATGGGTTCAGCCCTGCCTCCTGGCAGGCGCGGCGGAATGTCGGCTCATGCATTGTCGGCGAGCAGGAGGCAACAATGACACGGTTCAGCCCCAACTGCTTGATGTCATTTTTAATCGTATCCTGCCCCTGGTCAGAGCAGGTAAATTTACTATCGCGAGCAACCACCACCCCCTCTAAGTCTTGAGCAAACCGTGCTACATCAACAACATCAACCGTGCCGGCGATATTGCTACCACAATGGCAGACATAGACCCCAATCCTAGGCTCCACTGCCAACCCCCTGCTTCTGCCGGGATATATGCTCCAGCACCGCTCTAGCTGAAACGATATTGGTATCTAGCCCTAAGGCTTCGTAATCAATACCTAGGGCAAGACCAATGAGCTGGGTAACAAACAAAACAGGCAGGTTAAAACTAGAGCTGAACCTACTATTAACCCGGCTCTGATAGGCATCGAGGTTTATCTGGCACAGTGGACAGGGAGTAACGATGCACTGGGCTTCACCCCTGACCGCATTTCTTAGTAATTTATAGATTAGCTCCAGAGCAACATTTTCTTCGGAGATAATCAAGGAGCTACCACAGCAACGGGCTTTCAGAGGAAAGGGAACGGCCTCCGCTCCCAGGCTATTGACCAAACGATCTAGCTTTTGTGGCATCTCAGGGTCATCAAAGCCAAAGTTGGGACGCACCAGCTGGCAGCCATAATAAGGGGCTACCTTAAGCCCATTTAGATTATGTTTTATTTTAGAAGCAATGAATTCCGAAGTAATATCATTTATTAAAACCTCGGTAAGCAATCTTACCCCGACACTACCCTTATACTCCAGATTAGCCGCCGCTAAAGCCCGGTTTACCTGACTCATCAGCCCAGAATTTTTCTTCAGTTGTAGCTTAGCCTTGGTAAAGGTAACGAAACACCCGGAGCAGGGGGTTACCAGGTCAAGACCACTTTTTTCTGCCAGGGCAAGGTTATAGGCGGCTACCGGAATGGCTTCTAACCTATCCAATGAGCCATAGTGAACTGAACCGCAGCAGGTCCAGCCCTCCAGTTCTTCTAGCTCTATTTCTAATGGTTTGGCTACCGCCTGAATTGAAATACCGAGACCTTTTGCTGTAGCCTCGGTAGAACAACCCGGGTAGTAACAGTATTTCTTCACCTATCACCTCTAATCTCCCGGAACTTAGCTACAACTCGGTTTAAGTCTTTTCGGCTTCTAACCCGGTGGGGCAGAAGTGGCAGGCGTTTATGCCACAATAGCTTGAAAGCCACGGGTAACATGCCAATTGCCTTAAATGGGTTAGTTCTCAGGTAATAGCGGAGCATCATTTCCAATTCGTAGACCCGGCCATTACTTAGAAGAGAACAAACAAAGCTGTGGTGGGCAACTGGCGTATAGGTACCCTTGATTCTATAACCGTGTTTAACCGCCAGCGACTCCAAAGCATAAGCCAGCTCGGTTGGCTTAACATCGCGGGGACAGCGCTCGGTACACATATAGCAGGAGAGGCAATACCACATGGAACTGCTGGATAGTACCTCATCACGCATACCAGCCCGAATCAGGGCAATGATTTTTCGTGGTGGGTACTCCATTTCATTGGCGACCGGACAGGAACCGGCGCAAATGCCGCATTGGATACAGGCATTTACATTTTCACCGCCGTGGGTAGCCGCCACCTCGGCAACAAAACTCATACTAAATATTAACATAAAGCTATCCAGCCATCAAGCCAACACTCTGGCTATTTGTCCCTACCGCCGCCTTCGTGATAAACTTAACTGTCAATCATATGAAGATACTGGTAACCAACGATGACGGTATATCCGCCCCGGGATTGTGGACTCTGGCCAGCAAATTAAAAGGTATTGCTCAAGTAATGGTTGTAGCTCCAGATAGAGAGCAGAGCGCCACTGGTACCTCGGTTACCCTTCGGCAACCACTAAGAGTGCAAAAAGCAACTCCTATGGTAACAGGTGTCGAAGCCTACTCGGTGGAGGGCACCCCATGCGATAGTGTCATCCTGGCATTGGGCAAGCTGATGGAAAACAATGTCGACCTGGTCATTTCCGGTATAAACCAGGGTCTTAACCTGGGCGATGATATACTTATATCCGGGACGGTAGGTGCCGCACTGCAGGCTTATCTGCGCGGTCTGCCAGCACTGGCTATCTCGGTAGCCAATACTGGGAAAACCTACCTGGATAATGCGGCTAAGATAGCTACACTTCTAGCCAAAAAGATTGATACCAATGGCTTACCCAAAGACATCCTCCTCAATATCAACCTGCCCGACCTGCCATTAGCTGAGATTAAAGGGATAAAGGTTACCCAGCCAGCCCACAAGACACATATTGATACTGTAGAAGAGGGGCACGATGGCAAACGGAAATACTACTGGCTAGTGAGACAGAAGTTAGGTACTGATACCAATGAAAAAACAGACATCCGGGCGCTGGAGCAGGGCAATATCTCCATCACCGCTTTGCACACCACCCTGTTTGGGAAGCCTTTATCAGGCATAACAGAGGGCTTTTGTTCCAAGCTTCTACAGGAGCTGAGACAATCCTGATGAGCTACCGCAGTACTCTATTGACATATTTCAACTAGCACAATAGAATTAGTTTATAAGCCATCGACCAATCAGGCGGTGAGCTAAAAAAATAGAATCATATATTAGTCGCTTGGATCCGATGCGACCGAGACGGCAGTAATTTAGAGCCTTCTCCAGTTGCATTGGAGGAGGCATTTTAATAACCAATGAGTGTTAAAATGCTTAAGATAGGATTTATTGGCGCTGGGACAGTGGCTACTGCCCTGGCTATCGGCTTGAGCAACAAAGGCTATTCTGTGGTAGCCGTATCCAGCCATAGTCTGAAATCAGCCAAGAAATTAGCCTGTCTCATAGGGGATTGCCAAGCTATGCCAGATAATCAAAGGGTAGCTGATAACGCTGACCTCGTCTTCATCACTACCCCTGATGATGTCATTGCCTCCGTGGCTGCTGAAGTAAGGTGGCAACCCGGGCAGAATGTCGTTCACTGCAGTGGCGCCGACTCAACCGATATCCTGGAGCCAGCCAGAAAAGCCGGTGCCTTTGTTGGCGTCTTCCACCCACTGCAGACCTTTGCCAGTTTAAAGCAGGAGAACCTGCCGGGTATCACCTTTGCCCTGGAGGCCGAAGAACCATTATTAAAGACACTAAAGGATATGGCTACTACCCTTGGGGGTCGCTGGATAGAGATAAGTGCCGGTGACAAAGTGGTCTATCATGCGGCGGCGGTCTTTGCCTGTAACTACCTGGTAACACTAGTCAAGATGGCAACCGACCTGTGGCAGAGTTTTAACATCCCACCAGAGCAGGCTATCCAAGCTCTACTACCCCTGCTACGAGGCACAATAAATAATATTGATGCCATCGGCATCCCCCAATGCCTTACCGGACCTGTTGCCCGCGGTGACTTAGGCACCATCAAGAAACATATAAACGCCCTGCAAAAGGTAGCGCCGGAGCTTGTCGCCACCTACCAGGAGCTTGGGTTAAAGACCATCCCCATCGCCCTGGCAAAGGGGAGGATAGAGCAAAAACAGGCTAACGAACTTAAAGCCCTACTGAGTAAGTAATACCAACAGGAGATATGGGTATGAGAACGATGCTTAAGAGTAAAATCCACCGGGCACGTGTCACCGGGCTTAACATTGACTATGAAGGCAGCATCACCATTGACAAGAAGTTAATGGCTGAGGCTGATATTCTGCCCTATGAACAGGTGCAGGTACTCAACCTCAATAACGGCGCCCGCTTCACCACCTATGCCATTGAGGGTATCAGAGAAAGTGGACAGGTCTGCCTCAACGGCGCTTCTGCCCGCCTGGCAAAGAAGGGGGATATTATCATTATCCTCTCCTACTGCCAGGTAGAAGATAGTGAAGCCAAAAGCTTCTTACCCAGACTGGTTTATGTTAATAGCCAGAACAGGATTGTTGAGACCAAGCGGGCTATAGAAACAATGCCCTTTTAAAGGAGTCCTTAAATGCGTGTTAATATCAATCAAATAAAAGAAATGAAGCAAAAAGGTGAGAAAATCGCTATGCTTACCGCCTATGACTATACCACCGCCAAAATAGTTGATGAGGCTGGCATACCCCTTATTCTGGTCGGGGATAGCCTGGGTATGGTAGTTCTAGGCTACGATTCAACCATACCGGTAACTATGGAGGAGATGCTGCACCATACCAGGGCTGTTGCCAGAGGCGCCAGGAGGGCAATGGTTATCGGTGATATGCCCTTTATGAGCTATCACATAAGCACCGAAGAGGCACTGCGTAACGCCGCCCGCTTCATCCAGGAAGGCGGCGCCCAGGCGGTTAAGCTTGAGGGCGGGGTCAATGTTGTAGATAAGGTAAGAAGTATTGTTAATTGTGGCATACCGGTAATGGGCCATATCGGGCTTACCCCCCAATCCATCCACCAGCTTGGTGGTTTTAGGGTGCAGGGCAAAACACCAGAGGCAGCCAAAAGAATGCTTGAGGATGCTCAGGCGCTGGAAGAAGCGGGTGCCTTTGCTATTGTTCTTGAGACTGTACCTATCCAGCTAGCCAGCCTTATCAGCCAGAGAATAGGCATCCCCACCATCGGCATCGGCGCCGGTGCCGGCTGTGATGGCCAGGTTCAGGTGATAAGCGATATGCTAGGGCTATTTACCGACTTTGTACCCAAGCACGCCAAACAATACGCTCAACTTGCTAGCATTATGTCTAATGCCATAGCCCAATACTACAATGAGGTAAAAGCCGGCACCTTCCCTACTAAAGAGCAGAGCTTTTCTATAGACGAAAGCATACTGGCTGAACTAATGTAAAACCATACAAAAGAGCTTAGGGGTGTCTAAGAGGGGCTTCGCCCCTCTTTTAATCATTTCCCCCTCTCCTTAAGGAGAGGGGGATTAAGGGGGTGAGGTAGACAGTATGAAAGTCATTAAAACCATAGATAAAATGAAGCGGCTCAGGTTCAAGATGGCTGAGCCGGTTGGCTTTGTGCCTACTATGGGCTACCTCCACAAAGGTCACCTGTCTCTCATAAGGCGAGCCAGAACTGAAAACAAGTCAGTCGTGGTCAGTATTTTCGTCAACCCCACCCAGTTTGGCCCTCAAGAAGACTTTGATAAATACCCCCGTGACACACAGAGTGATCTTGCTTTACTAGAAAAAGAATGTGTTGACATCGTCTTTATGCCTTTGGCAAATGAAATGTATCCCCCTCAATTCAATAGCTGGGTGGTAGTTGATAAGTTAACCGAGAAGCTGGAGGGGGCTTCTCGACCGGGTCACTTCCGCGGCGTAACCATGGTTGTCGCCAAGCTGTTCAACATCGTCCAGCCAACCAGAGCCTACTTCGGGCAGAAGGACGCCCAGCAGGCAATAGTCATCAAGAAAATGGTCGCCGACCTCAATATGAGCCTGGAAATAATTACCCTGCCCACGGTGCGCGAGCCCGATGGTCTGGCTATGAGCAGTCGCAACAGCTACCTCAACGCCGAAGAAAGGCAGGCAGCCACTGTCCTCTACCGCTCGCTGATGATGGCAAAAAGTCTTTATGAACAAGGAGAAAAAGACGCCCCAAAACTGCGCAACGAGATGGTCAAACTTATTCGCAAAGAGCCACTGGCTACTATTGATTATATCTCCATCGCCGACCCTGAAACTTTAGACGAATTAGAGGAAATAATCCCACCGGCATTTGTATCGCTAGCGGTTAAAATCGGCAAGACTAGATTGATTGATAATGTGGTGCTAGAATAGATTGAATGTGGAGAGATATATTAATAGTTCTTGCCTTTGTATTAGCTGCATTGCAATATTTTAGGTTAACACCTAAACGAATATCTTCATACGCCACAACTGCAAAGGTAGAAATTACTAAAAGAACACTTTATCAAAAAACTGGTTTATTTCTTGTCATCTTATCAAGTCTACTTGTCATTTATGCCATATATGTCATATGCTATAGATTTGAAGAGTTGCAATTAGGTAGTATCTTAGCTATTTTCACATCCCTCATTATGTTGTGGATATTTACACTTATTAATGTTTGGAAAGTATCTGTAAGGGTAGAAAAGTTACTGGCTTTGATATTTTTAATAGTTGTATTTCCATTATTCATTACAACCATAATTTTATTGGATATGTCTATTTGGCAGAAATTTGTATACCCTATAGTTGGATTCTTTACAGGGATTGTTATTAGAACCTTGTCTGATTATCTAGATAAAAAATTTAGAAGAAAGGGCTCATCAAATAAATAAATGTTATTATATTCCTACTCCCTCACCAGCCCCATAATCCCCACCATCGCCAGAAAGGCAAGCCCAGCGCCGAAGTAGAAGGGGGCGGCGGGGTTAACTGCATCCCATAACCAGCCGGCAATAAGGCTGGCGGGTAGTAGAGTTAAACCGACGACACCATGATAGAAACCGTAGGCGGTGCCCCTCTTTTCAGCAGGCACTAAATCGGCAACAAAAGCCCGCGCCACCCCTTCCACGATGCCATAGTATATGCCGTAAAGGGCAAATAGAAGCCACATCTGCCACAGGCTGGAGGCTAAAGCAAAACCGATATAAGCTAGGGCGTAAATAGCCCAGCCAAGGGCGATAATACGCCTCCTGCCCAGCTTATCCGATAACCTGCCTGCCGGCCAGGAAATGGTAGCATAGGTTATGCTAAATAGAACCAGCATCAGGGTAACCTGGACAAGGGGCGCCTCCAGATTTTGAGCTCTCAGGATGACAAAGAAATCGCTGGAATTGCCCAGGGTAAATACCGCCATAACAGCCAGAAATATAATAAACCGGCTATCAAAGCCCTTCTTCAAGCCGCCTTTTTTTAAATCTACTTGAGTATGATTTTTGAGTTTTGTTCTTTCCCTGGTTTCGCGAACAAAGAAAAGCAACACCAGTACTGACAGAACTGCCGGTATGATACCTGCCAGCACCAGCCATTGATAGGTCTTCAGTCCAAGTTCAAGTTCCCCACCCTGAACCTGATAGATGATAACCGCAGCTATAACCAGCCCTATGGCGGCACCAGCAGTATCCATAGCTTTATGCAAGCCAAAGCCCCGACCCCTCTCCTGGGCTGAAACAGAATCGGCCACCAGGGCATCACGGGGCGAACTGCGGATGCCCTTGCCTACCCTATCGCTGAACCTTATTGCCGTTACCAAGCCCCAGTTACTGGCAAAATACAAGAGGGGCTTGACTAAGGTTGATAGACCATAACCTATCACCGCCAGGGGCTTGCGCCGTCCAATGCGGTCGCTGAGCCAGCCACTAAACATCCTGAAGATGGCATCGGTACTCTCCGATAAGCCACCAATAAAACCGATAACAGTAGTCGCGGCACCCAGCACATTGGATAGAAAAAGGGGGACCAGGGTAAAAATCATCTCGCTGCTTATATCGGTCAGCAGGCTGACTAAGCCCAGAAAAAAGACGTTGGGGCTAAGACCGAAGACTTTACCTTGATTAGAACGTCTGCCGCTATTAATAGTCTGATTCACCAATATGCCCTCAGTATATATTATATTTATTTATGGGTAAAATAATGCGGCAAAGCGAATTTTCTTGACACTAAAACTACTAATAACTACAATATCCCTTGTGCCGAGGTAGCTCAGTTGGTAGAGCAGCGGACTGAAAATCCGCGTGTCCCCAGTT
>CAYGXW010000017.1:0-24364 GCA_964354125.1 uncultured Dehalococcoidales bacterium
AAGGCTGTAAAAGGTAGATGCTCTAATAACTCGCAGCAAAGGATTGAGTTAAAAATTCTATCCGCACAGGGCAGAGATTATATCATCCACACACCCAATGGGGCTGGACGATAGCAGAATGCCTTCTTAGTACTATCCAATCCAACAACTCTTCTACATTTTGGAGCCAGCTGATTTGTTATCCATCCATTGCCACAGCCTACATCAAGGATAGATTGGCAATCTTCCGGCACCAAAGACAGGATTATCCCAATTCGTTCCTGCCATAGAGAGGGTGTAGAGTAGCCGATGTTGGACCACATGAAATCATAAGATTCGTTGGCAAAGCCGACACCTCCGGCAGTATCCTCCTTATTCATTTATCTCCTTCTTCGCTTTTTGCAGTATAATGAAAAGCACCATAAACCGCTCTGTTATTCAGCGGTTATGATGCCTGTAATTCATCCAAAAATCCTGAATCCTTATCTTTCTTGAGCCGGTATCACTCCCTGGAACCTGAGTTTAACCCTTATATATATTTGTGTCAATACCTGTCCTAAGGGCTATTGTTTTGGTTATTGAATTAAGCATTTATAGCTTCTATGCAATCAGGAATAGACTCCGATAGCTTAACAATTAAAGTTCTTGCTTCAAATAAAATGTTGGGTCATACTCCGATAGAAAGTTCAATAGATTAGCTAAAGATGTATGTAGTCAGCACAAATGGGACGGTTCGCCTTTTTAAGATTAGTAGACACTTCAGAAGCTACTCCATTGGTTACTCTTACTCAATAAGTGATACAATAAGTAACACAATTATTGTATTAGGTCACTTGTAATATATGGAGATTAAGGGAAAAACAAGATTCAATCCGGCGTACTGGGGTATACTTTTCTTCATTGCGGCTCAAATACTTACCTTCTGTATTGTTTCCCGCATGGACGGATTTCTGCAAACTAATAACATTTATATTCCGCCCCAATCATCTCCTGAGACGGTCTCGTTCTGGCCACAGCCACCTCCAGCTACGCCCACACCTGGAGCTGAAGCTCCTGCTCCTTTTTGGACATCACTTGGACCAATTCTGATTTATTTCTTCGCCGTAGTAATTGTGCTGGGTATAATTCTCTTTCTGATTCCGATGTCAGCATTAAGGAATGTATTAAGAATTATTTTTGCCTTTTTGTTTGCCTGGGGAATATTCATCGCACTTGTTTTTTGGATACACTTTACCATAGCGGTTATCATCGCTGTTGCTGTGGGGTTGATATGGCTCTTTGTACCCAGAGTCTGGTTACACAACCTGGCTATGATACTCGCTATGGTCAGTTTAGGAGCTGTATTCGGACGCATGATTTCGCCCTGGACAGCTATGATACTGCTCTTGGTCATTGCAGTTTATGATTTTTTCGCAGTTCGCTTTGGCTATATGCTCTGGTTAACCAAAAAAATGTCTGAGTCCATCTCTCTGCCGGCTTTTTTCATCCCCCGATATATGTCTGAATGGAATGCCAGTCTGAAAGAAAATGGTGTTACCAGGTTAATTGAAGAGAAGCCCTCCGAGAGAGACTTTTCCATATTGGGAGGGGGTGACATTGCCTTTCCCCTTTTACTTGTCTCTTCAGTATATTTTGCTTACGGTTTCAACAATGCTATTCTAGTTGCTGGGTTCTCTCTTGTTGGACTTATAGGAGCGTACTGGATCCAGGCGGTTTTTATCAAAGGAAAACCCATGCCGGCACTGCCTCCAATAGCCATCTTATCCTTAATTGGAATTCTGATTATAAGATAGCAAAATAAGGTTTATATTTAGTGCAGTCTAGTAAACAAAGGGAGGCTCTCCCAGACGAATTGGGAGAGCCCCTAAAATCAAAATCTAGCCCATGCAATGCCACTATTTATTATATATTAAAGGAGGTTAAACATGAGGGAAATATCGAGACTAAAGAAATATGAGGTAGCTGACTACTACATTCTTGGCTATTCCTATAGGGAGATAGAAGCAGAGACCGGGGTCTCGCACGGCAGTATTGCCAATATCGTTCAGGAACTTGAGAACGGTAGATTGACCGTCCCCGGTACCTCACTTGACCGGGTAAGTGACCTTCGTCAGCTATCTCTTGACCTCAGGAAGAAAGGTTTACAGCCATCTCAAGCCCTACTGGGACTCGTGGCATTCGAAAGGCTTCGGACTTTGGAGATATCTCCGGAGCATCTGGTGAGATGCAGCAGATGGTGAAGAAAGGTGAAAATGCTGGACAGGACCTCAAAGATTTCCTTGAAGAAGTAAGAAGTAGACTGGGGGTAAAATAATGGTAAAAAATAGGATAGACAAAACATTAGCTGGCTTTGGACAAGGGTTGACCTTAATTGAGACTAGAACCAAGGATATTTCAAATCAGTTTGAAGTGCTACAGAGACAGCACGGATTGAAAAACCATTTGCTCCACCCTTGAAATGGTGGGATGAGAATAGTTCTGGAACCAAGATCCCCCCTCCCTATAATTTTCCGCATAATATAAAGCTCATACTACTTCAATCCACACGTACCTGTTGGTATGTCCCCCCTTTTCTTTTCCGCTTTCCTTAAAAACAGTTTGAATCTGTCGCCATCTTCAGTGACATTGATGGTCTCATGGCCCCTCATCTTGACAAATCTCTCAATACTCCTCCTATTTACCGTATCACCTATTACTTCTAAAATATCACCCGGTTTCATTGTGTCTAGCTTATCCTTAATCATCATGTTTGGCTCCGGGCACTTTTTACCAAGTACATCCAATTGAGCTGCTGCCTTAACTTCTGCCATAGCTTCTTAACCTCCCTTTTCATCACTTATTGCCTTTAATCTAGTCTAAATAAATAATAAAGTCAAGAAAAAACACTTGACAAGATGAATAATTATAGGTAATATTTATTAAAATATAAAATATCTCTTATGAAAATTATAACCGCATGAACCTTTAAAACAATTAATCTCAGGAAATTAAGGAGGTTGAGCTATGTTTTAATTTATCATCAATTGGAGGCTAGAATATTTTTCCAGAAAGGAGAAAAGTAGGAAATAATGCTTAATTATTTCAAGCCAAAAATTTGGGTTATTCTTGGTGGGCTTACCTTTGGAGTTCTCGGGGCTTTACTGGTAAACTGGGGTAACCCAGGTAATATGGGTGCTTGTGTTGCCTGTTTCATCCGTGACATCGCCGGCGCCCTCAAACTACAACAGGCTGGTGTAGTGCAGTACATCAGACCCGAGGTTATAGGTTTTACACTGGGTGCCTTCATTACCGCCTTCGCCTTCCGTGAGTGGCGTCCCAGAGGCGGGGCATCACCCATGATTCGCTTTTTCCTGGGTGCCTTTGCCATGATTGGTGCCCTTGTATTTTTAGGTTGTACTGTCCGCTTGTTGCTGCGTCTCGGTGGAGGAGACCTCAATGCCATTACCGGTCTGGCGGGGTTAATAGCAGGAATAGCGGTCGGCGTCTTCTTCCTTAAAAGAGGCTTTAGCCTGGGCCGGGCAACCAAAATGCATCCTTTAGCTGGGTTGATAATGCCACTAGTTATGGTTGGGCTACTTGTTTTTGCCATCATTAAATCCACAATTGGTTTGGCCATTATTAATACCAGCACCAGCGGACCGGGCTCAATGTTTGCCCCTATTGCCGTATCGCTTGTCGTCGGACTGGTAGTTGGCTTTATATTCCAGAGAACAAGGCTGTGCACTGTTGGTGCCTGGCGCGATGTTATGCTGGTCAGGAGCACACACCTTCTAAGCGGTATTATTGCCATAATCATTGGTGCTTTAATTACCAACTACATCGTTGGTAATTTTGCTGAGGGTACACTAGTTGGCAAAGATATCGTTTATAGCTGGGGTTTTGCTAACCAGCCTGTAGCCCATGATAACCACCTGTGGAACTTCCTTGGTATGTCTCTTGCCGGACTTGCTTTCACCTTAGCAGGTGCCTGCCCTCTCAGAAATCTTATACTTACCGGAGAGGGTGATACCGATGCCGGGGTATTTGTTTTGGGGCTTTTTGCCGGGGCTGCCTTTTCTCACAACTTTCTCCTCGCCTCGAGCCCATCAGGCATCGGTGCCAACGCTCCGATAGCAGTTTTTATCGGACTGGCTTTCTGTTTAGCAGTCGGTTTTCTAATGCGTTCTAAGGCATGATAAAATATTATAAATCTATATTCATTTAAAGGGGGTGATATGATACTTAGCAAAAAGGGTGTTTCTTTTAAAGGCGATGGCATAATAATATTTCAGGATGTATCGCAAGCTATACAGGCAGAAAAGGCAATTAAAGGCGGTGGTCATGAGGTTAAGCTAATTGCCCCACCACCAGAGCTTCGTATGGGTTGCGACCTGGCTCTGGAGATAAACCTGGTGGAACGCAACGGTATAGAAAGGTTGCTCAAGAATAAAGATGCCACCTTTATCGGTATCTTCCCCCTTATGAAAGGGACCGCCGAGTTGTGTGAAATCGTAAAGGTTACTGATTATGGCCAGTGGACGATGGTCAAAGCAGGCAATATGAAACTCACCTTTGATAATGACAGTGGCATTATTGTGAATATCTCCGGTGGCGGCTGCCCTGATATTCCTTACCTCCATGCTGAGCTGGTTGACAAGAAGCTTGCTGAGACGCCACGCCCTAAAGAGCTCGGCTTTACCCTGTGTGCTGTCATGCTTGACCTTGCCTTTGAGGAGTGCCTGAATATCTGGAAGAGGGGTAATAACCAATGATGCTCATTGTAGGCACAGTCCCAAACAAAGATATTCCCTTAACCGCTGGTCAGGTTGAGCTAGACGGAGATTTTCTGGTGGCTGATGGCCAACGCTTCGCCCGAATGCAGGGCACAGGAGCTATGATCAGTGCTGCCCTGGCAACCACCAGCTATCTAAGGCTGGAGCCACCGCATGTGCTGGTCGCTGGCGATATTGGCGATGGTAAAGGCACCCGTGAAATGTACCAATACCTCATTGATAATATAGGTGAGCTGTCGCCAAGGGTGCTGGCGCTGCACTATTGTTTGCCCATCATGGCTCTGATGAAAAAACTTTGTCAGGCTGTTAGTAAGTGTGCTCAGAGACCGATTATGATTGCCGATGCCGGAGCAATGTATGCTGCCAAAGGAGCCGGCCTGGCACCAGAATTTGATGTTTTAACCCCAGACCCCTCTGAGATAGCCTTTATGGCTGACCCTTCGGCGACACACCCAGCCTACATTGCCAAGCACCTTTTTAACTGTGAGCCGGCTAAGATACCGGAGCAGATTGCCACTGCCTACAAGAATAAAAGTGCTGCCAAGCTACTACTGGTTAAGGGGAAAACTGACTATATAGCCAATGACGGTAAAATCATGGCTACCATCACCGAGCCTGATGTACCAACGCTGGAAGCTATTGGTGGTACTGGAGACACTATTACCGGGCTTGTCTCAGCCCTGGTCTATGCCGGCCTTAAGCCTTATGAGGCAGCCATAATCGCTGCCAAAACCAACCGCATGGCCGGTAAATTTGCCCAGCCGACCCCGGCAACTAAGGTCAGACAGATAATTGACCAGTTTCCGGCAGTATTTAAGGAATACCTTTGTCAGTGGAGTGATGTCCGTACAGTATAGAATGGGGAGGTAACAATGATTGAAATAGACCTAAGGGGCTTTTCCTGCCCGATACCGGTAGTCAAAACCCAGAAGGCTATTGAGGAACATCCAGATGAGGAATTAACCGTGCTGGTAGAGACAGGAGTTGCTAGAGAAAATGTATCCCGTCTGGCACAGAGTAAAGGATATACCGTTAAAGTAGAGGAGGAAGGGGGTGAGTTTCGCCTTCATCTCACTCCTGCCGGCAAATAGAAAGGGCGATAAATGGCTAGACAAATTGATTGTCGGGGACTTGAGTGTCCTAAACCGGTTGTCAATACCAAGCAGGCGCTTGATGAAATCAATTCAGGGACGATTACTGTTATTGTGGATAATAAAACCAGCTTGGAAAATGTCAGACGCCTAGCTAAAAGCCAGGGGCATCGGGTTACAGTCAGGGAGAAGGAAGGCGATTTCTACTTGGATATAACCAAAGAGGGCAAGGCTGAACTGGCGAAAAAGGGTCAGGCTAGGCCTACAAAAAGTAGCTATATCATCTTCATTACCAGTGACCGTTTGGGAACGGGAGATAAAAGACTGGGTGAGATATTAATCAAGGCCTTCCTCAATACCATATGGGAATCAGAGTCCAAGCCAGAAAAAATAGTCTTTATAAATAATGGAGTGAAGCTAACCACCGAAGGCTCTGAAGCTCTGGAAACCTTACAGCTTCTGGAGCAAGAGGGGGTCAAGATAATATCGTGTAGCACTTGCTTAGCATATTATAACCTGACAGAAAAGTTAAAGGTGGGGCTGGCAAGCAATATGTATGAAATAGTGAACGTTTTGCTCGACGCCCCCAAGGTAATCAAGATATAAATAAGTGATTATTTTGTTAGGCTATTGTCTTAGCATAAAGCTCAATAGCCTTAAATGAGCTTCTCACCAAGGGGGCAGAGGCGACACTAGCAAATCCCATCCCTCTGCCCATTTCTTTTAATTCCGAGAACTCTTCGGGTTCTATAAATCTGACCACCGGGTGGTTTTCCGGGGATGGTTTTAAGTATTGACCAATAGTAAGCAGGTTACAGTCAGCCTCCCTAAGGTCGCCCATGACATTGTTTACTTCATCCCTTGTCTCACCCAAACCCAGCATCAAACCCGATTTTGTTGTTATCTTTGGTGATATCTTCTTTACCTCAGCAAGCAGTTTCAGAGAGCGGCAGTAATCTGCACCCTGCCTCACCCTCGAGTAAAGGCGGGGCACTGTTTCCAGGTTGTGGCTAATAACCTGAGGCTGGGCGGCTATTACTGTCTTAAGTGCCTTGGTAGAACCGCCTAAATCGGGAATGAGAACCTCAACAATAACACCCCTTCTACGAAGTAAGCCAATTGTTCTGGCAAACTGGGAGGCACCACCATCAGCAAGGTCATCCCTGGTGACGGAGGTTATGACGACGTAGTCCAGACCCAGCCTGTTGACTGCCTCAAGTATACGATGCGGCTCATCTTCATCAATAGGAGAGGGAGGACCATTCTTGACAGCACAAAAGCTACAGTTTCTGGTGCAGACATCTCCCAGAATTAAAAATGTTGCCGTCTTATGGCGGAAGCAACTTGCCATATTAGGGCAAAGAGCGCTCTGGCAGATGGTATTTAAATTCAGTTCACTCAGCAGCCCCTGCATGGTTGATATAACCTGCGGTTCCGGGAGCTTCTGTTTAAACCATATTGGCAGTCTTGTACTCAAGATAAGCACCCTAACAAGTCAGAATATGACCTAATTTCCATATCGGCCCCAAAAACCTCTGAGAAACTGTCCGGCAGCTTTTCGGTAACCACTTCCATTGGTATACAGCGGTCAAGGAGCCGAGAAATAGAGGTTACCTTTCTATCGGAAAAACCACACGGCTTTACAAGCGAAAAATTACCCAGGTCGTTATTTACATTTATTGCGAAACCATGCATGCTCACCCATCTCCTAATGCTAAGCCCAATAGCAGCTATTGCTTCATCTCTTACCCACACACCAGCATGACCATTGTACCTATCAGCAACAATAGCAAAGCAGCCTAAAAGCCTTATGATTACCTCCTCAAGGGCATGGATATACTGGCGTATATCCATATCCCTTTCTCTTAAGTTAATAATCGGATAACCGACCAGTTGCCCAAAACCATGATAGGTGACATCACCACCCCTATCCGTAAAAAACAGGGATATGCCGGCTTCCTCCAGCCTACTCCGGGAAACGAGTACATTTTCAAAGCTGCCGAATTTACCTATGGTAATTGTTGGCGGATGCTCCAGTAGGAGAAGCGTATCTGTAATATTTCCCTCTAACCTCAAGTGGAGAAGCCTTCTTTGTATATTATAAGCCTGGCTATATTCGGTTACTCCCAGCTGATAAACAATGCATGGCATAGAAAAACCACCGTATTCTATTAATCAAGAGCTATCACTCAGCTTATAGGCAGGCTATTTTTTGAAATGTATAGCCTCGTCGCTGGCATCTAAAGCCGCCTCCCGGAGCGTCTCCGACAGGGTGGGATGGGCATGCAGGGTCATCCTGATATCCTCCAGTGTTGCGCCAAGCCTAATAGCTAAGGTAGCCTCTGCTATGATGTTCACGGCTCCAGTCCCAATGATATGGACTCCTAATACCCGACTATGTTTTGGCTCGGCAACCACCTTCACCATACCCCTTCTTTCACCCAGAATAGTGGCTGCCGGATTAGCCGCAAAGGGAAACCGACCACATTTAACCTGGTAACCCTGAGCAATTGCTTCATCCTCAGTTAAGCCTACGCTAGCCACTTCGGGCATGGTGAAGGCACATCGTGGCACCGCCCGATAATTAATTGTTGAATGTCCACCTAGGGCGTTTTCAGCGGCTATCTGCCCCTCAACCATAGCAACATGGGCTAACATCGTCCCGCCAGTGACATCACCGGCGGCATAGATATCAGGCATTACAGTTGCCATATGCTCGTTAACCTCAATACCATCATCTCCCGAAGCTATGCCATATTCATTCAAACCCAGGCCTTCTATATATGGTCTCTGCCCTATAGCAACAGCAACAGCCTCTGCTTCCAGTTTCTTTTCTACCTGGTTAATGGATATTACAACCTGCTTATTCTTATCGGTGGATTTAACCCTGCTGACTACTGCCCTGGTGTATACCCTAACACCATCTTTCCTAAGAGCACCCTCTAGAATCTTGGTTATCTCAGTATCCTCACTAGGGAGGATATGGGGCATTATTTCCACCAGGCTTACTTGGCAGCCCAGTTTAGTTAAAATAGTTGTCATTTCCACACCAACCACACCGCCACCTATCATTACTAGACTCTTTGGTACTCGGTCTAAATCAAGGATATCCCTAGCAAACATGATTCCAGAGCTATCAGCTACAGCAGCAGGCAATTTTGAGGCAACAGAACCGGTGGCAAGAATAACCTTTTTTGCCCTGATGATGCGCTTGTCACCCTTTTCAAGGTCAATTTCTATCCCCTTTGCCGGGGTAAGTCGAGCGCAGCCACTGATAATTTCAATATCATTCATCTCCATAATGTCTTTAAGGCCAGTCATTAATCTTGATACCAGTGTGTTTTTACGGGATTGCATCTTAACCAGGTCAATGCTAACTCCATCTACACAGATACCATATTTCTCAGCATTCCTTATTGCCTGGTAAATCTCCACACCATGCAGTAGGAATTTGGTCGGGATACAAGCCCAGTTTAGGCAGGCACCTCCCAGTCCCTGCTTTTCAACTATAGTCACCTTAGCGCCAAGCTGCGAAGCCCTAATAGCAGCCGTATAGCCAGCAGGACCACCACCAACCACTACAACAGCTCTCTCTTCCATAATTATCCTTTTATCTAATTTTGTTTACTATTGTTCAATCAAAGCCAGATAGTCATCTACTGATAGCAAAGAACTTAGCTCATCAGGATTGCTAAACTCAACCACGAACATCCACCCCTGACCATAGGGGTCTTGATTTATCAAACCGGGTTTGGTTTCCAGTGGACTGTTTACCTCAACTACCGTTCCACTGACCGGGCTATAAAGGTCACTGGTTGCTTTTGATGATTCAATAACACCGGAAGCCTCATTCTGAGTGACCATAGTGCCTACCTCGGGCAATTCAACGAAAACGATGTTTTTCAACTGCTCCTGGTAATAGTGGGTAATACCGACCCTCCCCCTATTATCCCCCTCAAGTTTCAACCAAGCGTGTTCTTTGCTATATTTCAGATAACCGGGGTACATATACACCTCCTGTAATGGTAAATGATGAAATTAATAACTAAACCATCAAAGACTGATGTTCATTTACCCCATAATCTCTCCTATAGCATATCATAAGGTTCTTTCCATATAAAGAAGTGAAAACCATCGTTAGCAAAAGGGGTTATAATGGGGTAACATATCACCTACAAGGTAGTATTATTTTTAATCAAATCAACCACTGTACCATCTTGACAGGATTTTTATAGGGTAATAAACTAATAAAATAAATTGTTTTATAATTCTAGTCTGGAAATTAGTAATTAGGAGGTGAGTCAATTGCCAAAAGCACCGGAGCAAGAGAAAGCACTAATCGTTTTTGACTATATCTATCATGCCTTACGTGGCAAGCACGTACTTGATGAAGCCGGTATCAAAATAAGGGAAGTAGCACCACCGGTGGAATATAGAACAGGCTGTGATCTGGCGCTTGAACTCGGTGCTACAGATGTTGACGCTGCGGAGCGCATCTTGGATGATAAAAATGTACTCATCCTGGATATACTATTTATGCCCAAAGACACAAAGCTAGTACCTGTATATCTGGCCAAACTTATTAAAACAACCGATTTCGGTGACTATATGATGGTTCGCTGTGGCAATATGAAAATTACCTACAGAAAGGGGGTGGGTACAATAGTTAACATTTCTGGTGGAGGCTGACCAGACATCCCATGGCTCGGTCTGAGCCTGGTTGGAACTGTAATTGGAGAAGGTCCCAAGCCAAGAGAGCTGGGCAAGACTATCTGTGCCTATACCATGGAACACGCCTACCTCAGAGCTTTAGAATTATTTAAGAAGGAAAGGAAGGGCAGATAAAATGCTTCTTTTAGTTGGTACTATGCCAATTGATGATATGCCTCTCACATACGGAGCCTGTAAGTATGATGGTGATAGGCTAACCATAGGGGACTACGTCCTTGAGGATAAATATGTGACCATTGGAACTGCGGCTATGATTTCAGCAGCATCAGTAACATGCCAGGCCCTTAGTATAAAGGAGCCATATGCTGTTGCTATCGGAGACACCGGTATGGGCGAGGGGACACTGAAAATGTTTAAGTTTCTGAACGATGAAGTCGTTAATCTAAAACCAAAGGTTTTAACTATCCACTATATACTGCCATCAAGAGAACAATTCACAAAATTGGTAGAAACAGTTGATAAAATGGAGGAAAAACCTTTCTTCATAGCTGATGCCGGTGCCCTGCTGAACGCTAAGGCAATCAAGCTGAGCCGAAAGTTTGACCTCTTCACTCCAGACCCGGGTGAGTTAAGCTTCCTAGCTGATCCAGATGCGGCACACCCGGCATACGTACAGCACTTTATATTTGAGGTTGACAATACAGAGGTTGCCAGATTAAGTAAAGAAGCCTATGAACATGGCGATACGCCACGATATGTACTAGTTAAGGCGGCTATAGACCACATAGTTGTTAACGGTGAGGTGGTGGGGGTAATCAAAGAGCCTCTAATCCCAGCCCTTGAAGCGATAGGTGGGACAGGAGACACTATTACCGGTATAGTTTCAGCATTGATATACAGCGGTATTGAACCAGCTGATGCCTGTATCAAGGCAGCCCAAATTAACAGATTCATGGGTGAATTAGCCAACCCGACACCAGCAACAGGTATTGCACGATTGATTCCCTTTATACCTGAGGCAGTTAGGAAGGTTATTACTTAAAGAAAAACAACCACAACCCGTAAGAATTTCTTAAAATATAAATAATACATTGAAATCGGTCAGAAAGGAGATGGTCAATAAATGGGAATAAAAATGAAGTTGCCAAAGCTTAGATACAACTTCAAACTCAGTGCCAACCTGGCACTCATCACCGGCTTGATGATGGGCATACTAGCCGCTGCTGCACAGGGGTTTTTCGGGGTACAGCCACCTGTTGGCGAAGGGGTTTGTGCAATCTCCCACCCCAGTAACCTAGTAAACTGGTTAGTAAACAATATATTTGGAACGAATTTCACAATACACGGCATTTTTGTTGCCATACCCGTACTGACCTCCGTCGGCTTCATAATAGGTTCGGCGATAGCCGCTGTTAAGAATAAGGAGTTTAAAATTAGGCGTGGTCCGGTAAGGGATAATTTATTAGCATTCATATTTGGATTCCTGATAATCAACTTTGGCTTATTGTGGGGTTCATGCCCTATAAGGACAGCAGTACTGTCCTCATATGGTATGGTATTCGCAATGATTATAATGCTTACCATTGCTGTCGGGGTTATTGCAGCATGTGAATACATTAAGTGGAAGGTTAGGAGAATGTGATGATTGGTGTAGCAACCTTAATAATCGGTATAATACTCGGCTATATGGGGCAGAGGTCAAGATTCTGCACTATAAGCGGCATCAGAGACTTCTATCTGGTTAGAGACGCTTACCGGCTTAAGGGCTTAATTGGAATAATTATCGGCGGCATCCTCGGCTTCTCTATTTTTAACCTGGTGGGGGGGGATTTCCCGGGATTCCCATCATTATCTGAGGGTCTAAATGTTGAGCCCCCTATCTTGATACCAATAAGCATAATAGGCGGCTTCGGTATGGCATTCTTCTCAACAATGGCCGAGGGTTGCCCCTTCAGGCAGCATGTAATGGCCGGTGAGGGAAGAATATCCGGGATACTATATATAGCGGGCCTTGTGGTAGGAGTCATATTCTTTGATATAGTGATTGTCCCTTACCTCCAGTTGCTTACCATTGTAGGTTGAGAAATACCAGTTAATAGGTGTCAATTCTCAAGATTATTTACTACCCCCTCTGAGAATTAACCACCCCCGGGGTGCACCGGAACTGGTAAAAGTTACACCATAGACTCAGCATTTGGAATAAGGAGGTTGAGTCTATGGCAAGAAGGAGGTTCACGGTGCAAGATATCGCTGAAATTCCTGAACACTGGCAAACAGGGAGAGGCATCTCTGCCATCTCCAGGAGCTTTGGGGTGTGTCGGGGTACGGTGCACAAGTATATCTATGCTGTCGAAGCTAGAGGATATCGCTAGGGTGACCCGACGCCACCTCAAGGCTGGAAGGCATTCCTAAGAGAGGCAATTCCTAAACCACCTGACCCATCAACCCGGTCAAAGACCTTTGCCTCATCCATTATAATTTGTCCTGCGGTAACCAGCGATTCCTTATTAGCCAGGGCGATGTTACTGCCCCCCGCCAGCCCGACTACCTTGAATCTATCGGGCAGGGAGCGGACTATTTCCAGCGTCTGCCGTCCTATGGAGCCGGTTGAGCCCAGCACCGCCAGCCGTTTTTTACACCAGCCATATCACATATTATCACACAATCAAGCGTCAGTTGTCAGCTTTAGAGGCGGTTTTGAAAAGGCAAAGGTATGACTAAAGATAGGAAAAGCGCAAAAGGAGATTAAAAACTAGTTTTGAATAATGTGTTTGGTTTTTATTTCAGCAATTATTTTTAATACTTCATCAATATTATCTATTAGAGGTGTTGCCAGATTATTAAATTTATCTGCTAATTTATCTTTATCACCTTTAGTAGATTTACTTCTATCGAGGTATGTTTCAGAAAAAAATTTTTCAAGGCTAATTAAAGTACCATTTTCTGTATTTAAAATATTTTTTAATGCTGTATATAGGTTGTCTCCTATCTTACTATACCTTTCAGAAAAATATTCACCTACACCTAATATATATAATTTTACTACTTCAAACCTTCTTAATCTTAAACTCAAAATTCCAAATCCTTCCCATCCCATTCCCATTTCTGTTTCAGAAAATATATTTTGTACCAATCCAGTCGCCCAATCTTTAACTTCATTAAGATATCGTTCTTCTCTATCGCGCTTCTCCTTAGATAGCTCGTCCTTTCTGTGGTCCTCCTCTCTGTTATTTGCTTCTTCAATAGTTCGTACGGCAGCCAATGCTAGTAAAAGCGTAATAAAAGCAGATAATGCCATAAATAGAGCAGTTAGCTTGATTGGATATTCCTGTGTATGGGACAGAAATGGAATCCACGCCCAGTATAGGTCAGTGGCTAGGACAGGGATAGATATACCCAGTAAGACTAGGAGAAAAATAATAAACCATTTCAATTTCATAGCAGAATTATACCACATAAAAAACACCTAACAGTGTACCTATTGACATCTAGCAGCCAGAGTGTAAAATTAACTGAACAAACAAGGAGGTAATAATAATGAATGAACAGGCGGAAACGGGTTGCTGTCCTAGGTTTAATCCGGAACCCTGGCAAGAAAAGGAGATAACATTCAAGGATAAACTATTTATTAAAGACCATGTCAGGAGTTTTATGCACATACCGCTGAACTTCGGGCAGGTTATGACGAAGAATATGAAAAGGATTGAAGAGGCGGGTGCCCTTGCCCCCGAGCCGCTGGTGCTATCTGATGAAAAATCGCTCTGGAGTAGCGATGTTTATATTGCCGTGAGCAAAGAGGTTCCCGGTGCCGAGATGGCAAAGATATCCGGCACCTTTCTCAGCAAGGTGTTTGAAGGTTCCTACGGGAATACATCAAAATGGGTCAGGGCAATGTACGATTTTATTAAGTCCCGGGGTAAAGAAGCAAAGAAGCTATATTTTTTCTATACCACCTGCCCCAAGTGTGCCAAGGTTTATGGTAAGAATTATACCGTTCTTCTGGCTGAGGTTTAGAAAAATCAACTAGCCACTGAATAGTATTACATAATAATATACCACGACGACGGCGAAGACGACGCTGTCCATACGGTCAAGGAAACCGCCATGCCCCGGCACTCCTCTGCCCGAGTCCTTGACCCCCATATTGCGTTTGAACAGGGACTCAAACAAATCACCAATCTGCCCGAAAACACTAACCGCTATTGCCAGGGGAATCGCCTGCCTATAATCAAGAGGTAGGTTGAGCATCCAGACCAGAAGCAGGCTTACGCAGATAGCCGCTATAAGGCCGCCAATTGCCCCTTCCCAGGTTTTCCCAGGGCTGATACTGGGAGCAAGGCGATGCCTTCCCCAGGCTCTGCCGATAAAATATGCCGCTGAGTCAGAGGTGAAGGTGGTAAATAGGGCAAATAATACCCATTCACGGCCAAATTCCATCTCCCTCAGGGCTACCAAATGACTGAGCAGCCAGCCGATGTAAAGAATGCCGGCTACTGTCCAAGCCCAGCTTGAAAAAGCGCCTTCCTTCTGCTCCCGCAGTAAGAGCCAGATTGGGGGCAGCACTATCGCTGAAGTTAACAGTAGTGGGTTGAGATAGGTATGGTCCATATAGGGGCTCAGGATGAAAAGAAGTGTCCAGATAGTACCGAAGGTAGTAAGTGGCATCACCTTTGAGTTTGAAGCGGCAATTACTCTATAGAATTCCAGAGCCGCCAGCGCTCCCCAGATGGCGACGAATATGGCAAGCCAGGGCAATGGTTCATTAAACCAGACAGCGACTACTAGTAGAGGTAACAGGCAAATGGCTGTGATAACCCTTTTTTTGAGCATCTTTTACAGTCCACCAAAGCGCCTTTGTCGCTGGCTATAGGATATGAGGGCTTTCTCTACTTCTCTGGTATTAAAGTCGGGCCACAGCACATTGGTGAAGTAGTATTCACTATAGGCTGATTGCCACAGAAGGAAATTGCTGATGCGCAGGTCGCCACCGGTGCGAACAACCAGGTCAACCTCGGGTAGACCGGCAGTATAGAGATATTTACTGAACAGCTTCTCGTCTATATCTTGGGAGGGGATACCTTCGGCTATGATACTTTGTACTGCGTCCAGGATTTCCATACGCCCGCCATAGTCAAAGGCGAAGTTCAAGGTCATTTCGGTGTTGTCTTTGCTTAGCTCAACGGCTCTCATTATGGTTAATTTGAGATTTTGCGGCAGTCTTTCAAGGTGGCCCAGATGGCGCATTTTAACGCCCCTTTTGTGCAGCTCCATAGCCTCTTTCTCTATTGAGTTCTCCAATATGCGCAGTAACCCGTTAACCTCATCTTTGGGGCGATTCCAGTTCTCTGTGGAGAAGCTATAGAGGGTTACATACTTTATATGGTATTCTTCGCCGAGGTATCTAATAACCGAGCGGGTATTTTCTATCCCGGCTCGGTGCCCTTCAAGACGGGGCAGTCCACGCTGTTCTGCCCAGCGACCATTACCATCCATAATGAAGGCTATATGGTTGGGCAGACGAGCGATTTTTTTCATATTCAGTGCATTTGCACCCTTTTTATTCCATTGAACTGGGGGTTCAATCTAGCCTGTAAGATAGACTAGACCTCCATTAATTCCGCCTCTTTGCTTTGTCCCGCTTGTTCGGCGATGTCAATAAAGCTGTCGGTAAGTGTCTGGAGCTTGTTTACGGCGCGTTTATGCTCGTCCTGTGATATTTCCTTATCCTTTTCCATCTGCTTTAGCTCATCAACAGCTTCGCGCCTTGTGTTTCTTATGGCTATTCTGCCTTCTTCAACCCTTCTCTTAACCAGCCTGGTTAGCTCCTGACGTCTCTCTTCAGTGAGTGGTGGGATATTTAATCGGATAATGTTGCCATCAATGTTTGGCGTTAGTCCCAGGTTAGACTTAAAGATAGCCTTTTCTATAATGGCGGTGCTGGTCGGGTCCCAGGGTTGAATAACAAGCAGGCTGGTTCCGGAAGCGGAAATACCGGCGATATGTTTCAGGGGCATGGAAGTGCCTCCATAATCCACCTTGAAATTTTCTATCAGGGCAGGCGTCGCCCGCCCGGTGCGAATACCAGCCAATTCCCGCTTCAGAGCTTCAATAGAAGCCTCCATCTTTTTTTCGGCATCAAGTAAAATATCATCAATCATCTCTACTACTCGCTGGTTATCAGGGTGCCAATGGGTTCGCCGGTTATCACCCGTTCAATACTGCACTCAGCCTGAAGGTCAAAGACGATTATCGGCAATTTATTTTCCAGGCAGAGTGAAAGGGCAGTGGAGTCCATTACCTCAAGGCGTTTATTTAAGGCTTCAAGATAGGTTAAATGGTCAAATTTCTTGGCTTTGGGGTCTTTGCGTGGGTCAGTGCTATAGACGCCGTCAACATTGTATTTGGTCATAAGCAGGACATCAGCCTCAACCTCTATAGCTCTCAGGGCAGCGGCGGTATCGGTGGACATATATGGGTTGCCGGTGCCTCCGGCGAGGATGACAGCCCTGCCCTTCTCCAGGTGACGGATTGCCCGGCGCCTGAGGTATGGCTCAGCCACCTGTTCAATAACAATAGCCGACTGAGTTCTGGTGACCACACCTATTTTTTCCAGTGAATCCTGTAGAGAAAGGGCGTTGATTACTGTAGCCAGCATCCCGGCATAGTCAGCAGTAACCCGGTCTATGCCTTCCTTGGCGGCTTGAGCCCCGCGCCAGATGTTACCGGCACCGACGACAATAGCCACTTCCACCCCCATATCCATCACCTTTTTAATCTGCTTGGCTACTCTGGCTACTGTAGGAGCATCAATGCCGTAGGCTGTTTCGCCCTTAAAGGCCTCGCCGCTTAGCTTTAAGAGTACCCGCCTGTACTTTACCGCGGTCATTTTACTACTACCTTGCGCCTATTTCAAACCTGGCAAATCGGCTAACCTTGATATTCTCTCCTACCTTGGCTATAGCCTGAATGATAACATCCTGAACAGTTATAGTGGGGTCTTTAATATAGGCTTGCTGAAGCAGGCAAGCTGTCTCAACTTCTACATCAGCCTTCTGCTCCGGCGATATTTCTTCTTGTGAAATAAACTGGGGGCACATAGCGGTTACCTGCATTGCCAGGTTATGAGCCAGCTCCTTAAACTCGTCGGTTCGGGCGACAAAGTCGGTTTCGCAGTTAAGTTCAACCATAGCCCCGATGCGCCCACCGATATGTACATAGGCTTCAACTAGTCCTTGGGTAGTTTCACGCTCTGCCTTATTAGCCGCCTTAAGACAGCCCTGCTCTTCCAGGGTTTCCAGAGCCTTTTCCATATCCCCATCGGCTAAAATCAGGGCGTTGCGACATTCCATAATGCCGGCACCACACCGGTGGCGCAGTTCTTTAATACTGGCTGTTGATATTTCCAAAAATTAACTCCCAATCTTATTTATCTTCGGATATTTGAGTGATGGGCTGGGTGGCTTCGGCTTCTTCCGTTACCGCTTGTGCTGTCTCCTCCACCTCTCCCATCTCCTCTGTTGGTGTTGCCATTTCGCTAACCTTGCCTTCAATAACGGCATTGGCAATTTTGTTGGTTATCAGCTTTATGGCTCTGATAGCATCGTCATTGGCTGGAATAGGATGGTCGATGTCATCTGGATTGCAATTAGTATCTACGATAGCTACTACCGGTATGCCCATTCGTTGGGCTTCGGCAATAGCGATATCTTCTTTTGATGGGTCTATGATGAATATGGCATCTGGCAGGCTGGTCATCTCCTTGAAGCCACCCATCTGCTTATTAAGGCGCTCAACTTCCTCGCCCAGTTTCAGGGCTTCCTTTTTGGGCAATCGGGCGAAGTCCCCTCTGGCTTGCTGGTCTTCGAGGCGGACAAGGTGGTCTATGCGAGCTTGAATAGTGGTGAAGTTTGTCAAGACACCACCTATCCAGCGTTGATTGATATAATACATGCCACAGCGCTTGGCTTCTTCCTCTACAATGCTCTGGGCCTGTTTTTTAGTACCCACGAAGAGAATTTTACCACCCCCGGCTACCACCTGTTTAACGAACTCACAGGCTTCGTTCAGCATGCTGGCTGTCTGTTCTAAATCAATGATGTGGATGCCATTACGCTTGGTGAAGATGTACTTTTTCATACGGGGGTGCCAGCGGCTGGTCTGGTGGCCAAAATGGGCACCGGCTTCAAGGAGCTCTTTGATATTGGTTGTATCTGGCAAATTGTTCCCCCTTTCTAGCTGTTGATTACCTTCTATTGGTCTAACAGTATAGCATACCCTTTAGCATGCAGTAAATAGTCGACTCTACAGTGATTATGGCTTTATCATCTGGTGACAGCCTGCTTACCGGCAAGCTCACGTTTATAATACCACCTGCGGATGGTCTCATCTACCTCATCGGGGTCATCACAAACTCGTAGTAGGTTAAGGTCTGGCTCAGAGATATATCCCTTGGCCATGCTAAAATTGCGTAGCCAGTTCAGGAATCCCTTCCAGTAGTTGCCGTCGAATAAAACTATCGGGAAGGGCTTTATCTTGTAGGTTTGCATCAGGGTTAACACCTCGGTTAGCTCATCAAGTGTGCCCAGTCCGCCAGGCATTATTACAAAGGCACTGGCATACTTTACCAGCATGACCTTGCGGACAAAGAAGTGGTTGAAGGTTAGTGACTGTGTTGTGTAGATATTGACCTTTTGTTCTTCGGGCAATTTAATGTTGAGTCCGATAGATTTGACCCCGGCTTTAAGGGCACCCTTGTTGGCGGCTTCCATGACACCGGGTCCACCACCGGTTATGATGGAGAAGCCCATCTGGCCAAGCCGATAAGCGATTTCCTCTGTTTTTTTGTATAATTCATCTTCTGGTTTTAGTCTGGCCGAACCGTATATACTAACCGCTGGTTCAATGCCAGAAAGCGAATCAAAACCATCCACCAGTTCGCCTATGATACGAAACATGCGCCAGGAATCTTCTTTCGCCAGCTCATTTATCTCATATTCGTACTGCATACAACCTCCCCTCCTGTTATAAATACTTTAGCTTAAAGCCCCCTGACCCATTCTACCGCATTTTGAAAAATCTTAAAGCCGTCCCCTCGGTTACCAGTTCCCTGTCTTGGCCATCTTGGGTGCTGGCTGCTTCGGATGTGGCGCTCTGGATGCGGCATCAGGGCAAAAATACGCCCGGTACTATCGCAAATGCCGGCAATATTTCTCAGCGAGCCATTGGGGTTGTAGGGGTAGCCGGCTTGTCGGTTACCCTGCTCATCGGTGTAATAGAGAGCTATATCTAAACTGTTTAAGACCTCAGCATCAGCGACAAGCTTACCCTCACCATGGGCTACCGGGAGATATAAACTCTCAATTCCCATGGTGAAAACACAACGGCTTTTAGTATTGGTGCTCAGGTAAACCCAGCGGCACTCAAACCTGCCCGAGTCATTGGTGGCTAAGGTCAACATTTGCTGGCTTTCAAACCCGGGTAGAATGCTGGCTTTTACCAGCACCTGAAAGCCGTTGCAGATGCCCAGAATTAGCCGTCCACCTTCAACAAAGCGTTCTATGTCAGCGCCCAGCTTTAGCCTGATTTCATTAGCCAGCACCTTGCCTGCCCCAAGGTCATCACCATAGGTGAAGCCGCCGGGAACGACCATTATCTGGTAGTCTTCTAATCGCTGTTCACGGTGAATCAGCCGGCTGATGTGAACCAGTGAAGTTTCAGCCCCCGCCTGCTGGAAGGCAAATGCGGTCTCCTCATCACAGTTAGTCCCTGGGGCGCGCAGTATAAGCGTTTTTACCTTGTTCATTGTTATTTACCAGTTTAATGGTTTTTGCCAGGCTTCTTTCAGTCTGGCTACGGGCACAACTAGAATCTTATCGCCCTTTAACCCGTATATCTCAAGCACCTCAGAAGGGGTAACCTCGCCAATACAGGCAAAGACGGACTTGCCCATTGTCTTCTCAAACTCGTCCTTATTCTCTGGGGCTACCTCAACCAGGAAGCGGCTGTTTGATTCGGAGAAGAGGATGAAATCATCCCGGCCGATATGTTCACCCAGCGGCACCTTCTTTAATTTAATGGTTACCCCCAGCCCGCCGGCGAAAGCCATCTCGGCGATGGCAATGCCGAGACCACCATCACTCAGGTCGTGGCAAGCCCTGACCAGCCCTGTTGCCGTAGCTAGGCTTAGTTTGTCCATTAGCTCTTTAGCCTGTTTTGGATTTACTTTGGGCACATTGTTACCGATGAAACTGAGACTTCTAAAATACTCCGAGCCGCCCAACTCATTATTGGTGTTACCGACAATATAAATCAGGTCGCCGGCTTTCTTAAGGTCCATTGATACCGCCTTATTGGTATTTTCCATAATACTTATTGCCGATATGAGCAGGGTATCGGGGATGGATATCCTGTTGCCTCCGAATTCAAACTCATTATTGAGGCTGTCCTTGCCCGAGATAAAGGGTGTACTGTAGACAACGGCCATGTCGTAGCACGCCTGGCAGGCTCGTACCAGAGCGCCGAGGCTTTCCGGTCGGCTGGTGTTGCCCCAGCAGAAGTTGTCCAGTAAAGCTACCCGGTTAAGGTTACCACCGACGGCGATAATCTGCCTCAAAGCTTCATCAATAGCCGAAGCCGACATCCAGTAGGGGTCTATATCACCGTATTTAGGATTTATGCCATTGGCTATGATGAGCCCCCCCTCTGAATTAAGGACTGGCCGGACAATAGTGGCATCACCGGGAGCATCGTTTTCCCGGCCGACCAGGGGCTTGAGAACACTGCCACCCTGCACCTCGTGGTCATACTGGCGTATCACCCATTCCTTACTGCACACATTCCATGAACCAAGTATTTTAAGTAAGGCTTGGGCTAAATCCGGCGCTACGAAATCAGGCTCGGCATACTGTGGCTTATGCCAGGCTGCTTGCAGCTCAAGCTGGGGTCGGCCGTGGTGAAGAAAGTCCATATCAATTTCACAGACCATGTTCTCCTGATAAAAGAGCTTTAATCTCTTATCATCGGTAAAATCGCCGATGACGGTTGCTTCAGCACCCTCGTCGGCAAAGAGGGCTAAGAGCTCACCGACGCACTCGGGCGGCACCGCTAGTAACATCCGCTCCTGAGACTCGGATATCCATATCTCGGAGTAGGATAGTCCGGCATATTTTAACGGTACCCTGTCCAGATAAACACGGACGCCGGTTTCGGCAGCCATTTCACCCACCGCTGATGAAAGCCCGCCGCCGCCGCAGTCAGTTATCCTTGAAAATAGACCACGTTCTCTAGCTTGCATAAGGGTATCAATAAGTTTCTTCTCTGTAATGGGATTGCCAATCTGTACCGAGCTGAAGGAGAGCTCGGTGGAATCCTTGCTTAGCTGCTCTGAAGCGAAGGTAACACCGTGGATGCCGTCACGCCCGGTTCTACCGCCGACAAGCACTACTAAATCATTAGGCTTCTGCTGTCCCATCAGGGACAGATTTTTAGGAAGTAGCCCGACCGTACCGCAGTAGACCAGTGGGTTGGCAACATAACGCTCATCAAAGATTATGGCGCCGTTAAGCGTGGGGATACCCAGGCGGTTGCCATAGTCGGCTACCCCGGCGCGGACACCTTTAAGCATATGGCGTGGGTGTAATACCCCCGGCGGCAAATCATCATAGGATAAATCGGGGGGACCGAAGCAGAAGACATCTGTATTACAGATTGGCTTAGCGCTGAGCCCGGTGCCCAGTATATCACGCACCACACCGCCGATGCCTGTTGAAGCCCCGCCATAGGGTTCTATCGCCGATGGGTGATTGTGGGTCTCAACCTTGAAGCACAGAGCCCAGTTACCATCAAAATCAATAATACCGGCATTATCCTTGAAGACAGAAAGGCACCACGGTTTGTTAAGTTCCTGCGTTGCCTTCATGATGGTGCTCTTGAGCAGGTTATTTATAACGGTTCCGTTATAATTTATTTTGCTCTTGAATGTTTTGTGGACGCAGTGCTCCGACCAGCTCTGAGCCAGTGTCTCCAGCTCGGCATCGGTGGGATTGCGCCCCTGCTTGGTGAAATAGGCGGTGATTGCTTTAACCTCACTACTGTTAAAGCCAAACTGCCGGGCGATTTTATCAAGCTCATTGTCATTTATTTCAAGAAGCTCTATATATTCCAGCTTGAAGCTGTACTTAGGGCTTTTGGAAAAGACCACCGGTTCCCTGTCAACAACATGCTGGATAATTGGGTTTACCAGCAATCGGTTGCAGATTATAGCCAGCTGGTCTTCATTAAGTTGCCCTTTTATAAGGTAACGCTTAGCTGTTTTAATCGCCCTGACATCTTCAATTCCCAAGTCCAGCACCGACTTCATGGCTGTTTCCTCAACCGGGTCGGTGACGCCGGCATTGTAGGCTACTTCAATCGGGTAAAGAGCGGCTTCGCCTTTACCGCTGGTGTCTGAGTTAAAGCGATATTGTTGGGTTACCGGGTCAGCTAGAAGCTCCCGACAGATAAAATCCAGCTTATCTAGTTCTAATTCGGCATCCAGCCAGTAGATATCCAGAACGCGGACATCGGAGACGGTTGTTATTCCCAGGTCATGAATATCCCGTACCAGGCTCTGCCCTCTGGCATCCGGCAGGTGCTCTTTTAAATAGACTTCTACTCTATGCATCAGGCGGTGTCCTATCTGAGTATGACAGTGGTGAATAGTGTGGTCGGATGGTAGATAGCAGGTAATAAATAGTTCCCAATACTACCATCCTCTTGGTGCCATAAGCTCCTGTTCCGGGATTTGTTTTATATCAAGGCCGGGCATGGCTTCACCCAGGTCCTTGGAGACCTCGGCGATAATTTCCGGGTCCTTGAAGTGAGTGGTTGCCTTGACGATGGCTTTAGCCATCTTCTCAGGCTCGGAAGACTTAAATATACCCGAGCCGACAAAAACCCCCTCAGCACCCAGCTGCATCATCAGGGCGGCATCAGCCGGGGTGGCTATGCCACCGGCGGCGAAGTTGACTACCGATAGCCTGCCTGTTTTATGTACCTCCATCACCAGTTCAAAGGGGGCGGCCATCTCCTTGGCTATTGCCATAAGCTCTTCTTCGGGGGTATTTACCAGCCTTCGGATGCCATCCATTACCGCCCGCATATGTCTTACTGCCTCAACGACATTACCGGTGCCGGCCTCACCCTTGGTTCTAATCATAGCCGCTCCCTCACCAATGCGGCGTAAGGCTTCACCTAAGCTTCGGCAGCCGCAGACAAAGGGCACCTTGAAGTCGTGCTTCCAGACATGGTTAGCCTCATCAGCCGGGGTCAGCACCTCAGACTCATCAATGAAGTCAACGCCGATAGCCTGAAGGAGCTGTGCCTCAACAAAATGACCGATACGGCACTTAGCCATCACCGGTATTGATATCGCCTTCATCACCTCTTCAATAACCTTGGGGTCAGCCATTCTGGCGACACCGCCACTAGCCCGTATATCCGAGGGCACCCTCTCTAATGCCATAACGGCACAGGCGCCAGCTTCTTGAGCAATGCTGGCCTGCTCGGCGTTAACTATATCCATAATTACCCCACCCTTGAGCATCTGGGCTAGCCCGCTCTTAACCTTCCAGGTGCCGGTTTCCATAATCATTTCCTCTATGCAAGTTTATTTTACTCTCTGGTAGGTCTGGTTATCAAGTGACAAACCCAATACCCCGAGGGTGGATAGGGTGGGATATTGAAGTTAAGAAATCTGTGGAGGGGATGGGTGGTTTCCCAAAAACTCATATTGTTAACAAAACAACTTCACCCCCTTAATCCCCCTCTCCTTGTAAGGAGAGGGGGAAGATAAGAAAGAGGGGCTGGTGCCCC
>CAYGXW010000018.1:0-22725 GCA_964354125.1 uncultured Dehalococcoidales bacterium
CTATAATATTTCTAGAGGCTTCGCCTCTCTTTAACCCTCCTAAATGTTTACCGTACCACCAGATTTATCAGTCTCTTTGGAACATAGATTACCTTAACAACCTGCTTTCCTTCAAGGTAGGATTTGACCTTGTGCCTTTCCAGAGCCAGTTCTCTGGCTTCGGCTTCGGTGATGGAAGCTGGTACGGTAATCTTATCCCTAAGTTTGCCGTTGATTTGAACTACCAGCGTAATCTCCTCGTCTTTAGCCAGCCCCTCGTCCCATTTGGGCCAGGGCTGATTGTGGATGCTGTATTCATAACCCGTCTTCTGCCAAAGCTCCTCAGTTATATGGGGGGCTATTGGTGCCAGCAGTAATAGTAAGGTTTTAATAGCCTCTTGCCAGTCACTTTGACTAACAGAACCGGCTTCCTTTATCTTGGTTAGATAATTGGTGAACTCCATAAGGGTAGATATCACAGTATTAAAGTGTATCTTCTCTATATCTTCAGTGACTTTCTTGATGGTCTGATGAGTAATACGCTGTAGATTTTTATGCTCTTCTTCATTACCAGCCTCAGCCATTGTTTGGTACCCCTCTAATACTAGCTTCCACAGCCGGTTGAGCCAGCGGCTGATGCCGCTGATACCGCTATCATTCCACTCACCACCCTGCTCCCAGGGGGCGACAAACATAAGGTAGGCACGGACGGCATCGGCGCCCAGTTCAGAAACATAAGAATCGGGGGTAATGACATTGCCCCGTGATTTGCTCATCTTCTGCTTCTGGGCAATAATAACCCCCTGATTGAAAAGTCTGGTAAAGGGCTCATCAAAATTAACTAAACCCATATCCCGGAGTGCCTTGATGAAGAAGCGGGCGTAAAAAAGGTGCATAACGGCGTGCTCGGCACCGCCGGTATAGAGGTCTACCGGCAGCCAGTATTTCATCTTGTCTGTGTCAAAGGGTACAGTATCAAGGTGAGGGCTGGTATAGCGTAGGAAATACCACGAAGAACACATAAAGGTATCCATGGTGTCAGTTTCACGCCTGGCTGGAGTACCACACTCGGGGCAGGTGGTGTTAACGAACTGCTCATTGTATTTCAATGGTGATTCGCCGGTGGGTCTGAACTCGGCATTTTCAGGAAGCAATACCGGAAGCTCTTCTTCTGGAACTGGGATAATGCCACAGCGAGAACAATAAACCATCGGGATGGGCGCCCCCCAGTAACGCTGGCGGGAGATGAGCCAGTCTCGGAGCTTATAGCTTACGGCTCGTCCTCCCCATCCCTTTTCTTCCAGAAAGTCAGAGACGGCGTCTATACCCCGCTCACTGGGTAGTCCATTAAACTGCCCTGAATTGACCATCTTACCCTCATCAATATAGGCCGCCTCCAACACCCCACCCTGCCATTCCGGTGGGGCAATCACCACCCTGATGGGCAGATTGTATTTGTGGGCAAAGGCAAAGTCACGCTCATCGTGAGCCGGCACCGCCATTACTGCCCCCGTCCCGTAGCCGAGCAGGACATAATCGGCAATCCAGATGGGCACCTTTTCCCCATTAACCCGGTTGATAACATATGCTCCGATAAATACGCCATCCTTCTCCTTCTCGGTAGACAGCCTTTCTATCTCCGTCAGGCGCCGTGACCTGGTGATGTATTCTTCCACTTCAGCTTTTTTATCTGGTGAGGTAAGCCTGGCTACCAGCGGGTGTTCCGGAGCCAACACCATAAAGGTAACGCCAAAAATAGTATCCGGGCGGGTGGTAAATACCCGGATTTCTTTTTCATCCACCCCGGGGTGGTTCAGGGCGAAGGAAATATCGCAGCCGGTGCTCTTGCCCACCCAGTTCCTCTGCATGAGCTTTATACGCTCGGGCCAATTAATGCCTTTATGCTCCATAAGTTCATCGGCGTACCTAGTGATACGGAAGAACCACTGCTCCAGGTCGCGGCGGATTACCGCCGCCCCACAGCGCTCACAGTTGCCTGCCACCACCTGTTCGTTAGCCAGCACTGTCTGGCAGTGGGGGCACCAGTTGACCGGTGCCTTGCCCCTATAAGCGAGACCATGTTGGTATAGCTTGAGGAAGAACCACTGTGTCCATTTGTAGTATTCCGGCTGGCAGGTGATGACCTCACGGCTCCAATCATAAATGGCACCTATGCTCTTTAGCTGTCGGCGCATATTGTCTATGTTCTGCATTGTCCACTTATAGGGGTGGATGCCCCGCTTGATGGCGGCGTTTTCAGCCGGCAGTCCAAAGGCATCAAAGCCCATCGGGTGTAGCACATTAAAACCCTGCATCCGCTTGAAACGGGCGTGGACATCAGAGGGCGCCATGGCATACCAGTGCCCGATGTGCAGGTCGCCCGAGGTATAGGGGAACATGGTCAGGGCATACCACTTGGGTTTTTTGCTGTCTTCGGTAACCTTATAGAGCCTATCTTCCGCCCACTTCTTTTGCCACTTCTTTTCTATTTCCTGAGGATTATAGCTAGCTATCATTTATCTTTCCCTAAGCGCATTTTCAATAATCTTCCAACCGTTTTGATTTTGATACTTCTGCGCAACCTCCTCATCAATACCGCACCAACCTTCATAATAGCCATTCATTAGATGGCGAAGCTCACCTGATGGCACTATAAATACATCTGGTGTTTCTGGTAAACCGCCTTTCAAATCCACAAATGCGTAAAAGAAACTCTCGTGAGGTTCTGGAGGAGATATAGGTACTCGCCAATACCAGTATAGCTTATCTTTCTTAGGCTTCTTAAACGCATTCGTCGCTGTCTTAGTTTGTATCGTTATAGACTTCCTCGTGTTAGGGTTAGCGACAAGTATATCTATCGCTTTCGTTCCATAAGTTGTTAGCCCTACAGCGTAGCTCAATGCACTAAGCTGAAAGGCTACGTAATATGCGCCCGTAGCTCCAGTTAAGACCTTATCTTTAGTCATGTTTCACCTTCTTAGAAGCAGTTCTACTGATGGTTATTGTAGCAACAAGATAGAAGCATCGCAACTGGCTTTGAGCAAATCTCACCCCCTGTGTCCCCCTCTCTTTACTAAAGAGAGGGGGAGTGATTACTTAAAAAGAGGGGGCTTTGCTCCCTCTTAAATACCCCTTCATATTACTATATAAATAGTTACTAGTGTTATACGCATAATTGAATGTTTATAGAGTGTTGGAGGCTCAAGGAGGATCTACCTGAGCGATTATTTAATCGCCACGTTTGATAAAAATAGCTGCAATTGATCCTACTAATATTCCAGCCATGTCAGAAAACGCGGCCTGAACAAGCTTTTCCCCAGATTCACCCCAGAGACTATTAATAACCCTTTTAATCAAATCATCTGCAATTTCTGGGTTCATATTTGCAGAGGGTAAAGCAGCCGGAATAAGAATTACAGCCAAAGGTATCACTATTGAAGCTGTGGTAATTGCTGCTATTATTGTTCTAGCATCTTCACCAAGGAAACAGACTGCAAGCATAGACACAATTGCCATGATAATGGCAATTAAGAACATATTACCGATATCCATTGCTTTATTTATTTATATCACAAACTGTATTTGCAGTCTATTAATATATTTTACCCTTATTCCCCCTTCCTTTGGAAAAGGAAGGGGGAATAAGGGGGATGGATTTCTAAGCTAACGATGAAACCATATTTGCCATTAACCGAGCTTAACTGCTATGATGAGGGATGATGTTGAGCCCGATACTGGTAATAATTGTTCTTAACATAGGGATTTTTCTGGCTGTTCAGATATCACCGGGACTTGTTTATGACCTTGGCTTATATTCGCCGGCCGAAGTCTTCTTCCGCCATCCCTGGGGTATAGTTACCAGTATGTTTGTCCATGAAGAGTTCTTTCACCTCTTAGCCAATATGATAACCCTCTACTTTTTTGGTAGCTTCCTGCACCGCTTGGTTGGTACAGGACGGCTATTAACTGTCTACCTTGGCGGTGGTATCCTAGGCAGTATTTTCTTCATACTGCTAGCACCACCTGCTATGGCTATTGGTGCTTCGGGGGCTGTTTTCGCCCTGGGGGGAGCACTGGCGGTAATGCAGCCAAATCTCAGGGTATTTATCTTCCCAATACCGGCACCAATGCCGCTGTGGGTGGCTGTTATTGGTATCTTTGTTATCCTGACGTTATTACCGATGCTGAGCACATTCTCAAATATAGCCTGGGAGGCACACCTTGGCGGACTTCTTTTTGGCCTTGGCGCTGGCTACCTTTTCCGGGGGAAAAGGCGCTAAGTGAGTTAGAGCGGGTTGCCGATAGGTATATCATAATCTCTGTTCCCTATAAGCATAATCTGCTCTGGTGTGTAAGACTTTCTGACCATTTAATGCCCCCTTTCTTATTTCCCAGTCTAACATGAAACTGGACTCGTTTTCAGGGGGGCAGGTCAAACGCCAATCAGTCTATGTCGTTGTCCCTCTTCCTACTGGCAGCTTTTTTCTCAAAATAACCTTTGTTGCTTCAATTAGGGCGAAGACAACCAAACCAAGGCTGACAATGATGGTCAGGTCTAGGCCATTAAGGAGCGAGGGTTCTATGCCGAATGCTTGGCGGATTGCCGGAATTTGGATTAATACGACAGTCAATAAAATTTGCGAGCCGATAGCTATGAGTAACCATTTATGTGGAGGTGCCTTGAAGACGCTGAATGTCAGAGAACGACAGTTAAGGGCGATAACCAGCTCTATAACTATAAACAGGAAGAACATCTCTGTCATGGCATGGGTTATATCGCCGAGTTCGTGAAACCAGATAAAGTAGAAGACGGGACATTGAATTAATACCGCCAGTATCATAAAGGACTTCACATCCCAGCTAAAGATACTTTCCTTGGGGTCTCTGGGTGATTTCTGCATGATGCCAGGGTCAGGTGGTGCCACTCCTAAGGCAAGGGCAGGTAGTCCATCAGTCACTAGATTTATATATAATATGGCTGCCGCCTTAAGGGGTAAAGATGCTGGACCCAGCACTAAAACTACCCCTCCAATAACAATTACCTCTACAATGTTGCACTGAAGGAGATAGGCGAGATATTTCTTTATGTTGTCATATATCCATCTGCCACTCTCAATAGCTTTGACAATGGTGGCAAAGTTGTCATCACTCAGAACCATATCAGCCGCCTCTTTGGTGACATCGGTACCGGTGATACCCATAGCCACTCCAATATCAGCTTGCTTCAGGGCAGGGGCATCATTCACTCCATCACCGGTCATTGCCACCACCTCACCCTTCTTCTTCCATGCCTTAACTATTTTTAATTTATCCAAGGGTGACACCCTGGCATAGACAGTCACTTTATCCACGACATTCTCATATTCCTCATCACTCATCTTTTCCAACTCTTCACCTGTTATGACCATATCACCCTCTTTATAGATGCCAATCTCCTTGGCTATGGCAACAGCGGTGAGTTTGTGGTCTCCCGTAATCATGATTGGTCTGATATGTATCTGTTTACATACATTGGTAGCTTCAATGGCTTCCTTCCTTGGCGGGTCCATCATACCGGCAAGACCGAGAAAAATCATATCCTTCTCAACAGCTTCTTCGGTACAGGCAATCCCATCCTGAAGTTCTCTATAGGCAACCCCGAGAACCCGGAGTGCCTCCTGAGCCATCTCCTCATTTACCTTTAGAATCTGAGCCTTTTCTATCCCCCCTAGTTCCCCCATGCCGCCATCTTTTAAGATATGAGGGCATCTCTCTAAGACTACCTCTGGAGCCCCCTTCATAAAGGCTACCCTCTTGCCATTCCCCATTTGATGAATGGTGGTCATCCTCTTTCTATCAGAACTGAAGGGTATCTCCTCTATCCTCGGGTTCTCCAGCCTTATCTCATCCTGATGTAGCCCTGCTTTTACCGCCGCCACCAGCAGAGCACCCTCGGTTGGGTCGCCTTTAATGAGCCATTGGCCTTCTTTTTCCTGTAAAGTGGCATCACAGCATAAGAGTCCCCCAAGAAGGAACAATCGCAAGGATGAATCATTAATGGCATTAATTATCTCAGAGCCCCTAAAGTCTCCTACCGGGGCGTAACCGACTCCGGTAACCTCTATTAGTCTACCCCCGTTAAATATCTTCCTTACCGTCATCTCCCCCTTGGTCAGGGTACCGGTCTTATCTGAGCATATCACCGTGGTACAGCCGAGGGTCTCAACTGCCGGCATCTTTCTTATCAGCGCATTTCTCTTAGCCATCTGACGCATGCCTATAGCCAGGGCACCGGTGACAATGGCTGCCAGTGCCTCAGGGACTGCGGCCACGGCGAGGGCTACAGCAAACATCACTATTGTTACTATGAATGGCAGGTCTATCTCGCCTCCCCCCAGAGCCTGCCTTGCTATGCTGATTACCATAATAAGTAAGCAGACAGATAGGGCTATTATACCGAGCCATTTACCTATCTCTGCCGTCCTTTTCTCAAGGGGGGTACTCTCAGTCTCTACTGTTGTCACCTCTTTAGCAATTTCGCCAAATTCTGTATTCATCCCTGTTGATGTCACCACCGCCTTACCCCTACCGTAGGTAACTGTGGTGCCGGTGAAGACCATGTTTACTCTATCACTGACACGCATATCCTCAGGCAGTAGCTTTATATCTTTAGTTACCGGAACTGACTCTCCGGTAAGAGGTGCCTCATCACACATCAGGGAGTGAACCTCAACCAATCGGGCATCTGCCGGGATTTTATCCCCTGCCTCAAGGAGTAATATATCCCCAGGGACAAGCTCCTTTGACGGGGTTTCTTCTTCCCTGCCTTCCCTTAACACAGTTATGGTGGGAGAAAGCATCTTCTTTAACGCCTCAAGGGCTCGTTCAGCCCGATATTCCTGAGTAAATCCTAAAACGGCACAAAAGATAACTATTGCCATAATAATGGCGGCGTCTATCCACTCACCAATAACTGCTGAAAGCACAATGGCTATAAGAAGAATCACGATGAGAATATTTTTGAACTGGTTTATGAAGAGGATGAAGGGTGAGACCCCCTCTTCTTTTTTAAGCTCATTATAGCCATATTCTTCAAGTCGTCTTCTAACTTCATCATTAGTTAGACCACGATGGAGGTCAGTACCCAGTTTTCCTGAGACTTGTGTTGCCTCCATAGAGTGCCAGGTTTGTGACATATAACACCTTTCAGGTTTGCTAGCCAGCTAAGATAATACTACAACCAGAGCCACTGTAGCAATAAATGTACTGATAACACTGAAGCCACAGTGAGAGGAACGCTTATCTTCATGTACCTTCCCAGCTCTATCTTGTAGCCGCGCTTTTCTAATATACCACAGGCTAAAACGTTGGCTGTAGCCCTATCCTTGGTGACATGCCTGGTGATAAAAACGGGCACCTGGCCCGGTTTTGCCCAGTGCATCAGCCGAAGGGTGCACTCACGCACCTGGGTAATGCTGCCCGGAGCCGTCTCCAGCTCCGGGAGGCAGATTGATTGAATAGAGTCAACAACGACCAGACAGGGATGTAATTTTTCAATCTGGCTCAGGATGACATCAAGATTTGTCTCCGATAGAAGGTAGAGCCGTTCTCCTTTTACCCCGAGACGCCCAGCCCTGAGTTTTGTTTGATGTAGTGTTTCTTCACCGGAAACATAGACCACAATACCCCCAGCCTGAGACAACAGGGCAGAGACCTGTAGCAGCAGGGTTGACTTGCCGATGCCGGGGTCACCACCGATAAGCACCAGCGAGCCCGGCACTAGACCCCAACCCAGCACCCGGTTTAAACTCAGCCATTGGAATTAGCAGGCGCTCTTCGGGCGGGATGCTGACCTGGGATAGCTCCTGAGGCGGGCTGGCTTGGGCAATGCTTGGCACGGCAGCCGTCACCACTTTTTCAATAAAGCTGTTCCATTCCTGGCAACCAGGGTAGCGACCAAGCCACTTGGGGCTTTCCTTACCGCACTGCCGACAAACAAAGATAGTTCTTTTACCTGCTCTGGCCACAGATTGTCTTTACCTGATTTTGGAGAGTAATGCAAGGGAAAAGAAGAGAGGGGCATTGTCCCCTTTTTCAGCACCCTGCCAAAGTATGCTCATGGTTTTAGAAAAAGGCGGTGAATAACAGGATTATAAAATAAATAGCGAGGGCAACTAACCCCACAGGGAACCCAATCAACGCCCACTCTTTCATATTTATTTGCAGTCTTCCCGCAGCTACAATGTTGGGAATATTACCAGGAATGAGCATCCCGCCAGCAATTAGAAGGCTCATGGTAGCACTGACAATCTGAGGCAATGCCATAGTTGGGCCTATTTCTACTGCAGTTAATGTAGCATTATCAAGTACCGCGGAGACAATATTAATCCAATAAAGCGCCCAGGCTGGTATATTGGTAAAATACCAGATAATCAACGGCTTCAATCCTTCACCAAGCAGTATAAGTGCCGCCACGAAAACATAAACCCTAATTGCCCTTATTATGACCCCTTTCAAAGTTTCCGAATATTCGGACTTAATCTCACCTACCTTCAGAGATATTTTCCGCCCGATATATAGAGCTCCGAAAATAGCTAGGGCGATGATGCCAGGGATTATATAAATCCCAAAATTTTGTAATAGGAAAGGGAAACCAGCGTAATATGGCGGTCCGGCCAATTTGCGTACCAGAATGGTAGACAAAGGTTCGCCTACAGGAGTTAAGGCAGCACCTAAGCCCACGGCGAAACAGGTAACAACCGCTATTTTTATCTTGTCTCCCTTGGGTAAGGGAAGGGCTGCAATAACTTCCGATAAAATTACCGCCGTGACAATAACCGAAATAACACTGGATATAAGACCCAGAAATACTATAAGAAGGAAAAGGAAGATTACGGGGCCAAGCTTACCAGACAAAGATACTATACCCCTACAGAATGGCCTATTGAAATAGTGTATGAGGAGACCAAACACTAGGACTACCTGGAAGATTCCTATGGGGATTGAGCCAATTATTACCGGGGCTTTTAGAGCCTCAAGCACTAATTCCCAATTCCAGAGTCCGGAAATAGTAATAGCAATTACACCCATAACTAGAAAAAATGGCTCCAAGTTCTGCTCTATCCTTTTAACTCTAAAAGGAAGAATCAATACCATTAAAACTATTGTGACCAATCCTATTACCACATACAATATTGGCTCTTGTGGTATATGCTCCACTCCTGTTACCTCCTTTACTTTGCCACACTGCTGACGGACAAAGACTATACATAGTTATTCGTAGAATGACTTTACCCGATTTTGGGGCGGTAAGGCAAGAGAAATATAGGCTATGTTAAACTTGCGGTAGAGTATTGGCCCAAAGGTGATGGTAAAAACTGCTAAGGTTATCCACTTCTCTATATCAGGACTCAGAATATGATACCAACCCATTCATCCTACCTTTCTGAGCCGAAATGTTAAATTTTTATAGCATAGCCTAAACTTAACCCACGGTCAAGGGTAGGATGTAAATAGTTATTGCAAAGTTGGCATAGGATGCTTTTTCTCAAACCAGAGTTAGGGAACTATCTCGGATGCCCCAATATATTGTATAATATAAGAGTAAATCTGAGACGGAGGATGAAATGGTTGAAGAAATCGGAAAAAAGAAAATAATGACCAAGCCGCTCCCTCAAATACTTGATGAGATTGAGGATAGCATCAGGTTAGCCGATGAGGCTGCTAAGAATGCCAGAGAAGCGGCGGAGGCAGCTCGGAAAGCAGGAGAGAAAGCTGCCAATGAGGCGGCTAGGGTCGCTGCTGAGAAGATTGCCAAGGTTGAACAAAAAGCTGATAAGGCAATGCAGCTGGCGGAGTTATTAAAACAGGCTATTATGGAAGCAATCACCGCCGCAGAAAAAAGAATTTCAGGTAAGGCATAGCTAAAGGCGCCTTAATGAAAAGCTAATTGTCGTGGTTAGTAGGCTAGCTCTAGGCTATTACCGCCGGAGCTTGATAAATTGCTGAATATCCTTGACTAGAGTTTTATGTCTGTTCTAGTTCCTGCTTTGGGCAATTGCCTGTTGGCCACCTTTCCTGTTATCATCTGGGACGATAAAATAGCATGTTGTTTTTAGCCCATGCCGGGATTACCTTAGGTGCGGCAGTGCTTGCGGCTGGTGGTTTGGCTACCGACCATCATTCAACAGCGGTGGGGAACAAAGCAGCCGAGCCTCCTCGGCGTTACTATCAGCCGGTCCTATCTCTGTTAGTTTCGCCAGTATGGCGGGCATCATCGTGGTTAACCACCTTGGGCAAGTTTATAGATATCAGGTTGCTATTTATAGGAGCCCTTCTGCCAGATATTATTGATAAGCCTCTAGGCCATCTGTTCTTTAGGGAAGCCTTAAGTAATGGACGGATATTTGCCCATACACTGCTTTTTCTCATTATCATAACGCTAGCCGGATTATACCTCTACCGCAGACGGGCAAAGCCCTGGCTACTGGTACTTGCCTTTGGTACTCTTATACATCTTGTCCTTGACCAGATGTGGCAGACCCCCCAAACCCTGCTCTGGCCGCTCTTAGGCTTCACATTTCCCAAGGAAGACATAACCGGTTGGCTGTCAGATACCCTTCATGCCCTGCTAACAGAGCCTTCAGTATATGTACCAGAGCTATTAGGGGCGGTTATCATTATCTGGTTTGCCGGGATACTTTTACGCAGAAAGAATGTATTTCCCTTTATCAAACACGGACAGGTTCAGTGATTTACCAGACGATGCCTTTCCTTGCTACTTGCCATAAATACTATGGGAAAAACGTCTAATCTTGAACTAGTCACATGCGAGCGGCTAACCACGCTTCCACGTCCCTGAACACATGCTCGCGCTCCGGCTCATTGAAAATCTCGTGGTAGAAGCCATCATAGAGTTTCAGTGTCTTATCCGGTGAGCTGACGCGCTCATAAAGCATCAGGCTACCTTCTGGGTCGCATAATCGGTCATCAGTGCCGTGCATAATAAGGATAGGCAACTTGATCTGTGGCATTTGGCGTTTTAATTCCTGCATCGCCCTAATGAGTTCAAAGCCCAGCCGTGCGCTAATCTTGCCGCGGTATACCAGCGGGTCATTGATATAGGCATCTACCACGGCTTTATCCCGACTTATAGTAGAGGCATCAATGATGTCAACGCCTATTCTGGGTAAGATTAGCGAAAGGAAACTAGCCATAGCGATTTTTACTCGCGATAGGCTGGTACCCGGTTTAATGGTCGCTCCGGAAAGGATAAGCCCATCAAACTCATCCTGATGACTTGTGGCAAAGGTAGCGGCAATAGTTACGCCCACACTGTGACCAACGATAAAGATCCTATTCTCAGGATACATATTGCGTACTATGCTCAAGAATGATTTCAAGTCGTCGAGATAGCACGAAAAACTTTTAACGTATCCCCGTAAGCCCTCAGACCTGCCATGGCCCTGGTAATCAAAGCCGCAAACGGCATAGCCCTTGGGAACAAAATAGTTGACTACATTCATGTATCGCCCACTGTGCTCAGCTAAGCCGTGGACGACAAGCAATACAGCCTTAATCCCCTTAGTTGGCAACCAGCACTGGTAGTAAAGGGCAGTGTTCTTGTGTTCATTGAATCTAGCTTCTATGTGTTTCATTCTTTAACCCTCATTATGATGTGGCGTTAGCGCACTTAAAGGTTTTTATATTAAAAATAAAAATGGAGCCGAGGGGATTCGAACCCCTTACCTCCTGAATGCAAATCAGGCGTTCTACCAACTGAACTACGGCCCCGTCCTGGGTATTATAGCAATCCCGTTTTCTTATTAGCAATTTATTGAGCTACTTGAAAGTCCTGTTAGTAGGAAATCAGTCGGCTAGCCGCCTCTTTATTTCAAGAACAGCGTCAATTGCTGACAATCCGCCCTCTAAAATACAATCCTCAATGCGACCAAAGTCACCAAGTCCAATACCCGCCAAGCGGGGTTCAATGGTTATATCAGCCCCGCTTAGGCTAGTCTCCACCACCTGAGAATTGGTGATACTGAACATTTGCATTATTATATTAAATATATTGGGCTCTTTAGTTGCCGGTGACTCTTCGGCGGTTGATGCTTCCAGATATACTCGTTTCTGTCTCTCCATCAGGTGAGGTGTTACATTGACGGCGATAATAAAGTCTGCTCCCATATCTTTCAGGACACTTACCGGCACCGGGTTGGACAGACCGCCATCAACCAGATATCTGTTCTTCCACTTGACAACGGTAAATATTACTGGCATTGAAACACTGGCTCTGACTGCCTCCAGCACCGAGCCCTGGTTGATTACAACTTCTTGGCCGGTAATTATGTCGGTGGCTACGCAGGCAAGGGGTAGTTTGAGTTCACTGAACTTCACATCACCGATGATTGACTTTAAGAGCTGCTTAATCTTCTTACCGGCGATAAAGCCGCTTCTAGGCAGAGCTAGGTCTATAACCTGGGCTCGTTGTTTCCAGTCCCAGCTTCTGGCTAACTTCTTTATCTCGCTGACATTTTTCCCCTGTGCGTAAAGGGCACCGATAGCGGCACCGGCACTGGTGCCGGCAATCATATCAATAGGAATGCCCTCCCTTTCCAGGACTTCAAGGACACCGATATGAGCTATACCTCTGGCGCCGCCGCCACCGAGAGCCAGACCAACCCTTCCTTTTTTCATTTATATTTTACCCCAATCTTTCAATCCCATAGCTCCTCAATGTCTTTTTCTGCTTGGTCATCATTCTCCTCAGTGGTGGTGAAACCCTTATAAGACTGGGCAGAGCCATATTCGCGGGGCTGGAAGGCTACCGGCATAGGCACGGCGTGACCGAAGATGAGAGCCTGCTGTTTAGCCGCCAGCTTGGCCAGCACCGATTTAAGCTCGCTCTTGCCCGAGACACCAGCCAGCACACTGTCCCTATCCCGCTCATTGTCCAGAAGGCAAGTTATCTTGGTGCCCAACTGGGACATAACCTCTTCATCTATACCGCTGGGGCGCTGGTCAATTACCAGCAGGGTGGTGTTATACTTACGCATTTCGCGGGCGATGGTGCCGAAGATAGTCTGCCCGGCTACCTCCGGGTTAAGGAACTTGTGCGCTTCCTCAATAGTGATGACCAGAGGGGTAGGCGGTGCTGTATCCTCAGCCATCGCCCTCTCCGTTATATCCCGGTATCGGTCGTAGATGCGGCGTGTTATAAGGTTAGCCACCAGAATATAGGCGGTAATATCCCTGTAGCGGCCAAACTCCAGGACTACATTTATCCCTTTACCAAGATAGCCAATAATCTCATTAACGGCGGGTGTTTTAACATGCGGCTCTATGAAGGGGAGCCGCTGGATAGTATTAAGACCCCGTTTTAAGCTCTGTAAGGAACTGGCATGGATATTTATCTTTGCTTCTGCTAACTTATTTTCAATTTCCTCATCGCTAAGCTCCAGGGTTTGCCGTAGCCAGCTTTTACCAAGTCTCCCTCTTAGCTGGTAGGCTGCTTCTACGGCCAGGTCGGTAAGGTTCAGGGTGGCACGAAGGATAGAAATATCCTCGGGGGTAATTTCTTCATAGCCTATTTTGACGATAAAGTCGGTGCTCACCCTACGCCGTTTGGCATTTTCCTCATCTAAGGTAAATACAGCTACCTTTGATGGGAAGAGCTGCTTCAGGGCTTTGACTGTCCTTCCCTGCTCGCTGGTGCCTGCCCAGCCATACTCGTTATGCATATCAAAGACCAGGTTGACGCAGGCACCCTTTTGTAGCATGCCGATGAGCAACATCCGAGTCAGGAAGGTCTTACCGGTGCCACTCTTGCCAAAGATGCCATTACTACGCTTGACCAGCTCGGTTAAATCGAGGCACAGCTTGACCTCCATATCCAGCGGGTTACCAATCCAGAACCTTTCTTTATCCTCTTTGCCAAAGACCAGCTCTATATCCTGGTCAGAAGCCAGCTTGACCACTGAAAAATGGCTGGGGACCGTTTTTACCGGCTGTGGTCCTTCAATTAGGCTGGTGACATCACCGCCAATGGTAAGGTAGGGTGTAACCTCAAGTCGACCATAGGTAGCGGTGCCGGCTAAAACCTCGGCGATAAATGGGTCAGAGACCTCCGGTGGGGTGGCGGTCAGCCTCTGGTCGGTTACCCCCAGGCTGACATCGGTAATCATGCCCAGGAAGCGACGCTTCTGCCCCTCAATGGTGACATAGCGTCCGACTGCCATGTCCTCAACCGAAGCCGAGCTATCCAGCCTGACCTCAACCCCCTTGTTTAATGAGCCAGAGACGACGATACCCAGCCTCTGTTCGTATTTTTCTTGTTTCATTACCTCATCCTCTCAAGAATAGCTCCCAGCTGGTTGAAGTCCCCGCTAAGCAGGGTAGCTAATTGCTTACCGGCGGCTACTAGAAAGGCATTATGGTCTTCCTGTACCTGGCTCATCCGGCGCAGGCAGGCGGCAATAAGCTCATCCTGGGGAAGGGGTAGACTGGTATTGAGCAATATATTGAGGAAGCTAAAGGACTGGCTGAAATCCCTTACCTCCTGCGGCAGGCAAAGGTAGACAAAGCTATGGATGCGAGCCGGCTTGGGTGGCAGGTAGTGGTAGATTTTGTCGCCCACCCTGTGCCCAACCACTAGGGCATTGAATTCGCTCTTAAGCAGTTTTTCTAATTGTGGGCTGGAACGGTAGATTGCTTCCTCACTATCTTCATCTTTACCCCGGGCAATGGGCTTCCGCCCCAGCTCAAGGCTGGCGGTGGTGGCATTATAGACGATAGCATACAGCTCCAGCTCCGCCTCCCTGGTCTTAACTAGGCTTCCCAATGACGGCAGCTGGTAAAGCTCATAGCACTGGGCGGTAAAATCCACAGTGCTGGCCTGGATAACCTCGCCGGCTCTCGGCGCTTCTTCTGCGTTCAACGTATTGACCTTGTGTTGGCTATTTTGGCGACCTTATACTCTTGGCAATCTTATAGTCAGCCATTTACTCTCCCATAAAAACCATAGAAACTCAAGTAAGATAGCAAAGGGAAACCATATCGGCATAAACGCTCTCCTTTATAAAATATTTTGCTATATTATAATAAAAAAGGCGCTATCACTTCTTGCCTTTTTTATTAGTAACCCCCTCCCCTTTATCCCCTCGTGGAATAGATAATCCGACCCATGCGGTGCCATTCCTTACCAAGTTGAATATCAAATCAGTTCAGAAGTGAAATCCGCATTAGACTCCCAATCTATTACCGGCTCGGAGGAGATTCTCATGCTTCAACTAGTAGAATACCGCAGTATCTATTCGGATGGCAAGTCGGTCCGAACTGAGGTTATATAGACATATCTGATTCCCAATGATGGAATCTATTTATAATATGGTTAGAGGGCTTATTCTTGTATTATAGAGCGTCTTGGGGGTGGTATAATAATTTCACAAACATTGTAAGTAAAGGAGATTCATATGCAAATAATCGGTTTTATTATGGGTATCTTTTCCATGTTGGGTATGCTTCTCGGATTATTACCTTTGCTTGGGTGGCTAAATTGGCTTGTAATACCATTTGCTGGAATAGGCTTGATTATTAGTATAGTTAGCATAGCAATCTCCAAACGCGGTGGAATTGGTATTGTTGGTATTGTTTTATGTTCCATAGCTTTATTGATAAGTATCCCCCGTTTAATTATTGGAGGAGGTATATTTTAATCAAAGGGAGGAGAGCTGAATTACATACTAGGAGATGTGGGCTTGAAAATAAATAAGGCCTTTAACTATGTCAGACCAAATCAGAATATCTGCTAAAAACCTTGGAGAACTAGCTCTTCCAAACTTCTGCCCACGTTGCTTCTGGCTGAAGCTCAAGCTTAATAACAAGCTCCCCTTCCAAATATTCCCAGGTATTTTTAGCTCAATTGACGCCTATACTAAGAATATTATTCATTCGTGGTTTGATAGAAATCATATGGCTCCACCATGGCTATCAGGTCTAGGTGAGCTTGTTGGCTATATTAACCCTCCTCACTACTCTAAATTCTATATAGTAAATGATGAAAATGACATACTATTTACCGGTGTTCCGGATGGTATATTTATCAGACCGGATGGCTCCCATGTAATTGTTGATTATAAAACTGCAAAATATACTGGTTCTCAAGGATCCCTATTACCTATGTATGATGTTCAATTGAATGGCTATGCTTTAATAGGAAATGAAAGAGGTTTTGCCCCAATATCAGATTTAGCATTGGTTTATATGGAGCCTATAACGGATAAGGAAATTGCTATACATGATGGCAATTATAGAGATAACGGATTTGCTTTAGGGTTTAGCCCAAAGATTCACAAGGTAGAATTAAATCCAAGTAAGATATTTCCTCTGCTTGCTCAAGTTAGGGAGATATACGAGAAGTCGAATGCCCCGGATTGTAATCCGAGTTGTACTGATTGTAAGAGCGTAGAAGCTATAGTTAGATTAGCAACTGGAATGTTGAACTTAGAATAATCGATTCGCAATTAACTAACGGAGTCTTAGTCCCTTGCTTCCCCTTAATATTTCCCCTTTACTATTAATGGTTTTTCAATCTAGTTTCTTAAATAGGTATTTTGTATCCATTGCTAATTCTATCGTTAAATTCCTGTAAAGAAACGGATACCTATAAAGATAAGTTCTATAATAAAGAATGGGGTAAATACTCGAAAAATATTACTTGCAATAATGTCTGGTAGAAAAATATCGGTTACCGAACCTTTTTCTGCTCCATATTGTTCAGCAAGATTGGTGAATGGGCACCTACCTTTGTTTAGAAAGAGTAACAAACCGTTTATTAAAATTGATGCTATGGGGATAAATAGAAAAATATTAAAGTCTCTGGTTATTCCTGCATATAGTAGGTAGGACAAGCATGCTACTTGAAACCAGAATATGAGTGAATGGATGAGCTTAATGAGGAATACTCTTTTATTCAAAGGTTTTCAATGCCTTACTTTGCTTAATATTATCCTAAATAATAAAGATTTTTCAACCTAGTTTTATATCTGCACGCCTTTCTATTCATTCCAAATTCTTTCGCTTAATCTTGCACTTGATAGTGTGGTAATTGAGGTTAGAAAGGGTGTATAGAAATTAGCTACATGGTAATATTGAGAAAAACCTGATATTAGGAAGGAGTTTACTATGGAACAGAATCTGGAGCATCCCTGGGAATATACGCATTTAGTTCAATTTACTACCCCTAAGACTAAACTAGATTATAGTACCAAGGAAGGACAACAAGGCTTGATTAAAGCAAGTGGTCAAATATTTACCAATCTCCCTAAGATAATTGATAAACTACCGACTGGTGGAGGATGGCATGTAAACTCACATAACATACTATTAGTTGATGGTAGTATCATGGTCTCAATCCTACTTCAGAGACCAAAAAGAGCAAATTAGGTCGGAAAGAAAGATTGAGGATATGACTATTTCCTATTAAATTTCAGTAGCCGTAGTGAAATATAGTTGTTGACCACCAGAGCAGAAAATCGTTAATGTTGTATCATCAACCTGAAAAGACTGCGCACTTGCAAGGATTGTCAGAAATTCTTGCTCCTGTATCATTACTCCTTCAGGTGAAAGACAAGCCATTTCAGTTGAATAAACGTCAGATATGGATAGCATGTTAGCTCCAATCTGATATCTACCACCATAAATATTGCATCCGGCAGAACCACCGACTTGGCCCTCAGAACTGTAAAACGTGGCTGTAATTTCGGTACCTTCTATAATATCTTGCAAATTACCCTGCTCACCGTATGACCTTAAAAACCATTTAGTATCCTCAAGCAAGGCATTCTTTTCAATTACTAGTTGTAACCGATATTCGTTTGTTTTTATATCCTTTCCCAATTCGGGGTAAGGCCGGACATTAAATGTAATACTATACTCTTTAAATACAACCCTTGATGACTCCTGCGTAAGACCGGGTTGAGTAAGCGTCTTATAGTGCAGAGACTCAAAATAAGTGATTTCAACAATACAGCTTACCTCACCCTGCCAAATGCAAGTTGCACCATCTGGGCATCTACTATCATTTACTACTTCTACAAACTTGACTTTAAATTGTTCTCCTTCAATAGATACCGTTTGCCCAATTTTAAGTTCAATTTCTTGCCCTAGATTGGCCATTATTTCACCTGCTTGACCAACGCAACCAAACGAAAGTAGGAGCACAAGTATCGAAAGCAGGATGGCAAAAATTCTCATTTTTTCCTCCCGGTATTCAAACTTATTTCTTTATATAACGACAAATTAGTTAATTTGATAGTTCCCCTCTTTAATGGCAATGGTTTTTTCAATCTAGTTTTATATCTGCACTGTTTTCTATTCATTCTTAATTCTTTTGTTTAATCTTGCATTTGGTAACGTAGGAATTGGGGTTAGAATCAACTAAAATGGGTATCCGGGGTATGAATTTTAAAGCGAAGATAATAGATAAGACTATTCTATAAGCTATAATACTAGGAAAGGAATCAGCGCTTTAATATGAAAAAAGATACTTCTAAACTTAATGGATACGAAGATTATAACGAAAAGTTAGGTATTGTTAGTCAATTAGGACGGATGGGGTATTTGACCATGCTGGCTTTGGATGAACTAGAACCGGAACTTGAGACAGTCGCTAGTTTTTATCCCACTATAGAAACAAAGTTTAAGAAATCCAACGGCCAGAGTAAAGAAAATGCTGCTCAATAGTATTGTGGTTAATAAACAAAAAGTGGCAGCGATTGGATTTGAACCAACGACCAAGGGCTTATGAGTCCCTTAGAACACCCTGACTTAAGTTCAGGGTGTTCTAAGCACACCGAATTTAGTAAAGCATGCTTAATTTCCCTGTTGTGCAAGCTGGAGGAAGCCGCTTCATTCTTTCTCGGTCATCAGGCCCGTTTTCAATAGCATATTGCTACCTTACTAGCTGTCTAAGGTAAACCGTTAACACCATCAACAAATACACTGCCATAACGGCTAAGCCAATCTACCGCTTGTACCAACTCACCGGAATTAACCTGGCTTAATAGTTGTTCAACCTTATATACTACCACCTCTGGCGGAATGACAAAATTCCCACGGTAGCTGAGCCATTCTTTCTGGGCGGCTAGGAGCTCGTGTTCAAACCAGTGGACGTTGAGTGAGTTATGTCCGGCTATGACGAAGATAAAACCTTTGTCCTCATGTTGCACCCGGAGGATGCATTCACCGACTATGATTAAGCTCTTAATCGCAATTAGCCTGAACTTCACCATCTCCATTGGCCGGGATGACACGATAGAGGTAAAGTAGTCTATCTCCCTGGGTAACGAACAGCATACTTCAGCTGCCTCCAATAGCAACTGCTTATTAATCTGAAATGCGTCATCCAAAGCCCTCATACACGCCCCCCAAATCTACAATCAGATACGCCAGGCCATCCTTAATGTGGTTGCGATGCTTGAAGTTAGCCTCGTGTTTGGTCACGAAATTTTTAAGAGATATCCCCATTACCATGGCCACATTAATGTGGTTACCGTAGTCGGCACCAAATGGGTCGTTTATCAGTTTAATCAGTCTATTGATATATAGGTTGTCAGTAGCCTGGCAGTACACCTTTCCGAGGCTACCCCCTACTTCCAGAGCCAGGGCATTCAATGATTGCAGTTTATTCAGTGTGTCTTGATACTCTCCCTCAGAATGGTCGATTTTCTGTTTTAATCCGGCAATATTGCCCTCCAGTCTCTCCACCCTTTCCTGCATAGATTCGATTTTCCCGTAGATTTCAATGGCTTTTAGAACCTCTAAAGGACCGCCGTATTTTTGAGCCACAGAAAAGAGCATGTCTATAGCGTCGATGCCAAAGTTATGCTCGTTCACCAGTTTTACGCATATGTTTATGGCTGTGGCTAAGTGGCTGTGCGCAGTTGTGAGCTTGCATAATTCCGACTTCAAGTCGGCCAGTTGGGCTTTGGCATCAAGGATATTATTTTCAATGCCATTGTAGTCCGCGTAAGCTTTCAGGGCTTGAAGGACGGCTTTGGGTCCGCCAAATTTCTCACTCAGTTCAGCCAAATCGGTAAGCACCTGCTCGTCGTATCCGAGCTCAGAAACCTTGTGGCAGGCATTGATCATGGCATCCATTTTTACTAGCTTGCCCTCGCCTTCCTTGATCTGACGCTCCACGTCATCTCTGGTAACATGTGATTTCTCCAGATCCGACTTGGCAGCTTCAACCTGGTCATTCAGATTGAGTAGTGAGCCGTACGTTGAGACCGCCTCCAGTACCACTGGTGCATCACCATACGTGTCGACTGCTTCGAGTAACGGCATGAGGGAGTCGAGCCCGAACCCCTTTACTGTGAGCTCTTCCCTGGCGTTAAGAGCCTCCGACAGCTTCCCTGGTGACAGGCCGTGTTCCTTAAAGATCTCCTGCTGACAAACCAGGTCGGCTACCTCTAGAGATGAAGATTCGGCAGTGAATAATACATCAATAATATTATCAAGGCTGACGTTACAGGATTTAAGCTTTTCATTTACCATCAGGGTCTTTTCAACATCTTCCAATGTGAGATCGGACGAAGTCATCTTATCTAGCAGTCCAACCGCATTTTCCCATTGGGTAGGATGAGAGACTTTTATTCCGGGTGTGTAAAATTTAATGGAGCTGGGGGACCACCTGCCGCCTGATAGTTCTGAGATCTCATTACAGGTCATGCCTGCCTGTCTTAATGCCAGCATCAACCCCCTGGCTTCCTTTAGCTCGGCCTTTGATAGCTTCGGCTTACTCGCCAGAACCTTAAACCTTTTAACCAGCTCTTCTATACTTTTAGGTACCATTTCCCCCTCCTCTCCTATTTATTACAGGTTCATTTCTCCCTGTCTCCATTACAAGTATCAGTAAAACAAAAAAGCGAGGTATGGCTACCCCGCTTCTCTTATTAATAAGTTTATCACAGGAATTTTTGATAGTCAAGGGGGTACTAAAACGACACAGGGGTCATCAGCCATGTTATAGTCGCCGCTGACATATAATAGCTATATTCCACCCATGGTCGCCGGGCTTTGGGTTACAGGCGGATGAAGGATGAGTTAAAAAGAGCCAATAAGTGGATTAAAAATGGTTGAAATATGGTTGAAAAACCGATGCATAGGCACTATGCAACAGAATCACGCATAGTACTGTCTATGCTATTAATAAACTGTGCGCTTCATCATTCTGTTATCGTAGTTTTGTCCCTAATACGCCATAACCTTGATTGGAATCGATTTTACAAAATTGTCCCTATGAGAGTTTTCCTTATAGACCTACCGGGAAGATAGTCTATAGGTATTCGGAGTAATAGAACAAGGACATAGTCTCTGCACCGACATAAGGCCGAGACTGCCGGGTGATTCTGTTTCTGCAAATATTGAAATAATATATACTCATATCTGCAGCTGTGGTAATTAACTGTGCTTATGCCCATATAATCAGTAAGACTATGGCTATAGTCTACTGCATTCTTCTACGCAGATTGGCTATAAGGTAGCCCAGTTAGGTTTGCCCGCTCGAATCAGTTGACTTTTAATAGACTTGATCCTGCTTGGGAACAATTTAGTGTTTCATTAAGTAACATTTCGATGAATTGTGACCCCAGATAACGTTCGTCCTCATATAGCGCTTTGTCCTGTTGGTCCATGGTAGTATAATAGGTTTAACAAAGCTTACCCTTTATAGCCTTGCCATCTAGAGATATTTACTCCAATAGTTCATCTGGCATATCAAAAGGGGAGGCTACCTGAAGCTATAGAAGAATATCCCGGGTCTAACCGGGAAAGGAGGTAACCACCATGGGGCAAGTCATAGAATATGAAAAGGTGATGACTGAGATAGTTTACATCAACTTGCCGGGGCCCGAGGAGCCTACTCCTGGAATGAGCGGTCCCGAGTTAATACATGGCTTTCTGGCAGATCTTTATCAAACCAAGAAACCGGAGATCAAGACCTATATTAACTCGCTGTGTAGCAGGTGGAACATCCACTATCGAGAAAAGAAACATTAGATTAACAAGCAGCTTAGGGCTCTACTGTCCTTTTGAAGTAATTTGTTAGCGGTTATTGTTTGATAAGATGGCTAAGCTTTAGGTGCAGAGCTATAGCTATTTACCATAGAGGTTACTCCGGGGGTGCTATTCCTAACTATCTCGGCTTTCTAGAATTCTGGGTTACCTTCTGGTAGCATTCCCAGCACAGTATCTCACAGGCAGCGATGACATTCCTACCGTAACCAATACGATGACGGAGCTTCCAACCACCCGGTTTGTCCTGCCTATCCCAGACCAGTGGTCTATTACACCGGATATAAGGGTGTTCGTGGTCTAAACGGGTGCACTGGCACTTTCCCTCTGATCTCTGCCATGCCTGACGCAATACTGTTGCAAACATGCTTTCCATCCCCAATCAATACTAGGTCTGGAGTAAACAAAAGTCAATATGACCAAAATGTTGTTCTTAAAATAATTGTTTTTCTATATACCGCTGCCAAAATAAGATGAAGTGTTCAGTATCGCCTATGAAACAGGGAAGCCCAACGGTTTTATCGAATTTGACCATAAGGGCCAGACAAGCCCATCCAGGTACAACGTGCTATACTGTCAGGAGCATAAACTTAGGAAGTAGGCATGGCTATATTCCCTCTTTAGGAGGATAGGGTAATTGCTATATGCAAGAGTCATAGTCAATCCGATTGCTGGTGCCGGGGGGACTGC
>CAYGXW010000019.1:0-22654 GCA_964354125.1 uncultured Dehalococcoidales bacterium
AGGTACTATGAAGACGGAGCTGATGGAGATACTGGTCTGTCCTGTCTGCAAAGGGAAGCTGGAACTTGAGGTTCAGGAGGAAGACAAGGGAGAGGTAATCGCCGGCTGTCTCACTTGCGACGCCTGCAATCTGAGTTACCCCATAAGTGACGGTATTCCCAACATGCTACCCCCTGAGTTACGCGGGAGTGCTTGAAGCTGGTTTTCATCTAATCTGATTATTTGCTGACTACAAAAATAGGAAAATAGTAACATTGTCTTTTGATTTTGCAGAGCTTAAAATCATTATTAAGGAGTGGCTATGGATTGTATAATTAATTTCACTCCGACAGGTATGATCCCGACTAAATCAATAACCCCTTATGTCCCGGTTACTATTCCAGAGATTGTTGAACAGGTGCTTGAGGCGGCTGATATTGGCATAACCATGGTTCATTTACATGCCAGAGATGCTGAGACGGGTGAGCCAACCTATAAGTCTGAAGTATATGCTGAGATTATTGCTGGAATTCGTAAATCCTGTCCTGACTTAGTACTATGTGTCTCATTGAGCGGGCGGACCTTTCAGGAGTTTGAAAAGCGTGCCGCTCCCTTAAATCTGGAAGAAAAACTCAAGCCAGACATGGGGAGCCTGACCCTTAGCTCGGTGAATTTTAATAAACAGGCTAGTATCAGCTCACCTGATATGATACAGGCGCTGGCTCGGGAGATGAAGAACCGCGGTATTCTCCCTGAGTTGGAGGTATTTGATGCCGGAATGATTAATTACGCCAAATATCTGGAGAGGAGGGGTTTGCTTGAGCCACCCCACTACTTTAACCTGATAATGGGCAATATCGCCTGTGCCCAAGCAGACCTGCTCCATATTGGTGTGATGCTCCGTGACCTGCCGCCAGACTCTCTCTGGAGCTTAGGTGGAGTGGGTGACTACCAGCTGATGGTGAATTCAATCGCAGTTGCTTATGGTGGTGGGGTAAGGGTTGGTCTTGAGGACAATATCTGGTACGACCCAGCCCGTACCAGACTGGCGCATAACACTGAGCTTATCCGTCGTATCCATAAACTTGCTGAAGCCAATGAAAGAAAAATCATGACCCCGGCTGAACTGCGGAGGTTGTTACATCTGGAGGCTGGTAACGGGTGCTATGGCAGGATATACCAAGGAGATAACACTTCCTAAGGCTAATCGGTTTTAAGGAGTAGTTAGTAATAAATGGCTAACGGGTTTATAACTAAGGCTCATCAGATGAGGTATATGTTATATACTTTGTTTGCCCTCATAGTTGCTGATGGTATAATAAGCAATTTTTTTATCACTCAAGAATTGGGCCAAGAATGGAATCCTTTTCTTAAAAATATAGTAGGTAGCCAACAATTCCTGCTAATTAAGGCATGCGGAGCATTACTGATAATAATTATTATGTGGGAAATATATAAAAAACGACCAACTATTGCTTTTACAAGCGGTCTGTGCTTTCTTGTGTTGTATACAGGAATAGTATACTGGAACTCATTTGTTCTTATTTTGACAGGTGCGTTTTAATCTTTGCTTTTTTAACTAGAAAGTGTAGAGAAAAGGGTGTATCCATAATCCCATGCTTCTTTTCAGGTTCTTTTTCCATATTTTCTCCTTTTTATCTAAATTAGATAGCTTACAGAGCTTTGATATTGGAATTTGAGCCTAGTCCCTATATCTTTGGAGAAGATTTAAGCTATTATTAGCTGAAATATAGTGGGAAATTGATGTGGATATAAAAATGGCGCCCCCAATGGAATTCGAATCCATGTTGCCGGCTTGAAAGGCCAGTGTCCTAGTCCACTAGACGATGGGGGCACTTGATAGAGTATAGCAGAGAAAATTCCTGATTTACAATGTGGTTCGGTATTTATCAGCATATTTAATTATCAGAACGATAGAAGCTATATCTATTCCCCTTATTATGCTAAAATAGCGGGCAATATGAATGAAGCCGGTGAAAATGGTAAGGCAGATGAAGAGAAAAAGGGGAGCTGGGTAAAAAAGAGATTAATTCCTCTTCTGTGCTTGCTTATCGTGGTGGCTATTGCCGTTGGCATCTTCTGCTTTTACAAATACCAGCCGGAAAAGATTGAACAGTTACAAGAATTAGGCTATCTGGGCGTCTTTCTTAGCAGTCTAGTTCTGAACGCCACCGTTGTTTTACCCGCCGGTAACTTTGTATTTCTTTTTATTCTCGGTGGCGCCCTTTCGTCACCTTGGTTGGTTGGACTGGTTGGTGGTTTGGCGGCAGCCATTGGGGAGTTTACCGGCTATGCCGCCGGCTACAGCGGACGGGCGATTATAAAGAAACGCCGGTTATACGACAGGCTAGAGAAGTGGATGAAGAGATGGGGCTCACTGACCATTTTTGTCCTGTCTGCGGCACCGCTTTTCTTTGATGTAGCCGGTATAGCTGCCGGTGCCCTTCGCTTTCCTGTCTGGAAGTTCTTCGTTGCCTGCTGGTTGGGTAGAACCGTCCTGTATATAGCCATCGCCTGGGCTGGAGCTATGGGTTTGGAGTGGGTGCTTGATTTAGTTGGCTAACCGTGGGCTTAACCTTTAAAAGCAGTAGGGCACCGATGATAAAAAAGGTAAGACAGAGAATAAGCATAATCTGATAGCCCAAGCCGGTTCTAACAATTTCATAGCGGTCAATTAATGGTCCGATAAAACCTGCCAGGGCGCCAGCACCAGCGGTAGCCATATTAGCCAGACCGAGGTATCTCGCCTCTTTCCCTTTAGTCACCAAATCGGTGGCTAAAGCCCAGTTGGTGCTGGAGAAAGCACCGGTAGCTATTCCCAGGATGCCGGCGGCAATCAGTATAGAGCTATAGTTCTGCGACAGGATTATTATTAGAATACCAAGGGCACCCAGCAGTGCTGATGAAACAGCGATTGGTTTGCGTCCCATCCTATCTGACAGGCGCCCGGCGGGATAGACTACGACCAGCATACCGATTACGGCTAATATAGAGAACCTGAAGACTGCCTCTCCTGGTTCGGCAACACCAATGAAATCCCTGAGGAAATACAGGGCGAATCGCTGGATAATGGACATAGCTAAAAAAAAGAGCAGGCGGGATGCCAGAAACCACAAGAAATTTCGGTGTGCCTTAATAAAGCTGATCATGCGGGATATCATAGAGCGCAAGAAGCTACGGTGTGCCTTAATGTTAATCTTAAAGATTTTAAGTATTGTTGGTAGAATGGGTAATCTGGGGACACCCCTGCCAGGTAGCTCCTTAACCAAGAACACGGTAGCTATTATGACTAACAGCAATAAACAACCTACTATTGCTAGGGGCAACCACAAACTGCTCTTATCAGCGGTATAGTTTATCAAGGCAATACTGGTAATAAGAAAATAACATGTGGCTACTAATATCACAGCACATTCTATAGGTATGAACCCAGACCAGCTTGTAGCAGGGCGGGATACCGTACTACCCGGTGTCTCTTTGACCAGGAGTATAGTAGCTATCATAAAGCCCAGTAAAATAACCCCCGGTGCTAATAGAGATAGCCACAACCACCCGCTTCCCAGTCCAAGGTCGTATTTGTCCATGAAGATGGCTATAGGATATAACAGGGCAACCCCACCCAATATCTCCAGAAATCCCTTCACTCCTGAAGCCAGCCCTCTCTTTCCCTCGGGTACTAGGTCAGGAATGAAACCCTGGTGCGGACCCTGTACTGTGTTGCTGCTGATTTGCATCAGGCAATAGATGACAAAGAGAACAGCATAACTGCCGGCCAGCCCAATTCCGGGTAGCAGAAGGAGAAGAGCTATAACGCCTACTAGTATGAAGGGTCGTCGGCGCCCCCAGTGAAAACCAGAGCGGTCGCTGATAACGCCAACTATCGGCTGGACTATCATTGCCAGGATTAAGCCGGTGGAGATAAACAGTCCCAGGTAGGTGTTCTTCTCCGATTCGGGGATAAAATCCAGCACCCTGAGCGGCAGGATGATGCTGTGCATTCCCTGCCACAGTGCAGTTGTGGCGAAGACCAGGATGGTAATTTTAAGGTAGTCCCAGGAGCCAAAAGCTCTGGTTTTCAGGTTGGCACTACTTGCTGATTTGCTCTTCACATCAGGCTAAAGCATAGCAGAGCCAGGGGTGGGTAGGCAATAAGCGGCTCTATGGCCAGACCGCCAGTGCCTCAAGACCGGTGGTCTCCGGCAGTCCCAGCATCAGGTTCATATTCTGAATAGCCTGCCCGGCGGCACCCTTCACTAGATTATCAAGACAGCTGATGACCACTAGCCTGTCGGTTCTGGCATCAACAGTCGGGTAGATAAGGCACAGATTTGAGCCCCGGGTGTGTTTGGTGTGGGGTGGGGAGGCTACTACCTTAACAAAGGGTTCATCTTTATAAAAATCATTATAAACCTGGTTTACCTCATTTTGAATCTTTTTATCGGTGGCAATCTTGCCAGCAAGGGGTGCATAGCAGGTGGTTAGTATGCCCCTGATCATAGGCACCAGGTGTGGGACAAATGTTACTGCTGGTGACTGGTCTGGCTGGAGTAATTTTAACTCCTGGGCTATCTCTGGCAGGTGGCGGTGTCCCTCTATGGCATAGGCAGAAACATCTTCACTAGCCTCCGCATAGTGGGCTTTAAGGCTAGCAGTTCTGCCGGCTCCGGAGATGCCAGACTTACTGTCAATGATGGCATGGGCGCCAACCAGCCCCTGTTTGACCGCTGGGGCTAGAGCCAGAATGGCACCGGTGGGATAGCAGCCGGGATTAGCTACCAGTTGAGCGGGGGCAATCTGGGACCGATATAGCTCAGTTAGACCGTATACCGCCTGCTCAAGCAATTCAGGTGCCGGGTGGGTGAAGCCGTACCAGGCTGGATATTCACCGGCATCCTTGAGCCTGAAATCGGCGCTTAAATCAACCACCTTTATGCCCTTCTTCAGAAGGGGTAGGATTTCTCTGGCGCTTTCCTTATGAGGCATAGCCGAAAAGGCTAGCTCAACATCGCTCAGCTCAGCCTTAATAACAAGGTCTGTGCCGGCAAGATGAGGAAAAACCTCGGCTAACCTCTTGCCGGCGGCACTTCGCCCAGTAACCGAAGTAAGCTCCACCTGTGGATGATGGATAAGTAGCCTGGCTAGTTCTACACCGGTATAACCGGTGACATTGATAATACCTACCTTAGTTTTTTTCATTGGCTTTACACCTCTATCAGATTTGTTCGAGAGAGACTAGTTGTTCTCTGGTACCCATGGCAACCAGGATGTCGCCGAATAGCAATCTTCTTGTTGGACTCATTTAGCCACCTGTGATTGAGTTTTATAGGCGCTTTAATTCTAGCATATAATTGCTATAAAAGGGGTAATATGATAGTATTTTGTATTGGATTGGTTAGAAAATTTGCAAAAAGGAGTGAGATTAGTGCCCAAGATTTATCTTATTGATGTTACCAATCGGGATGGAGTGCAGACAGCTAGGCTCGGCCTTTCCAAGTTGGAAAAGACCATGATAAATATTTACTTGAATGAGATGGGGGTCTTTCAGTCTGAGTTTGGCTTCCCTACTACCAAGCATGAATCCAATTACATAAAGGCTAACCTGGAGCTGGCTGAGATAGGAGTTCTGAAACCCATCCGTTTGGAAGGCTGGATAAGAGCCGTTGTTGCCGATGTGGAGACCGCCTTCAAACTGATATCCAATATAAAGCATCTTAATCTCTCTATATCAACATCTAACCAGATGATTCAAGGCAAGTTCCAGGGGCGAAAGAACCGCGGTGATATTATAAAAGATATGACTCAGGCAGTTGATGCCGCTTGGGTGCACGGTGCCGAGAGCATAGGCGTTAATGCCGAAGATGCTTCAAGGACAGATTTGGATTACTTGATTAGATTCGGGCTGGCGGCTAAGGAACACGGCGCCAACCGGTTGAGATACTGCGATACCCTGGGCTATGATAACCCCTTCACCATATATGAAACCGTCAAGGCACTGGCGGAGAACGTGGCTCTTCCAATTGAGCTGCATTGTCATGGTGACCTGGGTATGGCGGTAGCCACTTCACTTGCCGGAGCTAAAGGAGCTATAGATGGTGGGCAGGATGCTTATATCAATACCACCGTTAACGGTATCGGGGAGAGGGCGGGCAACGCCGACCTGGTGGCTACCATTCTAGCCGTCACCAAGTCAAAGGGGTTTGCCGAGAAATACAAGTTAGGTGGCTCTGTAAAGATGTCCAAAGCCTGGAAGATAGCCAAGTTTGCCAGCTATGCTTTTGGGGTGCCAATACCGCTAAACCAGCCGGGTGTTGGTGCCAATGCCTTTGCTCATGAATCCGGTATCCATGCTGATGGAGTACTCAAGGACCCGGAAAACTATGAACTGTATGGCTTTGAGGAGCTGGGGCGGGGTGAGCCAGAACTGGTTGACACCGGGCGGGAAATCTGTGCCGGTGAATATAGTGGTATTTCCGGCTTTAGCCATATAATGGGCCGTATGGCGGTGTCGTTCTCGAACAAGGAAGAGGCTCAGAAGATTCTAGAGCTGGTCAGATATGCCAATGTTGAATCACAATCACCTCTGGTTGAGGATGAACTGCTCTTCATCGCTAAATACCCTGAGATTGCTAAGAAACTGCTCACTCTTAACCCTCTAGATTAGCCATATTATATACCAGGCTTGTAGCAAAGAGGCTTGGGAAAGCCTCTTTGCGTGTTCTGGCGGCACTGTTATAATAACCACGGTGCCCCAATGGAATCAGAACGAATAAATCAACGCTTAAAAGACATCTATCACAGGCTTATGACTGCCTACGGATGGCAGCACTGGTGGCCGGCTGAAGAGCCTTTTGAGGTAATGGTGGGCGCTATCCTGACCCAATCGGCTGCCTGGCGGAATGCTGAAAAGGCTATCGCCAATCTGAAAGCGGCTAAGGCACTATCACCAGAGGCAATACGTCGTCTGCCACTTCTTGAGCTGGCAAGAATTATTCGTCCCTGTGGTTACTATAATACCAAGGCGCTGAAGCTTAAGTCCCTGGCTGGATGGCTGGGGAATCACTGCCACGATGACCTTAACCGGTTATTTGCCAGTGATATAGAAGACCTGCGTCGGCAGCTTCTTTCTATCCGTGGTATCGGGTGGGAGACAGCCGACTCTATCCTGCTTTATGCCGCCGCTAAGCCTGTTTTTGTTATTGATGCCTATACCCGCCGTATAATGAGCCGTATAGGTTTTGCTCAAGATAATCATAGCTATGCTGTCTATCAGCAACTTTTTATGGAAAACCTGCCGGCTGACGCCCGCTTGTTTAATGAATACCATGCCCTGCTGGTTCGTCTGGCTAAGGACGCCTGCCTTAAAAAACCGGTTTGCGATAGATGTTGCCTTAATGATATTTGCTATTATAGTAAGAGAAATAATGGTTAAAAAATATGGCTTTTCGGAGGCAAACAATTGGTAGTTAAAAAGAAAGTTCTTACTAATGGGAAAATAATTCTAAGACCATTTGAGAAGCAGGATGTCGAGCTTCTGTTTCAGGCTATTAGTGAATCAAAAGAAGAGCTTATACCCTGGCTTCAGTTTTGCCATTCTGATTATTCAATAGAAGAAACCAGGCTGTGGTTAAGTAGCAGAAATGAAGACTAGAAAGCGGGCAAAACATATGATTTTGCCATTATTGATGCCGAAAGCGGTGCCTTTTTAGGAGGTTGTGGCTTAAACCAGATAAACGATGAATGTAAAATGGCAAATCTAGGTTACTGGGTAAGGACAGCTCGGACGGGGCGTGGCATAGCTACGGCGGTGGTGCTCCTTCTGGCAGATTTTGGTTTTAAAGAGCTTAAACTGAATCGTATTGAAATAATGGTTGATATAGAAAACAAAAGAAGCCAGCGGGTAGCTGAGAAAACCGGTGCCGTAAGGGAGGGGATTTTAAGAAACCGCCTAATAATCCACAATAAGGTTCGAGATGTAGTTCTATTTTCCCTGATACCAAAAGATATTAGCGGTTAGGTTTATGAAGTCTCTAAATACCCTTGCCAGTAAAATTGCCGAGCTGATTATCAGGGCTAAGCGAACGGTTGTCTTTACCGGCGCTGGAATCAGCACTGAATCTGGCATTCCTGACTTCCGCAGTCCCGGTGGCATCTGGGAGCGGTTTGACCCTGATGACTTTACCTATCAGAAGTTTGTAAAGGATGCTGAAGCCAGGCGGAGGCAATGGCGGCTATTTAGTGAGTTTAGCCTTACTGTTGAACCGAATCAAGCCCACTATGCCATTGCCGAGCTTTACCGGCTGGGCAAGCTGGATTGTGTCATCACCCAGAATGTGGATAACCTGCACCAGAGAGCCGGGGTACCTTATGATAGGGTGCTTGAGTTGCATGGTAATGTACGGTGGCTGGTCTGCCTGGGCTGCCGCCGGCGTTATCCCTTTGAGCAGATTGTAGCCAGGCTGGACAAGGGGGAGGAAGTCCCGGATTGTGAGATGTGTCACGGTATACTGAAGCCAGACGCCGTTCTATTTGGCGAGCCATTATCAGAAAAGGTTTTCCAGGAAGCAGTAACCCGTTCCAGCAGGTGTGACCTGTTTATCGTCATTGGTTCCACACTGACGGTCTATCCGGCGGCCTATGTGCCTGAAAATGCCCTTGATTGCGGAGCCAAACTGGTTATTGTAAACCTGAGCAACACTCCCCTGGATAAGAAGGCTAGTGTTCTGGTCAGGGCTAAAGCCGGCGAGTTTATGCCCGGGGTGGTAAAGCAGGTTAAGGGAGAAAATGGGCTGATTGGCTAGGTATTTGTTTCCGTTGCTGTGGCTACCAGCTCAGCAATATCCATAGCTTTAAGCGAATCTTCAAAGCTTCTGGCTTTTATGGCGTCATCAAGCATCTGCAGGCAGAATGGGCAGGCAGTGGCAACAATCTGGGCTCTGGTCCTTACTATCTGCTCAAGGCGCACCTCGCTGATTCTGCGGCCGATGCTTTCTTCCAGCCACATACGACCACCACCACCACCACAGCAGAAGCTCCTTTTACCCCTGTTTTCCATTTCCACCAGTCTGGTATCGGGTAGATTCTTTAAAATCCACCTCGGTGGCTTATAGATATTATTACATCTTCCCAGATAGCAGGGGTCATGATAGGTAATTACTACAGAAGCAGTTTTTTCCATTTTAAGCTTGCCTTTATTGACTAGGTCGGCAATAAATTCGGTATGGTGAATTACTTCAAACTTGCCACCAAACACGGGATATTCATTTTTTATTGTGTTATAGCAGTGGGGACAGGCGGTAATAATTCTTTTAACATTATGGCTATTAAGTATCTTGGTGTTCTTCTCCGCCTGCATCTGGAACAGGTATTCATTTCCCAGGCGGCGGGCTGGCTCACCACAGCAGCTTTCTTCTGTACCCAGGATACCAAAATTAACGCCGGCTAGTTTTATTATTTTAGCCACGGAACGGGTTACCTTCATACTTCTTTCTTCCAGCGCCCCGGTACAGCCTACCCAGAAGAGTAAGTCAACATCGTTATCCTCAGCCAGAATCTTAATATCAAGACCCCGAGCCCAATCAACCCTGGATGCTGTCTTCCCCCGCCACGGGTGCCCTCTGGCTTCAATGTTGCGCAGGGCTTGCTCGGCTGAATCCGGAATGGATGCCTGCTCCAGCACCAGGTTTCGCCTCAGGTCAACAATCTTATCAATATGTTCGACATAGAGGGGGCAGATTTCATCGCAGGCACGGCAGGTGGTACAGGCCCAGATTTCATCCTGGGTTATCACCTCACCCGGCAGCATTTTGGAGGGGTTATTTCCCTTAGCTTTGAGCAGTTCAGGTCCGGCTTCAAGGAGGTGGTTTTTGAGGTCTTGGATGAACTTCTTTGGGTTGAGCGGCTTGCCACTGGCAGTTGCCGGACAGGCGTCCTGGCACTGACCACAGACAACGCAGGAATAGAGGTCTAGCACCTGTTTCCATGTGAGGTCGGTTATCCTGGCGGCACCGAAGCTCTCCGCGGTCTCCAGGTCAATCTTATGCAGGCTGCCCTTGGGCAGTGGCGAGCGGAAGAAAATGTTAAATAATGAGGCAACCATATGAAGGTATCTTGAGTAGGCGATAAATACCAGGACGAAAAGCACAATCAGCCAGTGTGCCCAGAAGAAGGCTGTATTTGCCGCCTGTATTGAGCCTGTGCTCAGGTCATTGAAAATGTTGCTGAGTGCCGAGCTTACCGGCGGCAGGGCAACCCCTAATCCAGCCGGCGGATGTCCCAGGGCAATACTGGTTGCCATTTTGAAAAGGTGTGTTATCGGGTGGAGCAGAACCGTTACCAGAATAACCATAGCCTCAATGGTCTGTTCTCCCTGTAACCTCGGTGGCTTGATAAAATAGCGGCGGGTAATAGCCCACAGGACGGCAAAAATCACGATAGGGGCAATGATGTCCATAACCCAGGCGTAGTAGAAGAAGAAAGCGGTATGCTCCAGTGTTTCCGAAAGGCCAAAGCCGGTGCCGATAATAATAAAAACGATGTAAAAAGTGATAAAGATGAAGAAACCCCAGGCAAAGATAGCATGCCCTATGCCGGCTCTATCCCTCAGGGTGATGCCCTTTAGCTGACACCACTGACCTAGGGTGGTAGCTGCGGTTGCCAGAGCTCTGCGCGCCGGTTGAGCAAATCCTTTCTCCTTCTGACCCAGGAACATATAGCGGATAAGCCTGGATATACGGTATGAGAACAGACCAAAAGCCAGAGCGGTTAGAGACCAGAAAAATACATACTCCAGGGTACCCCAATGTGTCATGCTAACCGGTGATATAAACCTTTCCTCTCCTATTTGGTCTACTGATAAAGATGGCTAGAAGCATTGTCTTGTAGCCAACCTTTCATCAACCCTGCCGCTACCCTTGAGGCTTCCTTTCTGTCCAGGCTCTGGCGTCCCTAATATCACGGTCAAAAAGAAGGCGATAAATAATTAGCTCGCCCAGTGGCACTGATTTACTAAGTTCAGTTCTTGGTGTCACCAGCCTCTTTAACAGACCAATTAAAGCCATAGCCACAAAACCCAGTGTAATCGGTAACCTGCCCTCTATACTTATACCCAGCGGCTGGCTTAAAAACCAGCTTAAGAAGGGCAAAGACACCAAATCGACAAAGACACCGAAGGCTACCTGGCGAACAGGGGCAAACAGGTAGGGGGTAACGAAGATGATAAGCCCCAGCAACGGCGATAGTATAGTAATAACCCCCAGGCTGGTGAAAACACCACGCCCACCGCCCTTAAAACCAAGAAATATGGGCCAGATGTGTCCGATAATGGTGATAATGCCCACTGTTATCTGTTCCGCGGCACCAAGCCCTATAAGTTGGGCTGACCATACCATTAATGCCCCTTTACCGATATCAAAGATTGAAACCGGGATAGCCAGCCATATTGAGGTTGTTCTGAGTACATTGGAAGCACCAATCTTGCCGGTGCCGTGTTTGCGGATGTCAATGCCATAGAACCATTTAGCCAGCAGATAAGCGGCTGGCACCGAACCCAGAAGGTATGAAGCTATACTTAGTAATATAAATTCAACAGTCATCTTAGTTGCCTAAAAGTATTTTAAACCAGCTAACTTGAGCCTATTCTCTTGCGCCATAGCGATAAGCTGTTCAGCAGACTCTTGCGGTACATTGGCGTCACCGAGCATGGTCTCAGCGCTATCATCCAGCCCGTGGTAATCACTGCCGCCGGTGGTGATGAGGTTGTATTTACTAGCCAATTTTGCCAGTTTATTTCTTTCCCCCTCAGTGTAGTTGTTATAATAAACCTCTATGCCTACTAGGCCAGCCGATTTTAGCTCTATAATCATTTCCTCTGGTTGTTTAATGGTCAGCGGGTGGGCTAGCACCGGCAGACCATTAACCCCTTTTATTAAGGACACTGCTTCTATCGGGGTTATCTTATGCCGCTCTATGTAAGCTGGACCACCCAGCCCGATATACCTGGTAAAGGCTTCCTTAAACGAGGTCACATAGCCTTTCTCCAGCATTGCCTGGGCGATGTGAGGGCGACCGACAGTGCCACTGCCGGCAATCTTCTGGACCTGATGCCAGTTAATGTGGACATTTAAATCATTCAACTTAGCGATAATGGCTTTAGCCCGTTCCCGTCTGGAGTTACGTGAAATAGCCAAGGCGGTTTTAAGCTTGGGGTCGTTAAATTCTATAAAATAACCCAGAACATGAACCTCATTGCCTGGAGAGAAGGTGCTAATCTCAACCCCGGGTATAATCCTTAGTTGTGGCAAGGCTCTGGCTGATTCCAGCGCCGGAGCAATGCCATCTACGGTATCATGGTCACAGATAGCAATAGTGGTTAACCCGAGTCGGGCAGATTTAGTAACAATTTCTTCCGGGCTAAATCTACCATCAGAGGCGGAGGTGTGTATATGGAGGTCTATATTAGAAGCCACTACCCTACCTCTCTACTGATTCTTTCAATGTCTGTTGCCCTGCCCGTTTCTTTATCCACTTTGATGAGGACGGCATTGAAGGTTACCTTGCCTTTGCCAACGGTTAGACGGTGGGGAATCATACTCAGAAAGCGTTCAAGGACGGTATCGGTGTCATCACCGATGATTGAATTAGTTGGCCCGGTCATGCCTATATCGGTAACATAGGCGGTGCCCTGCGGCAGTAGCTGGGCATCAATAGTTCCCACATGGGTATGGGTGCCTAGTACGGCGCTGACACGACCGTCCAGGTAGCGTCCCATTGCCATCTTTTCCGAGGTTGCTTCAGCGTGAAAATCAATAATTATAACTGCCGGCTTGGGTTTAAGCTCGGCAAGCAGTTTGTCCATTGCCCGAAACGGGCAATCAAAGTTGCCGATGAAGGTTCTGCCTATAATATTAACTACTACCACCTGGTTATTGAATACTATATAGCCCCTGCCAGGTACGCCCGGGGGATAGTTCAACGGGCGTAGAATGGGCATCTCACTATCCAGATAGGGGATGATCTCTTTCTGCGCCCATATATGATTGCCTGAGGTCAGAACATCAACCCCGGCGTTAAATAGTTCCTCTGCCGTGACTAAGGTTAGCCCCAGACCGCCGGCAACATTTTCGGCGTTGGCGATAATAAGGTTAATCTTATATTGCTTTTTTAGGCCGGGCAAAAGCTCATTCACTGCCCGCCTACCAGGGCTACCAATTATGTCCCCGATAACTAATACTAGCATCGCTACTTATCAAGAAGAAGGCTACCACTGGCTTTGCCTTCCTGCTTAGACCTCCTATTTAGCATAGTCTATGGCCCTTGTCTCCCTGATTACGGCAACCTTTATTTGACCGGGATAGTCAAGGCTTTCCTCTATCCTCTTAACGATGTCACGAGCCAGCCTCATGGCGGATAAATCATCAATCTCCTCTGGTTTAACCAGGATGCGAATCTCACGGCCGGCTTGAATAGCGTATGATTTCTCCACCCCCTTGAAACTATCAGCAATTTCCTCCAGCGCCTTTAGCCGCTTCAGGTAGCTCTCCAGGGACTCGCGCCTGGCCCCCGGTCTGGCACTTGAGATAGCGTCAGCGGCTGAGATAATAAAACCCCAGTTGCTGACATCGCTGGTCTCAAGGTGATGCTCGGCAATGCCCTTAACCACATCTTTGGATTTTTCCCATTGTTTAACCAGGTCAGCGCCGATGGCGGCATGGGTACCTTCTACCTCGCGGTCTACTGCTTTACCAATATCATGAAGCAGACCAGCTTTCTTAGCTATAGCAACATCAGCCCCCAACTCTGAGGCAATCATACCCGCCAGATTGGCAACCTCAATACTGTGCGCCAGTACATTTTGCCCATAGCTGGTGCGATACTTAAGGCGGCCCAGAAGCCTGATTAACTCAGGACGCAGTCCATGCACCCCAACCTGGTAGGCTGCCTGCTCTCCAGCACTATAGATAGCCGCCTCCACCTCCTCCTTTGCTTTGGCTACCACCTCTTCAACACGAGCCGGGTGGATGCGCCCATCAAGAATGAGCTTGTTTAGAGCCCGATAGGCTATCTCCCGCCGCACCGGGTCAAAGCTGGATAGGGTTACTGCCTCAGGGGTATCGTCAATGATAAGGTCAACGCCGGTGGCTTGCTCCAATGCCCGAATATTGCGGCCCTCCCGGCCAATGAGCCGCCCCTTCATTTCGTCATTGGGCAGGGGGACAACGCTGACTGTGGTTTCAGATACAACCTCAGAGGCGTTGCGCTGAATAACCTGCGATAGTATACCCCGGGCTTTCTCTTCTGCCTCGGTTGTTATCTTGGCTTCCCACTCATGGAGGCGCCGCGAGGTTTCTGTCTTCATTTCAGTTTCCATATTTTCCAGAAGTATCTGCCTTGCCTCCTCGCTGGACATCCCGGAAATCAGCTCTAACTGATTTAGCTGTTTATCTTTAACCTCTGTCAGGCTGACCCTGATTGATTCTATCTCCTTTTCCTTGCCTGCCAGACTGCGCTCTTGTTTCTCTGCTTCCTCCAGCTTTCGCTCTAGGGTGGCTTCCTTTTGAGTTAGGCGGTTTTCCTGACGCTGTAACTCAGAGCGTCTTTCCCGGGACTCATTATCGGCAAGTAATTTTGCCTTGTCTATTTCCCCTTTGGCTTCGTTGAGCACATTTTTAGCCTCAAGCCTGGATTCGGCTACTATTTTGGCCGCTTTTTTCTGAGCAATGCGGATTTGGCGGTTGGCCATCACCCCTCTTGAGAGAAGCATAGCCATACCACCAAAAATTACGCCAATAACAAAACTAAAGAAAATGGCTATCATTTCAATTGTTCCCATTTTTACCTCCTTCCCTTAACTTCCTTTCTCGTTAGTGTTAATCAAGTAGCTGATAGCGGTTACTTTATCGCTCTAGTGTCAGAATTGTCTGCTATCTGGAGTGCCTCCCTTTCCTGCCACAGTCGCTCTATAGTCCTAGTTATTACACCATAGCTGAAGCCGCGACGCCTTAGGTACTCGCCCAGGCGATGACGAAAGCCGTGATAATCAGATATTTTTAGGCTACGAGCTCGGCTTTCAGCCGCTCGGTAGGCATTATCATCATCATTAACGGTGTTTACCGCTTGGTCTATAATCTCACTTGACACCCCTTTTTGCTTAAGCTCCAGCCCGATTAGCCACTGGCTGCGCGGGCTGAACGACTGGCGGTTCTCCTTCCAGAACCGGGCAAAAGCAATATCATCGACCAAGCCCTGCTCCTTTAGCTTTGTAAGCACCGCCTCAATACAATCGTCATTAAAGTGGTGCTTGGTAAGTTGACTCCTCATCTCATACTCACTGCGCGGTCGGTAACTAAGGTATCGTGCCGCGGTATCAAGACAGTGTTGATGGTCGTTGGCTTTTTTCAGTGCCTCAATCTGGCTGGTAGATAGTTCCTGCCCGACTTTTAAACCCTCTTTTAAGGCTACTTCAGCCTCAAGGCTGAGGGCAGGCTTGCCATCAAGCGATACATTAGCCTTTTTGCTACGACCTTTGCCCAAGTGAAGGGCAGTAATCTTGGACACCGTTCTTTCCCTTTCAAACAAATAAGGCTGAGGTAGCTACCTCAGCCCTTCAGCGCCTAATTGTTTTATATTGACTTATCAGTTTAAGTTGCGTCAATCGCTATTGTGGTAAAACTATAGGTGGTAACAGCTGAGGCTCTGACCTGCTTCTCAATCTCCTGAGCCAGCTCAGGATTTTCTTTTAGGTAGTTTTTAGCACTCTCTCTACCTTGCCCCAGGCGAATGTCACCATATGAGAAAAAAGCACCAGATTTCTTGATTAGTCCCAGCCCGACACCTAAGTCAACAATGTTGCCCTCTTGGCTTATGCCGGAATCAAACATGATATCAAACTCGGCGCTTCTGAATGGAGGTGCTACCTTGTTCTTAACCACCTTGGCTCTGATGCGACTGCCAATAGCCACATTCCCCTGCTTGATGGTCTCCAGCCGCCTTAAGTCTGTCCTTACCGAGCTGTAGAATTTCAGTGCCCGGCCACCCGGTGTCACTTCTGGATTACCGAAGACGATACCCACCTTCTCCCTGAGCTGGTTGATAAATACTACCGCCGTTCCTGACTTGCCGATAGCCGCCGTCAGCTTCCTCAAGGCCTGTGACATAAGCCGTGCCTGAAGGCCGACATGGGCGTCTCCCATCTCACCCTCAAGCTCAGCCCTGGGGACTAAGGCAGCCACGCTATCAATGACAATGACATCAACAGCGCCGCTTCTAACCAGGGCTTCGGTAATCTCCAGCGCCTCCTCACCGGTATCCGGCTGGGAGATTAAAAGGTCATCCAGGTTGACACCACAGTTGGCGGCATAGGTCGGGTCCAGGGCATGCTCAACATCAATATAGGCGGCAGTGCCTCCCTTTTTCTGGGCTTCAGCGATTATATGCTGGCCCAGTGTGGTCTTCCCCGACCCCTCGGGACCAAATATTTCGGTAACCCTCCCTCTGGGGATACCCCCAACGCCCAAAGCTATGTCTAGTGCCAGTGAGCCGCTGGGAATGGCTTCCACCTTAGGCCTATCGGCAGCCTCCCGCAGTTTCATAATGGCTCCCTTGCCAAACTGCTTCTCAATCTGGCCGACAGCCAGTTCCAGTGCTTTCTCCTTTTCAGTGACCATATTCGCCTAAAGTCATCATAACATAATGAGAGGGAGTAAACAAGTGAAAACGTTTTGCTTTTAGGAGAGTGCTATAATGTTTAAGTAGGACTACCATGGTTGGCTATAGCATAAGTGGATATTTTCTTGGGAGTCATCTGAAATCCAAACCAGAACACAGCGATTGTCATAATATTCGCCCCGTCACTGTTGCGCATATGGAAAGTATATCTAATGCATTAGAGAAGTTGGGTGACTTTGATAGTTGTTGTAGGCTATATGAGATATGCGAGAAGAACTACCAGTTAATTCTCTCGTACCATTCCTCTATAAAAGATGATTTTCCATCGAATCGAGATAGGTCATATGAATACTTGAGTGAGGCTTTCTATGAAATTACTCGTTTACTCCTAAACTATCTTTCTAGCTTTAAGACATTCTATGACCATTTTACAACCAGATATACAAGATTAGAGCGCCATGGTTATTCTTTTCACACCGATTATAAGAAGATAACCGCAGCTTGTTATGATAGTAGTTTCTCTTATAGGTTTTTCACTAAACTTCGCGACTACGTTCAACATTGTGGTCTACCACTTGGTGAGGTTACTATTTATGAGCAACCAACTAAAGATGGAAATGTTGAAATACACGTTTCGACTTCCCTAAACCGTGATAGTCTCCTCAGTAGTTACAACAAGTGGAAAAAAGTAAAGGCTGAATTACAGAGTCAGCCAGAGTATATGGAACTTCTCCTTTACCTCAATGAATTCCAATCCCAAATCCAAAAAATCAATCGTATCGTTACTGACTTTGAGGTTTCAATTGCGGTTAATTCTTGGCAAATTCTCTGGGAACTAGTTAATGAAGTACAAGCCCAGTATCCTGATGGAAGCCCATTTATTGGTCAGTATAAGAAAACAGATAGCGGTCAGTCTAGATTGCTAATTACCTATTTCCCAATCCATACAATGTTGAAGTTCGAAGAGAAAAGCCATATAACTAACAACTCTATGTATTCTAATGCAAAGCCTGTTCTTAATAAGATTAAAATAAATGCTAAAAATTATGTAGGTATGTACGATATTTTGACCATTCATCAAACTAACGGGAAAACACAATAGGAGTTGAGCTAGTAATTGTATAGATAGGGTTACCCCTCCCTATATTCCACCCCGCTCTCCGGGGATTCCCACACGTCCACAGAGTCAAGGGTAACCGGCGCATCTTTAAGTTCGGATTTCATTTCGTTATAAATTGTTGAGGCGATGTTTTCGGAAGAGGGGTTTATCTTGTTAAAGGGGGGCACATCGTTGAGGCAGGTGTGGTCAAACTTCTCCAAAATGGCTTTAAGTCTGGCTTTAAGCTCGGTAAAGTCGTATGCCAGCCCGATGTCATCAAGCTGGGAAGCGGTAACCTTGACCACCACCCTGAAGCGGTGCCCGTGCAGGGACTCGCACTTGCCTTTGTAGCCGCGCAGGGCGTGGGCGGCGTCAAAGTGCTGTTCCACAGTTATTTTATACATCTATTCTCCTTTATCCTCCAGCTTAAGCACTCCCTGGACACCCTTTTTGACCTCTTTCAGTAGCTCATTTATGCTCTTTTTGTTTACCGGGTGCACTAATGTCGGGGCAATCTCAGTGAGTGGGACAAGGACAAAGGCTCTTTCCGTTAATCTCGGGTGGGGGATGGTTAGGTCTGGAGTATTGATAACCTCACCGCCATAGAACAGGATATCTATGTCAATGGTGCGGGGGGAGTTGGGTTTGCCCAGCACCCGCCCCATTTTCCTTTCAATGCCCTTAGCCAGCACCAGCAGGTCTTCAGGCTTAAGCATAGTCTTAACCTGGCATACCATATTCAGAAAGCGGGGCTGCTCGGGGTTTTCCATCGGCTCAGTATCATAAACCGATGATTTCTTGGTTAATCTAAGCCTCTGTGATAAGTATTCTATCGCCTTATCCAGGTTACCCTTGCGGTCTCCCAGGTTTGAACCAAGCCCAAGATAAGCTGTTACCAGTTCAATGTTCATCAATGCTTCCCCCTTATTATAGCATCACTCATGCGGCACACCCGCACCATCTGTTTGATATCGTGAACTCTTATTATGTCAGCTCCGTTGGCAATACCGATGGCTATGGTAGCTGCTGTTCCCTCCAGCCGCTGGTCGGGAGGCAAATCCAGAACCAAACCAATTACTGATTTGCGGGAGGTGCCCAGCAGGATAGGTTTATCTAAAACTTTAAGCTCAGCCAGGCGGCGAATAATCTCCAAATTTTGCTCCAGGCTCTTGCCGAAGCCGATGCCCGGGTCAATGATAATGTTCTGCTCGGCGACGCCGGCTTCTTCAGCCAACTTTATACCCCTTTTTAAATCGGATATAACCTCGGCCATTATGTCATTCTGGCAGGGTTTATCACGCTGATTGCTGGTCAGTATTATTGGCACCCTGGCATCAGCGGCAATCCGGGCAAGGCGTTGGTCCCTTTTTAACCCCCAGACATCGTTAATTATTCTAGCACCGGCGGCTAAAGCACGGATGGCGACGGCTGATTTATAGGTATCTATGCTTATCGGTACACATATTTCATCAGTAAGACTTTCTACAGCCGGGATTACGCGCCGTAACTCTTCATCAATAGATACTGGTTTTGAGTCGGGGCGGGTGGACTCACCGCCGATATCTATAATATCAGCCCCCTCGGCGATAAAGCGCTCTGCCTGTTTCTTGACTGCTTGGATATCGCTGAGCCCATCTCCAGAGAAAGAGTCAGGGCTGAGGTTTATAACGCCCATTATATAGGTGCGCTCCCCCCAGCGGAACTTGGCATTGCCAATATAGGTTGTCGCTAATGGTATCCTTTTCCCCAATGATGCTTCCTGTACAGGTGATAATATATTATTGGGCTTGTCTCATATTATATCGCTTCTTGACCAGTTATCAAGTATTACCTGTTATACTATCTGTATTGACAACAAATTATCATTTGTGTATGATTAAATTTGTAGCAATACTGTCGCAGATTACCAGGCTTTAGCTTTCCACCAGGTAGTGCTAAAGATAAGGCTATATCTTGGTGATTGGCAGGATATTTATTTAAAGTAAGGAGGGGTTGACAACGATATGAGACCACCGGGACCATGGGAGATTGCGCTTATCTTGGTAATTATCCTGATTATCTTCGGGGTTGGCAAACTGCCGCAGGTTGGCGCCGCTTTTGGTAAGAGTATACGCGCCTTCAAGAAGGGGCAGACCAGCGAAGAGGAGGAGGAAGAAGCTAAAGCTAAGGAGCTAGCTGATAAAAAGAAGACTAGAAGAAAGAAAAGGAAGGTCGCCAAGAAGGTAGCTGAAGAAAAAACAGAGGAAAAAGCATAAAGAGGAATTAAGGCTAGCTGTTTTATAGCATTGTAATTGTAGAGGCCTGTTTTAATGGCAGTTTTTGAATCTATATTCCTTTGATTAGGAGGTCGTGAATATCAGCCCGATTTTAAGGAACTTCTTAAACCAAGTGCCCTTCCTCTTGCCAATTATCGGGGGAAGGGAATTTTTTAGTAAGTTTATGTTCCAGTGTATTTTATCTTGTCAGATAAAATAAGGGGGGTTAATAGTGATATGAGACCACCTAGTATCATAGAAATTATTCTTATATTGGTGATTATCTTTATCATCTTCGGTGCGGGCAAACTACCACAGCTCTTCGAATATATCGGCAAAGGAGTACAATCCTTACGTGGAAAGAAGAAGAGTAACGAGGAGATTGAGGAAGTAAGGACAACCAAAAAGGGTAAGAAGAAGGCTGCCAAGGGTTAGATTATAGTTTAGACTCCAGAGAGATAACTGCTAGGGGACAATTTAATATCAAGATTACTCTAGAGTTTATATTCGTGTATTTAGCTTAGGGGATAGTTATTCCTGAGTCCAATTTAGTGTGCTGGATTTTTGCCAGAACAGGTTAGTTTAAACAACGATTAATGGAGAGGTTGGGTAATGGGATTTTTTGATATCGGGCTTTTTGAAATATTAATTATTCTTGTAGTTATCCTTATTGTAGTCGGGCCGGATAAGATACCAAAGTATGCCTATAAGCTTGGCCAAATAATTCGTAACTTCAGGAAAATAACCTCCAACTTTACCTCTGAGCTGACAAAGGCAGTGGATTTGGAAGAGGAAGCCGAAGAGGCGAAGAAGACAACAGCTGAGATAAAGGCGACCCTGAAAGGTGAGGTTGATGAGATAAAGCAATCGCTGGATACTGAAGCCAGGGAGATAGCCGAGGTAGTAGGGACAGAAGCCAAAGGAGCCGAGGAGACGCTGAGAGAGGGTACCCAGGAGTTAAGCAAGGCAATAGAGAAGGAATCTAAGGAGATAGCCGAGACAATAAAGGCAGGAGCTAAAGAAGCAGAGACGACATTGAGTGGAGGGACTGAGGAGTTAGGCAAGACATTAGATAAAGGAGCCAAGGAGACTCAGGGTATTGGAGCTGAGGAGCTAAGCAAGACATTGGATAAAGAAGATAAAAAGATAGAAAAGGCAACAGCTCCCGGGGTTAAAAAAGAAAAAAAGATGGCTAAACCGGTAGATAGTAGAGCAGTGGACTCTTCAGAGTCAGATTTAGAGTGACGGCATATTTAAGCCTTTCTAGGATAAGGGGCTCTGAGCGTGTCCCATAAAACAGGAATTTGAAGTGGTTACCAAGACTGAAAGACTTGAGACATCTGCTAGCAAGATGCCCATGATGATGCATCTCAGAGAGATGCGCGACCGTCTTATTAAATCGGTAATAGCAATAGCTATCGGTACAGCGATTGGATTTATATTTGGCCCACAAGTTATTGAGATTTTGAAGGTGCCGGCCGGGAATATTACCCTCCAGGCTATTGAGGTGACGGAGAAGTTGTCCGTTTATTTTAAGGTCTCTCTTGCCACCGGTATTATTATTACCATGCCGTTCCTTGTCTATCAGCTTCTTGCCTATGTCTCACCGGCTCTCACCGGCAAAGAAAGGTCTTATATCTACCGGATATTACCAGCGATAACGATAATGTTCCTTGGCGGGGTCGCCTTTGCCTATTTCATTGCTTTACCGCCGGCACTAAAATTCCTAAAAGACTTTTTGGGCCCATTGGCCGAAACTCAGTGGAGGATTAGCGATTATATTAATATTGTCACCCGGCTTATAGTAGCCATTGGTCTTGTTTTTGAGACACCGATAATAATAATGTTCCTGGCGCGGATGGGTGTTGTATCACCGCAGTGGCTTGCCCGCAGGCGAAAACTATGGGTAATATTAGCCTTTGTCGTAGCGGCTATCATCACCCCCACCTTTGACCCCATAAACCAGACTATTATCGCCCTACCCCTCATCATACTGCTGGAGCTGAGCATCATTCTATCTAGGTTCGTTTATAAAAAGCGGGCTGAACAGACTCAACCTGAAGCTTGACTTTAGTAATACCACCTCTATTTATATATCAGCTAGGAGGCATACTGATTATGAGTGAAATCCCCGAAATCGGCAAGATATCGGCGGAAATCTTTGAAGAGCTTATCTTTCCCCGGCTGGGGGCTAAGAACGATAGCGTCCTGGTTGGCCCTATGCACGGCACCGATGTCGGCATAGTAAAAATCGGGGATAAGGCGGTCTCGTTTACCGCCGACCCGGTGTTTATCGTCCCGGAATATGGGTGGGAGAGGGCGGCCTGGTTTGCCATCCATATCCTCGCCTCCGATGCCGTCACCTGTGGCTTGCCCCCACGTTTTCTGTCCATAGACCTGAACCTGCCTATGGCGATGACCAAGAAGCAGCTGGTGATAATGTGGGATACCATGCATCGCGAGTGTCAGAAGCTGGGCATTTCCGTTATTACCGGCCATACCGCCCGCTATGAGAACTGCCACTATCCTATGGTCGGCGGCGCCACCGTGGTCGGCGTCGGTGGAATGAATGATTACGTTACTCCGGCTTTCATTCAGGCTGGAGACCAGATAATTATCACCAAGGGGCCGGCAATTG
>CAYGXW010000020.1:0-21934 GCA_964354125.1 uncultured Dehalococcoidales bacterium
CCTTCTCGGTAATCCCGGAGGTCGTCTTCGACCTTCTCCTGGGGACAAGCTCGGCGCCCTTAGCCTTCTTCTCCCCACCCGTGGTCAGCACCTGTCCCTCACGGCTGCCATCCCGATAGATGGTAATGCCCTTCAACCCCTCTTTATAAGCCATCATATACACCCTGGCGACATCCTCCTGTGTAGCCTCCCGGGGAAAGTTGACCGTCTTGGAAACGGCGTTATGGGTGTACTCCTGGAACTTAGCTTGCATCCTGACATGCCACTCGCTATCTATCTCATGGGCGGTAACAAACAACCGCTTACTCTTTTCTGGAACATCATCCATATCGCCTAAGTGGGCACCATCAGCCAGCCTCTGCATCAATTCATCAGAGTAGAAGCCCTCCTTTCTGGCTACCTCTTCAAAATAAGGATTTACCTCAACCATCCGGGTACCATCAAGGATATTCCTGGTATAGCTCAGGGCGAACAGGGGCTCAATACCGCTGGAGCAACCAGCGATGAGGCTCAGGGTACCGGTGGGGGCAATGGTGGTGCATGAGGCATTCCTCAAGCGGGGACCGCTGTCTACATTATAGATGCTTCCCTTATAGGCAGGGAAGACACCCCTCTCCCCTGCCAGTACCACCGAAGCTTTTTGCGCCTCTTCACCTACAAACTGCATGATTTCAGAAGCAACCACAAGCGCCTCCTCTGAATCATATGGGATGCCCAGTTGAATCAACATATCGGCAAAACCCATCACCCCGAGCCCTATTTTCCTGGTTTTTTTGGTCATTTCCTCAATCTCGGGCAGGGGGAACCTGTTAACATCAATAACATTATCCAGAAACCTTACAGCTGTTTTTACTGTCTCGGCTAGCTTTAAGTAATCAATCTCACAAGTACCATCTTTTACCCTCAGCATCTTGGACAAATTCATAGAACCCAGATTACACGACTCGTAGGGCAGCAGCGGCTGCTCACCGCAGGGATTGGTGCTTTCAATATTGCCCAGGTGCGGTGTGGGGTTATCTTTATTTATCCGGTCAAGGAAAACGATACCCGGGTCTCCTGTCTGCCAGGCCATAGCCACTATCTTATCAAAGACTTCTTTAGCCTTGAGCTTGGTCTCCACCTCTTTGGTATGAGGATTTACCAGCTCGTATTCACCACCAGCCTTAACCGCCTCCATAAACTCAGCCGTCACCGCCACCGAAATATTAAAATTGGTAAGGGCAGTCGGGTCTTCCTTGGCAGTAATAAATTTCATAATATCCGGGTGGTCAACATTAAGGATAGCCATATTTGCCCCGCGGCGTGTCCCGCCCTGCTTGATAACATCGGTGGCCACATCAAAAGCCCGCATAAAGGAGACAGGACCGCTGGCTACCCCACCGGTAGAGCCAACCCTATCCTTCTCTGGCCTCAAGCGGGAGAAAGAAAAGCCAGTGCCGCCACCGCTCTTGTGAATGAGGGCAGTATTTTTCACCGCTTCAAAGATGGACTCCATAGAGTCCTCAATGGGCAGTACAAAGCAGGCTGAAAGCTGCCCCAGCTCCTGCCCGGCATTCATCAGGGTAGGTGAATTGGGCAGAAACTCAAGGCTTGCCATCAGCCGATAGAACTCTTCTTCCCAGGTCTTGGTATCTGTCTTGGGGTCATAATTTAGTTCAGCCGAGGCAATTACCTGGGCTACGCGGCGAAACATCTCCTTTGGTGTCTCAATAACCTTGCCCTTTTTATCCTTCTTCAGGTACCTTCTCTCCAGAACCCGGAGTGCATTCTCGGTAAGATTGATACCGGTAGTAGTTTTAGCTTTTATCTTAACCGGCACGGCTAAATCCTCCTTTTGCGGTTGGGCCTCTTCACCTGATGACTGTTCTTCACCGACCAGGAACTCCTTGACCATAGTCAGTATTTCAAACTCGGTAGCCGCCCGCTTCTGCTTGTTAGTCTTAGATACCAGGTCTTCCATCCCGGGCAGTGTCTGCGGCTTCTCCAGGCGCTCAATCACCTGGCTGGTAAGTTGTTCAATCCGTTTTCTATCAGATATACCCATAGACTCGGCGGCACTAAAGATAACCCGGGCAATCTGGGTGCGATTGACCGATGTTAGCAATCCTTTCTTTGACTCATTAGCTTCGTTCACTTCCGTCTCCTGCGATGACCGCCAGCCAGTGCCCTCGTCTTCTCATCAGGCAGAAGAGATAGCTGGCCACCAGACGGGGCTGTCTCAGCACCAGCACTGACCAGGATATCCACTTCCTGCTTCAGGTCGGTAATGTCAGCAAAATCACGATAGACGCTGGCAAAGCGAATATAGGCAATATAATCCAGCCTCCTCAATCTCAGCATCACCATATCGCCAATGGTGGAACTGGCTACCTCTGCCCTGCCCAGCTGGTAGAGCTCAGCCTCTATATCATCAGCTAACCTGTCAACGGCACCCACTGGTAGAGGGCGCTTCTCACAGGCTTTGCGAATTCCGGCTAGCAATTTGTCCTTGCTAAACTCCTCACGCCTCTGGTCTTTTTTGACCACAAAAAGGCTGGCTGGTAACACCCGCTCATAGGTGGTAAAGCGTGAACTGCAGTCTAAACACTGACGCCGCCGGCGTACGCCACCATTGACATTGCGGGAATCTATAACCTTTGAATCATCACTACCACAATAGGGACATTTCATAGCAATATTCTACATCATATAGTGTAGCATAAATAAAGTACCACAATATGTAGTGTTTGTCAAGCCTTACTATGGTTTCTTTGTAAAACAAAAAGGCTGTAGAGCACCAGGCCCCACAGCCTTCTGCCTATCTCAGGTTTCTCTTTATTTACTTAAAAACCTGAAAATTTTATTTAAACCAGCTTTTTGATGGTTGCTTGGTAGTAACTTTATCGGTGGCAGTAAATGCCTGACGCTGACGACTAAAAAGTGGACGCCTCAGGAATGAGGGGACATCCAGTTCATCCTCTGTTTTTATACTCTTAAGCTGCTTGGTCAACTCATCTTCTTCGGTCTCGTCATATTCAGTCTTGGTAACGAAACCAGTGGCAATCAGGGTAATCCTGACATCACCACCCATACCGGGGTCATGAGCCACGCCGAAGATGATGTTGGCATCCGGGTCTACAGCCTGTTTAATCACCTCGGCAGCCTCATTAACCTCAAACAGGGTAAGGTCGCTACCGCCAATTATATTGAATAGAACACCCTTTGAGCCCTCAATGGTAACATCCAGCAGCGGGCTGGCCAGGGCTTCCTTAGCCGCATCCACAGCCCGGTTTTTACCCGTGCCCCGACCGATGGACATCCAGGCAGGACCGGCTTCCTTCATTACGGCACTGACATCAGCAAAATCAAGATTTATCATGCCGGGGACGGTAATTACCTCAGAGATAGCCTGGACACCGTGCCTGAGCACATCATCAGCCATCTTAAAGGCGCTATCCACAGCACACTTCTGGTCGCAGAGGTCAAGTAAGCGGTCATTGGGGATGATAATAAGGGTATCAACCTTACCCAACAGTTTGCTAATGCCTTCCTTAGCAACCTCAGAACGATGAACCCCTTCAAAGCTAAAGGGCTTGGTCACCACAGCAATAGTCAGCGCGCCGCTCTCCTTAGCCACCTCAGCAATAACAGGTGCCGCGCCGGTGCCGGTACCGCCACCCATACCGGCGGTGATAAACACCATATCAGCTCCAGCAATCAGCTCCTTAAGCTCATCTTTACTTTCTTCAGCCGCCTTCTGACCCATAGCGTGGTTGCCACCAACACCCAACCCCTTGGTCAGCCTCTCGCCGAGCTGAATGCGGGTTGGAGCCTCAGTAATAGCCAGGGCTTGGGCATCAGTATTCATGGCAATAAATTCCACACCCTGAATTTCTTCCCTGACCATACGGGTAACAGCGTTGCAGCCACCACCGCCTAATCCGATAACCTTAATCCTAGCTGGGTTTGGGACAAAACTTGTCTTTGCCATTTCCTCCTCCTTTTCTACTATCTTATTTTAATAATTAACGAAAAAGCTTCATAATACTGAAAGCTAATTTCCGAACTCGGGAACTGAACCAGCCACTATTCCACCTTCGGTTACCCCTATTCCTGGCTCCCCAGAGCAACAGGCCAACACTGGTGGCATAAGCCGGGTCACAAACAGCATCGGTGATACCAGTTACATGGGTGGGAATTCCAACCCTGACTGGCAGTTTCAGTATTTCACGACCCAGCGTCTCAATACCAGAAAGGTTAGCAGTGCCCCCGGTGAGCACCAATCCAGCCGGCACCACCGATTCATAATCAGAACGTGGCATTTCCAGCAAAACAAGCCTCAGTATTTCCTCAACCCGGGCGCGAATAATGTCACACAGGTCCTGATACGATATGCCATGCCCATCCTCGGACATCGGGCTGGCAGTCTCCATCTTACTTTCGTAGACCGGCATGACACTGCCATACCTCTTCTTCATCTCCTCGGCTACCTCAAACGGCAGTCCGAGACCAATGGCAACATCCCGGGTAAGCTGATAACCGGCTACCGGTAGTATAGCCGAATGCCAGATGCTTCCATCCTTGAAAACACAGATATCGGTAGTACCACCGCCGATATCAGCCAAGATAACGCCAACCTCCTTCTCATCCTGGGTCAACACCGCCTCACTTGAGGCTAGAGGCTCCAGCACCAGGTCATCAATATCAATGCCAATACTACGAATGCACTTTACTAGGTTCTGAATGGAGGTTGCCGCCGCAGTAACAATATGCGTCTCCACATCCAGTCTGAAGCCGTACATTCCTACCGGGTTTTTAACTCCTACCTGACCATCAACAGTATAACCCCTGGGGATGACATGCAGAAGCCTCCTGTCGCTGGGGACTTTAATACTCTGGGCAGTGGCAAGCACCCGCCTGAGGTCATCAGGGCGCACCAAGCGGTCATTACGAGTAATAGCCACCACCCCCCGATTGTTCACCGAGTCGACATGCCGACCGGTAACACCGACATAGGCCGACTCCACCTTGTAGTTGCAGGCTTGCTCCGCCTTTCTCACCGACTCACAAATCGCCGCCCTGGCGTCGTTGATGTTGACCACCAATCCCTTATGCAAACCGTGTGATGGAGTAACGCCGACGCCGACAATACGGACACCCATGGTATCGCTAAGCTCGGCTATGGCGGTGCATATCTTGGTGGTTCCAACGTCAATTGAAGTTATTATAGACTTCTTATTCATCTGACTCCTCCTTTTTGTTGGCTATATTTTGACTCCCTTGAGTTCTTTATCCTCACATCTCTAGACCTCCTCATTATTGTATTTACTTAATCACCATCACTTAACTAAAGAAGCACCATGGGCTCCCTTCAACATAGATGCCCTTCTCCAGATACCAGCCTCTGCCTCAGCTAAAAAACATAGCCTTTCTGCAGCTTCACGCCATTCTTCCTGGGTTATGATGCGCTCGGCTATCCTCAACCTGGCACTACGACTGCGTGGATTTCCCTCTATTTCCGCTGAAGAAGGAGTAATTACCTTTTTATTTATTAACCTTAGACGAGCAGTATGATGGCAAACACAGCTCAGCGTATCCGGGGAACAGATGCAGTCCCTAGATTCCTGCTTGAAGAAATTCTTGACAATGCGGTCTTCCAGAGAGTGGTAGCTGATAACAACCAACCTACCCTCAAATCCAAGCATGCTAACCGCCTGTTTTAGCGCTGACTCCAGATTCTCAAGCTCATCATTAACTGCTATCCTGAGCGCCTGGAAGGTCTTTGTTGCCGGGTGGATTCTACCCCTCCTCGAGCCAACAGCCCGTTCTATCGTCCGGGCTAGCTCAAGGGTTGTCTTTATGGGGCGCTTAGCTACAATGTTCTTGGCTATGCGGTGGCTGTAGCCTTCCTCGCCATATTTCCTTATAAGGTAAGCCAGCTCGTTCTCTGAAGACTGGTTAACAATATCGGCAGCGGTAACCTTCTGAGCAGGACTAAAACGCATATCCAGAGGTGCGGCATATTTAAAGCTGAAACCGCGACCACTGCCATTAAGCTGTAAAGAGGAAAGCCCGAGGTCAAACAAAATGCCATGAACCGGAACAAAATCATTCTTAATGCAGATAGCCTCCAGATTAACAAAATTGTCATTCACAATAAGGACGGAGCTACCGTATACATTAAGCCTCTCACGGGCAACTTCTACCGCCTCAGGATCGGCATCAATGCCCAGAAGCTGTCCGCCGGGTGAGCTATTCTCTAAAATAGCCGCCGCATGTCCACCGCCACCGATGGTGCAATCGATATAACGGCCTCCGGGTTGAATATTCAGAGCTTCGATGCTCTCATTCAATATAACCGGGATATGATTTGAAGATGACATCATCCCCACTAAACCCCTTTGTTATCCTCCAGGCTCTCTATAATTTGCCATGCCTGTTCCTGGCTTAAAGCCTTTTCTTCCTCCCAATGCGCCTTGTTCCAGAGCTCAAGATAACTATTAGCCCCGGCAACAACTACTTCATCCACAATCTCGGCATGCTCCCGCAATGGCACCGGCAGGTTGACCCTGCCCTGACCGTCTATATTGAGGTAAAAAGCGGTAGCAAAAAGGGCCCGATTCAACTGCCTCAATTTGCTGCGAGTAACCGGACTACCGGTAAGGGCGGCGGCTAGTTTTTTCCACTCTGATAACGGATAGGCGGTAATGCACTTTTCTACACCCGGTGTTAATACTACGCCGTCTCTCAGGAGAGCCCTGAACCGGGGAGGCAGGGGCAATCTACCCTTTTCATCTATCTTGTATTCAAACTCACCGAAAAACATCTATCTCTTCACCTACAACCTAGACTTCAATTTTTAATCCCTAGAAAACGGAAACAAGAACATCCACCCCCTAATCTACCACTTTCTACCACTTTCTACCATTTTACACTACCTTAACCTACATTTGTCAATACCTTTTAAACAAATTTTCCACCAATTATCCAATTTTCCTATACGCCCCAATTATGGTAAAATAGTACTAACTTTAACCAAACCGCAAATAAACTGCGAAAAATTCTGTTAACTCTTTATATAATTTAGGAGAATAAACTTGCGAATTGACATCTTAACCCTATTCCCCCAGATGTTTGAGGAAACTTTTAACACCGGCATCTTCCAGCGTGCGGTGGTTAACGGATTAGTCAAGGTTAACATCCATAATATCCGGGACCATACCCACGACAAACATCATATTGTTGACGATTATCCCTATGGCGGTGGCGCCGGCATGATACTGAAGCCAGAACCAATCTTTGAGGCGGTGGAGCAAATAAAGAAAGGGGCAGCCACCAAAGAGGAGGAGCTATCCATCATTCTGCTGACTCCGCAGGGGCGTCTCTTCTCACAGGCTGTTGCCCAAGAATTATCACTCTATCGCCATCTCATACTTATCTGCGGCCATTATGAAGGGATTGATGAACGGGTACATCAGCATCTAGCTACGGATGAGATCAGCATCGGCGACTATGTGCTCAGCGGTGGTGAGCCAGCGGCTGTGGTAGTCGTAGATGCTGTCGTTAGACTACTGCCTGGGGTCCTCGGTTCCGAAGACTCCCTTAAAGACGATTCGCACACCGACGGGCTGCTGGAATACCCACAGTACACCCGCCCGGCGGTATTCAGGGAGTGGTCGGTGCCCGATGTCCTGCTTTCTGGAAACCATGCCCAGATAGCCAAGTGGCGTCGTGAGCAGGCTATTTCACGCACCCTGAAGCGCCGCCCAGAGCTACTTGATAAGGCTAAACTAAATTCGCAGGAAAGACAGCTGGTCATCCGGTCAACAGAAGACAAGTCTACTAAAGACCATGCTTGATAAATAATTGATATAATGATTTACTATATATAAAGGAGCTCGACACAATGAATACATCATCGCTTATTGAAATAAAAACAAACCCCGATATCCCTGCCCTATCTCCCGGAGATACGGTAAAGGTCAGCACCAAGATCATAGAAGGAGACAAGGAACGTACTCAGGTGTTTAACGGGGTAGTAATCAAGATTCGCCACGGTGCTGATGGCGGCAATTTTACCGTAAGGCGGGTCGCCTATGGCGTTGGCGTTGAGCGCACCTTCCCCCTGTCATCACCACTGGTTACCAAGATAGAAGTGGTACGTCATGGAAAAGCACGCCGAGCCAAGCTTTACTACCTGCGTGGCTTAAGCGGCAGGGCGGCTCGTATCAAGGAAAAACGCAGCGCCAAAGAAAAGCAATAGAGGCCAGTGTCAGGCAAATAAAACCGTCACCTGTGAGCTGAAAAAATACCGCTATAAATCTTGAGGAGTGCATCCGTTGCCTTATGCTGAGGTTAGTGTTAATTCTCCAGTAGCCCAGCGACGGATGTTTAGCTATGCCATCCCCGAAAATTTAAGCGTTGATATCGGACAGGCGGTATGGGTCCCCTTCGGTGATAAGGTCCTTCAGGGTATAGTTATAGAACTCAGCCAATATCCTTCGGTTGAGGAAACCAGAGAAATAGTCAGCACTATTGAACCTCATCATACGCTGTCCCCAAGCCAGGTTACGCTTGCCCGCTGGCTCAGCGACTATTACTTGTGCCCCCTTTTTGACGCCGTCGCCCTTATGCTACCGCCCGGCTTTGAGCGTAAAACAACCACCTTTCTCTCGACAACGGCAACCGCTGATAAATACGATTTATCCTCCCTTGCCCCACCACAGAGGCAGGTTATGGAACTCGCCCGGAAACAGGGCAGGGTAAGCCTCAGGCATCTGGAAGGTATGCTGGGTAAAAAAAGGGCTCAGGCAACCATTTCGCAACTGGTAACAAGAAACCTTATCGCCAGAAGCTATCAGATGGAGCCGGTCAAGGTAAAGCCAAAGAAAGAACAATTTCTTAGTCTGACTATAGATGCCGATGAAGCACGGCAGGAAGCAATCAACCTGTGTAAGAGGAGAGCAACTAAACAGGCGGCTCTCCTTGATTTCCTGGCTCAATCGGGAACGGTGTCCATGGCTGAAGCCAGGAAAAACACTGGCTGTCAGGCAGAAACTGTCCGGGTTCTGTCAGAGAAGGGATTAATAACAGTCCAACGTATTGAAGTAACACGCCAGCCTATTGACTACCAAAATATCAGAGCATCACCGCCGCCCAAACTGACTACCACCCAAAAAAGAGTCCTTAGCGCTATAAAAGAAAGCCTGAGGAAAAATAAATCATCTGTATTTCTGCTTCACGGGGTTACCGGCAGTGGTAAGACAGAAATTTATATCCAAGCACTGGCTGAGGCGGTGAAGTCGGGCAAACGGGGTATAGTTTTGGTGCCTGAAATTGCCCTTACCCCCCAGACGATAGAGCGATTTGCCGGCCGCTTTCCCCATAGAGTAGCCGTTATCCATAGCCAACTCTCCTTGGGAGAACAGTTTGACCAGTGGCGTCAGATAAGAGAAGGTAAGTTTGATGTCGTCATCGGACCGCGGAGTGCCCTTTTTGCCCCCCAACCTGACCTGGGCTTGATTGTTATTGATGAGGAGCATGAGTGGAGCTATAAACAGGATACATCACCACGCTACCATGCCCGTGATGCGTCTCTAAAACTGGCTGAGCTTAGCCGGGCGGTGGTTATTCTGGGCAGTGCCACCCCGGATGTGGAGAGTTTTTACCACGCCCATAGGGGAGACTATCACCTGCTTGAGCTGCCCGAGCGGATTACCCCCCATGAGGGCTCAGCCCTGCCCCGGGTTGAGCTGGTTGATATGAAGGAAGAGCTAAAGACAGGTAACAAGAGCATCTTTAGCCGTTCCCTTAAAATGGCAATAGATAAAGCCGTCGCCAACAGAGAACAGGTGATTCTGTTTTTCAATCGGCGGGGGGCCGCTACCTTCATCCAGTGTCGCAACTGCGGTCTGGTAATACAGTGCCGCCGTTGCTGTGTCAGCCTTAAATATCACTCAGATGAAGAGGCTCTGGTCTGCCATCAGTGCAACTACCGCATGGCGGTCCCCCAGGCTTGCCCCCGGTGCCTGAGCCGCCGGATAAAGTTTTTGGGTATAGGTACACAGAAGCTGGAATATGAAGCTAGCCTTGCTTTCCCCCAAGCCAGACTACTGCGCTGGGATAGCGATGCCATACGGGGAAAGCATTCCCACCAGGAAATCCTAGACAGTTTCCGTTCCCATAAAGCCGATATCCTAATCGGTACCCAGATGGTGGCTAAAGGACTGGATTTACCCCGGGTCACCCTTGTCGGCGTGGTCAGTGCCGATACCGGCCTGAACCTGCCCGATTTCCGAGCCGGGGAGAGGGGCTTCCAACTCCTTTCCCAGGTGGCTGGCAGAGCCGGTCGGGGTCCTTTAGGTGGCCGGGTCATCATCCAGAGCTACTGCCTACAGCACTACGCCATTCAAGCGGCATTAAAACACGATTATATAGCCTTCTACAACCAGGAAATCGCCTACCGCCGCCAGCTTCACAACCCGCCTTTCTCCCAGATAGTGCGCCTTATTTATAGCCATACCAATGACGCCCTTTGCCGTAAAGAGGCGGAGAGAATGAAAAGACTGCTTACTTCAGAAATAGACGCCAAGGGGGCTTGTGATATTAACATTATTGGTCCGGCACCAGCCTTTATCCAACGGCTAAGGGGAAGGTTCCGATGGCAGCTCATCCTACGAGGCACCGAATTATCCGCCTTTCTATCCCTGCTGGCTATACCTCAAGGCTGGACAGTGGATGTTGACCCGCTAGGTCTTTCCTGAGTGCCATTGAAGAGATTAAACAATAAAGGTGGATAACTCCAAAATATTTGAGAACTCAAATTCCAAGCTCTAGTGTTGATTCTATTTTCAACCACTTTTTACCTATTTTTAATACTATAGTTCAGCCTCTTCATTTCATTCAGGTCGTCAAGCTGTTTTTGTAATCCCTTATCAAGGACACGCACCAATCCATAATTGGGCACTTCCTGAACTTTGAACTTGTAGCCACCAGGCTTAATATTTTTTTTCATCTACTTATCCTCCCACCACAGATTTCTAATAATATTTTAACCAATCAGGTGATGCTAATAAATAATTACCTATTGTTAGAGTTTGCTATGACAGGCTCTTCAGAAGCCAGATAGAAGAGGTCATCTAGCCTACGCTCTGGAAAGGCCTTTATTGCCCCAACAATGAACTTTTGATTAATGCCGCGCTTGCCCTCCTTCACCCGGTAAATCTGGCTTACCGAAATCCCCATAGCCTGTGCCAGCTCTGACAGATTCCCATAATTTCTGTATCCTAAGTCAAAAACCCTGGTCTTTACCATCAAAGCTACCACCCCCTTATTGTGACTTTAAGCAATTATATAGCATATATTTTGCCTAATGTCAATACCCTAACTATAAAATATTTCTTATTTTGTCTAAATATGTGCCTTTATGTATTGCACTAGCTATAGCTTCTTATCTTTAAGCAGATAAGAAAGTTTGAGTTTATTACCCTGCTGTTATATAATGCCTTTAGTCAAATAATAATTATTCTTTTTACCTATTGACATTTGCCATTTGGCGAACTACAATAATTAGGTTATGTGTGCAGAAATCAGTCTAGGTGAAATAATCAGGCAGCAAAGGGTTACCATGCCATTGACTCTACAAGAGCTCGCCGACCAGGCAAGGGTGTCCCCGTCCCACTTGGGTCGCATAGAGAGGGGTGAACGCTTCCCATCAGCCCGCATTCTGCGAAAAATCGCCAAGCCTTTGGGCTTTGAGGAGGATGAACTGTTCACCCTAGCTGGTTATTTATCCCCACAGCTCGGTACCATCTCCGAGGCACAGTCTAGCTACAGCGGTGGACGATTGGACCCGTATGTCTCTAAGGTACTAGCCCAGGAGCCAATAGAGGTACAGCATGCCGTTATTGGCATTCTCTCCCTATTAAAGAGTATTGCCAAAAGCATGACCAAAGAAAGCGACCGAACATAAGTTCAGGTAAAACCCAGCTCCCACTTCCAAGACCGCCTTGATAAAAATATACTACTAGGGTATAGTTATAATCCTTAGATTATGGTAGTAGTCGAGGCAGATTTGGAGCTATTGCTTAATCCCACAACCTTATTTCCATTAACTCAGGTTGAAAAATTCCTAACCAGGCATGGTATCCAGGCATATATCGTTGGCGGTTTCTTACGAGACCTGATACTAGCCAGAGATACTGCTGATATTGATATTGCCCTGAAAGCAGATGCCCTTGAGGTCGCCCCCAAGGTAGCCACCCATCTTGGTGGTAAGTTTGTCCCCTTAGATAAGATAAACAGGGTAGGCCGGGTGATATTGTTAAGGCTGGAGGTGCCCTCAGGCACAGGTCAATGGCAGATAGACTTTTCAACCATAGAAGATGGCGTTGAGAAGGATTTAGGGCGGCGTGACTTTACCATAGATGCCATGGCTATCAGCCTTGATAGGATTATCAAAGGCACAGAAACTGACGAAATCATAGACCCCTTCAACGGCTTAAAAGACATTAAGGGGAAGGTCATCAGGGCAATTAGCGACACAGTTTTTAAGGAGGATTCAGCACGCCTGTTAAGAGCGGTGCGCCTGTCTGCCGAGCTTGATTTTAATATTAGCCAAGAAACCGAAGCCTTGATTAGGCAGAATAGCCACCTTATTACCAATGTCGCCGGGGAGCGAGTAAGGGAAGAGCTATTAAAACTGCTGGCAACCACTGATACAGGGCAACTTTCACTCTACCTGGATGAGCTGGGCTTAGTAAAGGCACTGATTCCGGAGCTAAACGAGGCTAAAGGTATTGAGCAACCCAGGGAACACCAGTGGGATGTATTCAACCATTCAGTTAAGACAGTAGACGCCATTGACTTTATCCTCAGAAAGGGGAGCTGGCAGTATACTGGCAAAGATGTACTGGACTATGTTCCCTGGTCAGCAGAACTGGCTGAGCATTTTGAACTCAAGGTTAGCGGTGGCAGTACCAGAAGATTACTGCTCAAGCTGGCGGCGCTCCTTCATGATATTGCCAAACCACAAACAAAAATGGTCAACGCTGATGGTAGAATACGGTTCTTCGGTCATCCGAGGCAGGGGGCGCCAATAGCCGCCAGCATCTTGGAAAGGTTCAGGTTCAGCACCAAGGAGGTAAAGCTGGTAACAGCCATTGTATGCCACCATCTGCGACCGGTACAGATAAGCCATGGTGAGCTTCCTACCCACAGAGCTATCTATCGTTATTTCCGGGACACCGGTGACGCCGCCATTGACACGCTGTTTTTCAGCCTGGCTGACCATCTAGCCACCAGAGGCAAAAATTTAAATATATTAGACTGGCAGGAGCATGCCAGTCTGGTAGACTATGTATTAACTCAACTCTTCAAAGAGGAGAGCGTAGTGGTACCAGCCAAGCTGATTAACGGTAACGATTTGATGAAAAATTTTAATCTTGCCCCAGGACCTAAAATCGGGGAACTGCTGGAAGCAATCCGTGAAGCCCAAGCCTGTCAAGAAGTAACCACCAGAGAGGAAGCCCTCGCCTATATTAGCAATTATTTACTATCTAAGTCAGGGTGATAAAAGGTATGGTTAGAAGAAATAATTTGGTTTTTCTCATATTACTAGTAATTTTTATCCTAGCTGCTTTGGTGGTTTTTCCTCTTGACATCCCCGGGTCAACTATGATGGTTGGCTTTGAGAAGGAAGTAAACCAAGACGAATTAATAAAGGAATTGACCAACCTGGGTTATGCCAACGCCCTAATTCAACCTGCCGAAGAGGGTAATTTCTTAATCCGCTTACCTGAGCTTGACACTGAATCCCAAAACGGACTCAAAGAAGGGCTGACGGCTAGCTTAGGCACGATGACAATTTGTGAGTTTGGCACCACTGGCAAAGGGGTATTGGGTAAAAAAGGCATAATTTTAGGCTTAGACCTGCAGGGCGGCATTTATCTGGTCTATAAGGCTGACCTTTCCGGAGTAGAGCCGGGCATAGAAGCGGAAATCATTGACGGTGTGGTAGCCGTTATCCAGAACCGGGTTAATCCATATGGATTAACCGAGCCGGTTATTGAGAAGCAGGGTGAAGACCAGATAGCGGTTGAACTGCCCGGTCTAGCCCTTACTGATGTGCAAAAAGAGCGCCTGGGGCGCACGGCACTTCTTGAATTTCGGGAACTGGTAACCGAAGATGGAGAGGAGAAATGGATACCAGCCACCGGTACCATCAACGGCGAAGGGAAGGCGCTGAACTCAAGCTACTTCAAAGAGAACACCTCTGTGACAACAGATAATCTCGGCAATATACTGCTTATTTTTGAATGGGACGATGTGGGCAGCCAGCTTTCAGAACAGATTACCAGCCGGCTGATAGGGCAGCCTTTAGGCATATTTGAGGGCGATGAGCCTTTGAGGGGAGAGGATGGGCACGCCATCACCCCTATTGTCCAGTCGGTGATTACCGAAGGGGGGCAGATAGAGGGCTTGAGTGTTAAGGACGCTACCGCCTTATCAAAACAATTGAATGCCGGACGCCTGCCGGTGCCTCTGGAGATAGTTTTTGAAGAAACGGTATCCCCGACCTTGGGCGCCGATTTCATTGACCTGAGCATTAAGGCAGGTATAATCGGAGTAGCACTGGTCATGCTATTCATGAGCATCTACTACCGATTGCCTGGTTTCATTGCCTCTATATCCCTAATCTACTACGGCATTCTGTTAATGGCCATATTCAAGCTATTCTCGGTCACCCTCTCTCTGGCGGCTATCGGTGGCTTTATTATCTCCATCGGCATGGCGGTGGATGCTAATGTGCTCATCTCTGAGCGGATGAAGGAAGAACTACAAAGAGGTAGGACGCTTGGGGCGGCTATTGAGGCTGGGTTTAGTCGCGCCTGGTCCGCCATCTGGGACAGTAATATCACTACCCTTATTGCCGCTATCATCCTTTTCTGGGTAGGCTCCAGCATCGCCGGAGGTGAGCAAGTAAAAGGCTTCGCCGTGACACTGTCTATAGGCATCGCCGTGAGTATGTTCACAGCAATTATAGTTACACGAACGCTACTGCGCTTGTTCGCAGGCACTCGTCTGGCTCGTAAGACCTGGCTATTCAGCCCTCTAGGAGGGAAGTAATGTTTGATATAATAGGTAAAAGGTTCCGTTTCTTCATTATTTCCGGACTATTGATTCTGGTTGGCGTTATCGCACTGGCTGTCTTCGGTCTTAAATCCGGCATTGAGTTCTCCAGTGGTTCATTGCTGACACTAAGATTTACCGAAGCAGTAGAAATAGGTGAGCTCAGGCAGGAACTCGTTCAGCTAGGCTACCCCAATGCTGTAGTGCAGACCACAGGCAAAGGCGCTTTCCAAGTTCGGGTAACAACGCTGACCACTGAACAAAAGGCCCAGCTAGAGCAAGAGCTAGAAAACGATTTCGGGCCGCTGGAAGAGGTCGGTTTCTTCAGCATAGAGCCAACCATCTCCCGACAAACGGTGCGCATAGCAGCCATTGCCATAGCTATTGCCGCCATCGGCATTATGCTTTATATCACCTGGGCATTCCGCCGTATGCCCAAACCCTTCCGCTACGGCACCTGCGCCATAATCGCCCTGCTCTACGACATATTTATAGCAGTAGGCATCTTCGCCCTTCTTGCTGGCATCCTGGGCTGGGAAGTAAATCTAATGTTCATCACCGGTATAATGGCCGTCATCGGCTATAGCATAAACGATAAGATTGTTAATTTTGACCGGATACGGGAGAATCTACTCAAGGGCCAAAACCTTGATTTTGAGGTTGCTGTTAATAATAGTCTTGTTGAAACCCTCACCCGCTCCCTTAATACCGGACTTTGCACCTTATTCACCATCCTGGCATTGATGCTCTTTGTCGGTTCAACTATCATGAATTTCCTGGTGGTTCTCTTTGTTGGTATTGTTATCGGCACCTATAGCTCAATATTCATTGCCCCGTCACTTTTGGTGGTCTGGGAGAAGGGTGAGTGGGGTCGTTTCATCCGATGGCTACCATTTATAAAATCCGGCGGCAGGTAATGGGAAATGTTTTCTAGCAAGAGTGGCGCCACTAAACTTATGCTCATAGTGGTAGTTGGGCTAATAGTGCTCAAGGTTATAGTAGCAGTCATAACCGGCAGTATCAGCATATTAGCCCAGGTAGCCGATAGCTCCCTTGATTTGTTTGCTGTAGCCATTACTCTCATTACCATTAGGGTATCTGCCAAGCCGGCTGATGATGAGCATCCTTTTGGTCATGGCAAGGTAGAGAACATTGCAGCTATAGTTCAGGCAGTGCTGATTTTCACTGCCGGTGGTTTGATTATTTATTCAGCGATACAAAAGATAATAACGGGGGCAAAGGTAGAACTGGCTGAAGCTGGAATGGGGGTAATGTTGGTCTCTATGATAGCCAGCATCTTCCTTTCCCGCCACTTGTTCAAGGTATCGCGGGCTACAGATTCAGTAGCACTGGAGGCAAATGCTCATAACATTGCCGCTGATGTCTACTCTACAGCGGCAGTACTGGCAGGACTATTAGCTGTACGCCTTACCGGGCTCAACATACTAGACCCTATTATTGCCCTGGCCGTCTCTCTAATTATTATAAAATCAGCTTGGAATGTAATAAGAAGGTCGTTTGGCGGGCTAATTGATGTCAGATTGCCCAAGTCGGAAGAGGCTGAAATAGAGTCTTGTCTCAGGGAACACCTCGGTCAGCTAGTAGGATTCCATGAGCTTCGCACCCGCAAGGCTGGAAACCAGCGTTACATTGACCTTCATCTGGTAATGCCCAAGACTACCAGTGTGGAAGAGGCACATCGGGTGTGTGACCACCTGGAGCAGGACTTAGAGGAAAAAATGAATAATACAGATATAACCATTCATGTTGAACCCTGCGCCGTAGAGTGTGACCAGTGCTCCGTTTCTTGCAATCTAAGAAAAAGAGCCCGCTAGTGCAGGTTGTGTATCTCCTTTACCTCTTCAATCAGAGAAGTAATATCGGGCGCTTCAACCCCGAATGGTGACTTGCCCAGCTTATCAAAAATATCAGCATTACCCACAAGCACATCAAAGGTGGCTCTTACCGAAGAAGACAATGCCGTTAGGTTATAGCCACCTTCCAGGCTTAAGACGAGACGCCCACCACAGAGTTCAGTGGCTAATCCTGTAATAACCTTTACTATTTGGGCAAAGCCGGTGATGGTTACCTGCATCATAGCCAGTTCATCAGTCCAGTGGGCATCATAGCCAGCGGAGACCATAACAAGCTGAGGGCTAAACCGCCTGACCACCGGCACGACAATCTGCTCAAAGACCTCCTGGTATTCATCGTCACCACAGCCAGCCGGCAGGGGTATATTAACCGTAGTGCCTTTAGCCACCCCCTCGCCGGTTTCATCTATTCTCCCTGTTCCCGGATAGTGAGGGTACTGGTGTGTTGATACATAAAGCACCCTGGGTTCATTATAGAAAGCTTCCTGGGTGCCATTACCGTGATGGGCATCAAAGTCAATGATAGCAATGCGCTCCAGATTATACCTGTTCAAAGCGTATTTAGTAGCGATAGCCACATTATTAAACAGGCAGAAACCCTTTGCCTGCTGGGCAGTAGCGTGGTGCCCCGGGGGCCTGACCAGAGCAAAAACGCTATCCAGTTCCCCAGCCATAACCACCTCTGTAGCTTTAATAACGCCACCAACAGCATAACGGGCAACCTCATAGGAATCAGGAGACACCACCGTATCAGGGTCAAGCCAGCCACCACTCTCCTCCACCACTTCCCGGACGTACGAGATATACTGCCTATCATGCACCAGAGAAACATCCTCAACAGTAGCCGCGCCTGGTATAACAGGCACCAGTTGCTGCCAGGGACCAGTCCTTTCAACAAAACGCATAATTGCCCGCAACCGGTTGGCATTTTCTACATGCTGCCCGGTATCATGTTTGAGATAGATAGGGTCATAGACAAAGCCGACTTTCATTTCCTATCTCCTCTATAAAAATGCCTAACCAAACCAATTCTGGATGCCCGATACCACAAACCAGATACCAAATCCAACCAGCAGCATACTGGAGGCGATAAATACCCATTCCTGGAGCTTCCTGCCCCATAGAGAATGTGTCTTATAGACAACTACTGAAACCAGGGAAAGCCAGAGCAGGTCGCACAGCCAGTGGACAATAATAAATACGATTAATCCGCCAATGCCAAAATCCATAATCAGCATAATGAGCATACTGCCTACAGTCGCCCACCACAGCAGGAAGAATGGATTAAGCCCGCTGGCAAAAATACCAGCGGTAAAGGCGCTATAGGGCAAATCCTTGCCCTTGGTAACTATCTCGGTTCGGGCGCGGAACATACCGATACCCAGCCAGATAATCATACCGCTGCCAAGTATGCTAAGAACAAGCTGGACTATATTGTTGTCAAAGAAGCGGGCAAAACCAAAATATATCAGCAGTATAATGGGAACTTCTACAACGGCATGCCCCAATGATAACTGGACGCCAGCCCAGGGAGAGCGGAAGCTTTTAGCCAACGCTACAGCAAACATAGGTCCCGGCATCATAACCCCGGATAATGAAATTACCACCACGCTCAATAAAACCGTCAACATATCTGGAAATACAGAAACACCATATAAATTAAGGACTATTAACCCAGCATTATACCACCTCTTGCTCTTTTATCTCCCGTAATTGGTTTGATTCGGTAGCGTTCCCATTTAATTGGAAACAACCTATCCCCTGCCCCTTCCCTTACAAGGGAAGGGGCATATAACTAAAAGAGAGGCTAATGCCCCTCTTAAACACCCTCACAACAGAACTGGAAATCTATCAGGGAAGGGGGTTGTTTTGGAAGGGGGCAAAGCCCCCTTCCAAAAACCTTCCCCCTCTCCTAATTAAGGAGAGGGGGATTAAGAGGGCGAGGTCAATCTTCAGCCGAAAGAGAACGAAACTCTTGAGTCGGTAAGTCCAATAAACTATACTAGTTAGTAGAGTGATACTAAAGAAATCAGGGTGGGATAGGTGTCATTGGATTTAACCAAGATTGCCCCGCAGGTTGAGGATATGGCTACCCGTCTTAAGGACGGCAGCCAGCAGAGGCAACAACACCTCCAGCAAGCCCTTAACACTCTTAGCGATAAAACTATTGACCTTGACCAGCTAAAGAAAAAAATCGTAGCCAGTAAGACCAGCTGGCTGGTAGCCGAGTTGGTAGAAGGGCTTGACCGGCACTTTAAGGCACCGCCACCCCCCAACGACTTTACTGTCATCGCCAGCGATGGTTCTCATATTGATGTTGACCGCCACCGCTCTGCCAGGTGCTACCTGATAAACATAGGCAGTATTGTTCTTAACTACGGCTCAAGCCCTGGCGCCACCCTTAACAGCCACCCTCACCTCTATTTTGCTGACGAAGAGTTGATTTTATCACCACCCGGGGGTGTTGGGCGCGAACAACCGATAGAGGGGGCACTGCTGGGTATCAAACGCAGTGTTGAAGAATGCCGCCACCTGTCCCAAATGTCAGCCGAACTGCCATCTGGAGTTTCAGCCCTAGCGCTTATTGACGGCTCGCTCATTCTCTGGGGGCTGGTGAGCAAGGACTACCCTGAATTTGTCCTTGAGGAATTGCTTGATAAGGGCTTTATCTACTGCCTTAATGAGATTAGAAAGCTCAACGAGAATAGAAAGATTGCTATCGCCAGCTACATAAGCTTTCCCCGCTCAACTGATGTGGTTAATGCCCTCAGAATAGCCATCTGCCCCCATAATATACCCGACTGCGACCGCTATTGTGCTGACATCACAACAAGTAAACGGGAATGCGATGCCGTAGCCGGTGTCCAAGATAGAGAGCTATTCTTCAATCTACTGGCTGAGGGAGAAAGGTCGGCGCTATTTATTAGCCAGTCTTCCATAGTCCAGAAACATTATGGTATACACCGCGTCTATTTCTTCTACCTCAGGGTGGGTGATGAAGTAGCCAGGATTGAAATTCCGGAGTGGGTTGCCAGAGACAAAAATCTTCTAGCTCTGGTTCATGCTCTGGTCTTAGACCAGTGCCGGCGGGGGCAGGGCTATCCGGTGGCACTCTCCGAAGCCCACGAACAGGCGGTGATAACCGGCGCCGACCGGGAGAATTTCCATCAGCTAATTGAGGTGTCGCTTGCCGAGGAACACATACCAGTAACCACTTCAGCCAAGAGCTTGAGCAAGAAAACGAGGTGGGTGTGATATAATTAACCTCACCGAACAAATAACTTTAGAAAAGGAGTAAACATGGCACAAGAGGGAAAAATAAAGGGTGGAGGCGGCCCGGCTCTGGCAGGTTCTATCTGGTTTATCGGGTGGCTGTTCACTATCGGCTACACTAATCTGGTATGGTGGAAAATCATTCTTGGTATTGTAGTATGGCCCTACTTCCTAGGCGTGGCGGTAGGGTAATAGATATTGTCAGCCTCTATGCCAGAATTTAGAATCCGGTGGACATAGTGAATTTTTGACCTCACCCTCTCCTTCCCCCTCTCCTTAAAGGAGAGGGGGAAGGAGAGGTTTTGAAAGGGCTCCGCCCCTTCAAGCTTCCCTTAAAAGTAACGGCGGGGGAAGTAAGGTGAAAAAGGAGGTTAAAATGAGAAGAATATTATTATTAATTCTAGTTGTAGGAGTTCTATTATTAGCTGGTTGTACTTGTGACCAGTCATATAAATATACTCCCTCCCCTCCCCCAGCTAGCGAACAAGCTACAACACCACCGGCAACGACAACGCCACCGACGACAACGCCGGTAATGACAACGCCACCAACAACAATACCGCCGACGCCAGGAATAAAACCTGAGTGGATGTCTCATGATGATCCTGCCTGCGGTTACTATTACTATCTTTGCCATTAAATTATTTGATAATTCTGGTGGACATGTCTCTAACCGAAGACCACCTGCCCGCTATAGCTTCAGCCAAGAGCCTGAGCAAGAGAACGAGATGGGTATAATATATTATTATAATGACCTCACTCCCTTAGTCCCCCTCTCCTTGAAAGGAGAGGGGGAGATTTGGTTAGAGGGACTTTGTCCCTCTAAAACTCCCTTGTTATGGCAGGGTGGCTTGACAGCCAGCGAGTAGGGGTTTAGCATAACCAAGGCAGTCGGTAAAGGAAATTTCAGCCTAATGTGCAGAGGTAACTATATTGGAGAGCAAGCAATATAATCTAGCAAAGTGGATGAGACAAACGGGGCGAATAATCGGGCTGGTTTTTGCCGGTTTCTTCCTAATCTTCCTGATTGGCGAAGCCATCAGTGAAGCTCTGGCCGAAAACTGGCAAGTAACTATCGAGGTAGAGGGTGTTTCTCTGGGCATACTTATAGCCATCGCCCTAGCTGTCAGCATTCTATCCTGGTGGCGAGAGCGGCTGGCTGGTATTCTTCTAATTTTGGTCTCTATCGGGCTGGGTATCCATATCGGTATCTGTGCCGGTAGTAATCACTTCCTAGCCTGGTCTATAGTTGGCTTACCCTACTTGGTTGCCGGCGGCCTACTAATTTCCGCCTGGTGGCTTGAGAGGAGGACTTATTATGGAGACTAACATAATTTATTGCGGTGACTGTCTTGTAAAACTGAAAGAGATACCAGCCGATAGTATAGACCTAATCTATATTGACCCGCCTTTTAGCTCTAACCGTAGTTATGTGGCATTCTGGGAAGAACAGGAAAAAAGACATTTTGAGGATAGGTTTGAGAATGTTACCGCTTATCTCGATTATATGCATCCTAGAGTTAAGGAACTATATAGAGTCTTGAAACCTACAGGGAGTTTTTATTATCACTGTGACTGGCATGCCTCCCATTATATCAAGGCAATGTTAGACAGAGATGACTTGTTTGGCTATGGAAACTTTTTGAATGAGATTGTCTGGCATTATAGGCGATGGCCCT
>CAYGXW010000021.1:0-20507 GCA_964354125.1 uncultured Dehalococcoidales bacterium
TGCCCGTACCGGCTATGTCCTGTGCGACGGCAAGATAATCTGTGAGGGAGACCCCCATGAAATCCTGAAAACAGTTAAGGAGAGAGGCTATCAGGAGTGTGTTGTATGCTTAAGAAAGAAATAGAACAATCCCAATATAAAGATAAAGCTAAAGCCGCCGAAAATAAGAAGGCAGCTATTGGGGATGACCTGGATTTATCCCGTTATGAGAGCCAGATGGCGGGGGAGCCCTCCGATATTAACCCGGCGACACTTTCAGCCGGAGATAAAGAGCGGATGCTAATGTCCGGGGTTATGCTGGATGACCTGAGCCAGCGGTCAGGAACCTTTGTCCAGATAAACAATGCCCCGATTCACACCTCGGTTCAGCAAGAGGGGATAGAGGTTATGGCTACCAGCCAGGCTGCGGCTAAATATGACTGGCTTAAAGACTACTATTGGCGGGCGGTAGCTGTTGATGCTGATAAGTACACTGCCCACGTTGAGCTTCATAATGCTGATGGCTATTTCTTTAGAGCCCTGCCCGGTGCTAAGACTATCTACCCAATTCAGGCATGCCTTTACCTGAATAGAATCCGCCTGATTCAGGATGTCCATAACATCATTATCGCTGAAGAAGGCTCGGAGCTTCATATCATTACCGGCTGCACCACCGCTTTCAGACATGAGGCAGGTATGCACATCGGGATTTCTGAGTTCTACATCAAGAAGGGGGCTAAGGTTACCTTCACCATGATACATAACTGGACGCCCGCCATGGGAGTCCGCCCCCGCACCGGGGCTATCATTGAAGAGGATGGGCTTTTCCTCAGCAACTATGTCGTTATGAGGCCAGTTGAATCGCTCCAGCTTTATCCCGCAGCCAAATGCGTTGGCAAAAATGCCACCGTCAGGTTCAACAGCGTTATGGTTGCCCCACCCGGTTCCAAAATGGATGTCGGCTCCAGGGTATTGCTCAATTCCAAGGGAGCCAAAACAGAAATAATCGCCCGGGCTATTACTACCGGCGGTGATATTATTTCTCGCGGTTACATAGAAGGTAATGAGCCAGATGTCAAGGGTCACCTTGAATGCCGTGGCTTGATAATGGGTGACTCAGGCACCATTCATGCCATCCCCGAGCTCAGAGGCACACTGGCTGGAGTTGACTTATCCCATGAGGCAGCAGTGGGCAAGATAGCCGAAGAAGAGGTGGAGTATCTAATGGCCAGAGGGCTCACCCGGGATGAAGCGACAGCGGCTATAATACGCGGTTTCCTCAAGGTTGATATTGAAGGTCTGCCGCCAATGCTCAATGCCGAAATGCAGAAGGCTATTGAAGCCAGCGGAAAAGAGCTTTTTTAACACAATTTTATTCTGCTTTAGCCAAACTTTACAAAGGAAACTATATTGTCATACATTGATGAAGAAAAAAAGAAGATACTGCTTGATATGGCAAGGGAAGCAGAAGGCAGAAAGACCGAGGAAGGGTATCGCGAAGCGGCGAATATCCTGCTGAAGCTTATTGAAGCCGGATATGAAGACCAGGAAATATTACTCGGGGCGGCTGTGGATCTACTAGGCAGCCCGGAACGGTTTGACGAAGATGTTGAGGATAAAATCATAGAATTGACGCAAAAGGCCGTTGAAAAGTATCCCGATAATCTTCTTGTGCTAAAAGTTGCCGCCTCCAACTATGGCCGCATAGAAGGCAGAGAGGGTGACTCATTGAAATTGCATAAAAAGATACTGGAGATAGACCCCCAAAATTTAAATAGCATTAATGTATTAGCAAATAGCTGGGAAAATCCGGAAGCCTCTTTATCCCTAAATGAAGCTATCAAAATGATGGAAAGGGCAAAAGAGATTGCCCCACTTGATTCTGGCACAATTATCTATAATCTGGGTACCCTTTACGCAGAAGCCGGAAGATACGACAGAGCAATAGAAACGTTCAAGTTAGTTCTGGAAATAGACCCGGAAGACTTCCGTGCTGAAGAGCAGATAGAGGATATTAATAAAATCATCGCCGCCGAAAAGGTTATAAGCCTGGCTAAAAAAGAGCCGGATAATGTGTGCTTAATCATAGAGGCTGCAGAAGCTGTTTGTAAGAGCATGGACGCCTATTTTGCATGGGGCAAAGCGCATAACAAAATGTTCGATAGCCTGAATCCGCTGCTGGAAAGAGCTTCGGGGATTGAACCAGATAATCCGGATATCCATTATTACATAGCTTTATTCTTAGCTAAATACCCAGGTAAAACACCAGAACGTGATCAAAAGGCAATAAGAGAATATGAAAAGACATTAGAGCTAAAGCCTGACCACAAAAGGGCGAAGGAAGGATTAAAGGAATTTCTACGAGTATTAGAGTATCTGAAGAAACTAGATTCAAAGAACTTAGATCCAGGATGAATTAGATTTGGACGCGAAATATCGACTGTCATTCCCGAAGCGTGCCTAGATATTATCTTTGAAATCAGCTTAATCGCTCAAACTGCCCCTTCTGCATTGAGCACTAGTTTTTTATATTCCGCCATAAACCCCTTAGTAACAGACCCTGGTTTGCCGGAACCAATTAGTTTACCCTCTATTTCGGTAAGAGGCATAACCTCTATAATCGAGCTGGTAAAGAAGGCTTCCTGAGCTTGAAAAAGCTCTTCCAGCCTTATATCACACTCAAGTGCCTCAATACCCAATTTAGGGGCTAACTCCAGAACTGTCTGCCTTGTAATCCCAGGGAGAATGCCGCTGTCATATCCCGGTGTCTTCAGTATGCCTTCAGCTACCAGAAATATGTTGCTCATACTACCCTCAGCCAGAAAGCCCTCCTCATTGAGACAAATCGCCTCATCCACCCCAGCTTCCCTAGCCTCCTGCTTAGCTAGTATACTCTCAAGATAGCTGGTTGACTTTAGCCGTGAGAGTGGGGACTGACTATTGCGGCGGATGGTTGAAACAACTGCTCTGAACCCCCTCAGGTAAACCTTTTCCGGGTAAGGCTGATAATTTTCAGCTATTATCAGCACCGTCGGCTTACTGCACGTGCTTGTGTCAGCATTTATAGCCCCCTCACCAATGGATATGGTAATGCGGACGCGGGCTTCACTGAGCTTGTTTGCCTGGATGGTATCCAATACGGCACCTTTTATCTCCGGTAACTCTAAGGATATTCCCAGCATTTTGGCAGATTTTGCCAGCCGGTTTAAATGGCTTTCCAATCGGAATACCCGACCTCTATAGGTACGCATAGTCTCAAAAAGTGCATACCCGTAGAGAAAGCCATAGTCCAGAGCAGAAATTTTAGCTTTACTGCGTGGTATTAATTTGCCATTTAGATAAACAATCTCATTCATAAAATTACACCTTAGGCCATTCTGGTTGTAAATATTTTAAGAAGTTTGCCAGTAATTTGTGGCCGACATCGGTCATTATTGACTCCGGGTGAAACTGCACCCCCTCAACAACATATTCCTTATGCCGGACACCCATAATAATGCCGTCACCGGTTCTGGCAGTCAACTCCAGTTCACCAGGTAATGTGTCCTCTTTTATTATTAGTGAATGGTAACGGCCAGCCTCAAATGGGTTGGGTAAGCCCTGATATACAGTTCTGCCATCATGATAAATCAAAGAACTCTTACCGTGAATAGGAACAGGAGCTTCAACAATTTGCCCGCCATAGACATAGCCTATGCACTGGTGCCCGAGACAGACACCAAGAACCGGAATCCTGCCAGCAAAACGACGGATAACATCATTAGAGATGCCAGCCTCAAGTGGAGTACAGGGTCCTGGAGATATTATAATATGAGAAGGGTTTAAGCGCTCAATCTCATCCAAATTTACCTGGTCATTACGATAAACCTGCGGCTGCCAACCCAGTTCACCCAGATACTGGGCAATGTTATAGACAAAGGAATCATAGTTATCAATGACTATAACCATATCTAACCTACATGTGTTGACTTTATATTGAGGGTTTCAATCAGTGCCCTAGCCTTATCCAGCGTCTCCTGGTACTCGTTTTCGGGGTCAGAATCATAAACGACGGCACCACCCACCTGGAAATAAGCCCTTTTACCCTTGACTAGAAAGGTACGGATGGCGATATTGAGGTCAAGGTCTCCGTTAAAGCCTAGATAGCCGATACTGCCGGTATAAACGCTCCTTCTGGTAGGCTCCAATTCGTCTATAATCTCCATCGCCCTTACCTTGGGGGCTCCAGTTATGGAACCTCCGGGGAAGGCGGCTTTGAGCAGGTCAACACCATTCCTATCCTCACTGAGCCTGCCTGTCACTGTAGAGGTGAGATGGAAAACAGTGGGGAACACCTCAAGGATAGCCAGCTCGGTCACCCTGACCGTGCCATAACGGCATACCCGACCCAGGTCGTTTCTCTCCAGGTCTACTATCATTATGTTCTCGGCTCGGTCTTTGGGGCTATTCAGCAGTTCATTGGCTAACACCTCATCTTCCTGTGGAGTTTTACCCCGCCGTCGGGTGCCTTTGATAGGACGCGTCTCTACCCAATCTCCCTGGAGGCGAAGGAATCTCTCCGGTGAAGCACTCACCACCGAAACCCCATCAAAGCCGAGGTAGCAGGCAAACGGAGCCGGGTTTATCTGTCGCAGCCGCTTATACAGGTCATAAGGGGTGATAGACAGCTCGGCTTCAAAACGCTGGGACAGGTTTACCTCAAAAATATCACCGGCAATAATATACTGCCGAGCCTTGTCAACCGCTTTGACATATTCCTGGTGAGTGAAATTTCCTCTAAGGGTCACTTCTTTTATAGGAGATGATTTATACACCTTCGATGCCCCAATACCTGATATATTAGCCAGTCTATTCTTTATTTCATTTAGACGCTTAACCGCCTTGCTCATTCTTTTAGCCCACTTGATTTCAGGAAAACCAGTGGAAACGATATAGGTTTTATTTTCCAGATTATCAAAGGCCAGGGCTAGGTCGTAGAAACCAAGGTAGCACTCGGGTAGGTTTAAATCATCTACAGCAGTAGATGGCAGCCGCTCAATGAAATGGCACAGGTCATAGCTCAGGTAACCCACGGCACCACCAATAAAGGGCACCAGCGGTGTGTGAAAATCCAATCGGTAGTCTCCTAGCAGATCCTCTAATACATCAAAGGGATTGCCGGTCAAACTTTTCGTTTCATCCCCCTGGATAAGGGTGATATTACTGCCTCGTGTCTTAAGTACCAAGAATGGGTCGCTACCGATAATGGAATAGCGTCCCAGTTTGCGAGGGTCCATACCGCTATCCAAAAAGAAACTGAACGGTCTATCCTTGAAGACTTCAAAGGCATCAAGCGGTAATAGTTCAGTGTCTATTTCTTCTATCAAAGGATAGTGATATGTGGTAACCATACTATGGGAATATTGCCACTCTAGTAATAGTTATATGCATCTTACAACAGCGAGCCTGCTCGGTCAATTTACACTAGATATTCTTGATTTTGTATCAGGGGTTAGAATCCGGGTTAATAGATAGGTGGCTAAATCAATAAACGCCATTCTTTAGAGCTTATGGACCCGGCCACAGTGAGGGCATTCAATCTCGGATTCCTTGAACTTGGGTGGTATCCTTAGCTTGGTGCCGCAGTCGCAGTTTATTTCTTTGTAATTACCCAGCCGCCACATCAGGTCTGAGGTCTCACGGGTCCGCGTCAGTTTGTCCGGTTCTTCGACTTTTACCTCTGGCGTTACCGCCTTGTATGAAGCCCCGGCTAAGGCTATGGCAGATGTTGGAATAATCCCCCCACCACCCCCATGAACCTGCCTATAAGCCTTATCATAGTCAATAAAGGAGGCACCTCCAGCCATAGAGCGCAGGATGCGTATCCTCTCCGAAATAGGCGGGTGGGTGCTGCTGAGGTCAGTCGCCTTCCGCCCCTTCTGGCGGAAGGGATTGACAATATACATCGGTGCCGTTGCCTGATTGGCCGATTTTAGTTGGCCGGTTGAAGCACCCAGCTTTTCCAGAGCCGAGGCTAGCCCCTCTGGATATCTGGTATACAATGCCCCCGAGGCATCAGCCAGATACTCCCGCTTTCGTGAGATGGCAAAATAGATTAAATAGGCTAAAATGGGCGCCAGTATCATCAATGCCAGTGCCAAAATGAGAATTATTGCCTGACCTCCACCACCCCCTGATGATGAGCTCCTTCTCCTGCCTGCCCCACCAAATATCATCATCCGTGAGCCATACCAAGCCAGTATGACAATTGTACCCAGCAGCACGCTGGTCATAGCCATTAGCAGTACATCACGGTTCCTGACATGGGATATTTCGTGGGCAATGACACCTTGAAGCTCGTCACGATTGAGCTTCTGCAGCAGCCCCGAGGTGATGGCTACCGAGGCTTTATTTGGGTCCCGTCCAGTGGCGAAGGCGTTCAGCGCCGGGTCATCAATAATATAGACATCGGGCATCTTCTCCAGCCCCGAGGCAATCTTCATCTCCTCAACTATGTTATAGAGGCGGGGGTGGTCATCCCGGCTTATTTTTTTTGCCCCCGACACCGCCAGCAGGATGCTGTCACCCTGGAAGTAGGCGAACAGGCTCATCACCACCCATACTATTAAGGCGATAGCTAAGCCACCAACGCCGCTATCAAAGAATGACAAGCCTAAGAAGTAGCCGACCAGGAGCAACAACATCCCCATTCCGACTACCAGTACTATTGACCGTATCTGGTTAGACCTTATCTGTTCCCACATTTACTATTTTATACCCACTCTAGGCAAAGCTGACTTTTGGTGCTTCCCTCTCTGCGGCTACTGTAACCTCAAAGAACTCCTCAACCTTGAAACCGGTCATACTAGACACTATGTTAGAAGGAAACATCTGGGTCTGGTTGTTAAGCCTCAGCACCGAATCATTATAGAACTGGCGGGAGAAGCTTATCTTGTTTTCGGTTGATGTCAGCTCTTCCTGCAGAGCCAGAAAGTTCTGATTGGCTTTCAGGTCGGGGTAGTTTTCCACCACCGCCAGCAGTCGTGCCAGGGCGGAGCTTAACTCTGCCTCTGCCCTGGAGCGGGCGCCGACACTACTCCCTGATAGCTGTTGTGCCAGATTGCGGGCTTTGGTTACTGACTCCATTGTTTCCCGCTCGTGCTTCATATAGCCCTTGACCGTCTCCATCAGGTTGGGGATGAGGTCATAGCGCCTTTTCAGCTGGACATCAATCTGTGCCCAGGCGTTCTTCACCTGGTTGCGTAGTCTGACCAAGCCATTATAGAGAACAATAAATAATAAAAGAAGAAACCCCAAAATACCTAGAACTACCCAAAGCGCTATCACAAGACACCTCCTTATTGATTTCTTTATTTGCTTTAGAATATTCTTGTTACTAATCGGCTATTTAGTTTATAACTATTCCCGTGCCTGAAATACCTCCCCGATAAAAGTAATCACCTGTTGCCGAGAGTCTGCCTTGCCTGATGGTTTTTTTGTTAGCTGTTTTATCAGTTGACCCACCTCGCCACCATCAAACCATAGCCCGTCTCCCTGCCGGCAGGCATCTACCAGTATTTCGGGCTGCTTACCTATGATTGTCTTTTTCATTCTCTGATTGCAAATAGGGCACTTACGTCTCCCTTCTTTGGTCTTAGCTTCAGTGGAATGCAGCAAATCATCCAGAGACAGACCATGGTTTTCCAAGCCCATTCTTTCAAACAAGAGCTCTAGCTCTTCAGCATCAAACCAGACTCCCTGACACTTAGTACAGTAATCAAGTTCAATCTGGCTGTATTCAACATCTATCATATCACTCTTGCAAGCCGGGCATATCATCGCTATCAGACCTCACAAAAGACTTTATATAGTGTAGATTTATAAGGTAACCGTGTCAAGGGTCTGGATTTGCCAACATTAATTCCAATCTTACAGGCAATCCTAAACCGGGGTCACCATCCCCTATTTCTTCAGTGGTATACGGTGCATTTCAACCGACCTGGTTATACGCCCATCTGTCATTTGAATATCCATCTGAATAGAGTACTCATATTTCTCATCGTCAAACTCGGCATGAACCAGCCAGCCCTGCTTCGGTTCCTTGAATAATGGAAACTGTTCCGCCTTCATTATCCTGACGTTTTGCACCGCTCGGCCGTATAGTGCTTTAACCGCCCTTTCCACTATAGGCATCAATTTAGTGGCATTACCTACCGGTTTATCCATAATAGCTCCCTCCTTTTTATGTAATGTTAAAGAATTAATCATCATAACAAACGCTTTATAAATAAAAAGGCACCGTCAACTGCCACTGTGCAATAAACCCGGTGCCTTTTTTAATCTCCATACCTCTATACAACCTAAAGGTATTTTGATTGTGGACTATCCAATCTTTTCTTAAGCTTACTCCACACTTATGATGCTGTCAATATAAAAAAGGCATTTCTTGAAGCTTACTGAGGACATTTGAAATCGAAATTATAAATTATAAATATTTAATGTCAATTCTCAAGGTAAATGACCACTTTTAAGCCAAAATTCTCGTGGTAAATTAACTTGAGAAACGACACCCTTATTGACACCGGCCAATTTGAGGTATCTTCATGCTTCTACTCGAACGCTTTGTGATTATTAGCCATGCCTTCTTTTCCCTTTCTTTCTATCTTTAGTCATACCTTTGCCTTTCTAAAACCTCCTCTAAAGCTGGCAAATTACGCCTGTCTGTGTGATAATATGTGATATGGCTGGTGTAAAAAAACGGCTAGCGGTGCTGGGCTCAACCGGCTCCATAGGACGGCAGACGCTAGAAATAGTCCGCTCCCTGCCCGATAGATTCAAGGTAGTCGGGCTGGCGGCGGGCAGTAACATCGCCCTGTTAGAAAAACAAATAAAAGAGTTTAGACCGAAGTTTGTCTTCTATCAGGATAGAAAAGCTCATCTGGAATGTGGAGACTATAAATTTTTGTCTATGGAAGAAATGGCAGCCAATCCTCATGTTGACACCGTTGTTATCGCCACATCGGGAAGCTCAGGATTAGAGCCGACGCTGGCTGCTGTCAGGGCGGGCAAGAATATCGCCCTGGCTAATAAGGAATCGCTGGTTACCGCAGGACAAATTATAATGGATGAGGCAAAGGCAAATAGTGCCCGTATTATGCCCGTTGACAGCGAGCACAGCGCTATCTGGCAATGTCTTGAGGGAGAAAAGACAAAGCCTGCCCAGATTATCTTAACTGCATCCGGTGGTCCCTTCCGCGGCTACTCGCTAGTACAGCTGGAGGAGGTAACCCCCGAGCAGGCATTAAAACACCCCTCGTGGCGGATGGGGGAAAAGGTCACCATAGACTCGGCTACGCTGATGAACAAGGGGCTTGAGGTGATTGAAGCCTACTGGCTGTTTGGCATACCCTTTGATAATATCAGGGTATTAGTCCACCCCCAGAGCATTGTCCATTCCATAGTTGAGTTTATAGACGGCTCGGCTAAAGCCCAGCTGGGCTGCCCTGATATGCGCCTGCCCATCCAGTACGCCCTGACCTACCCGGAGCGCCTGCCCAACCCGGAACTGCCTAGAATTAACTGGGGCACTGTCAGCCACCTAGACTTTGAAGAGCCTAACCTTGATGCCTTCCCCTGCCTGAAGCTGGCTATAGAAGCCGGCAAGGAGGGTGGAACCTTCCCGGCGGTGCTCTGCGCTGTTGACGAGGTAGCCGTTGGGCTTTTTTTATCCCATCGCATTAAGTTCAACAGTATTGCTAACCTTATTGAGCAGGTGCTGGAACAGCATCAGCCCATAGCCCGGCCAACCATAGATGATATTGGTACCGCTGATGCCTGGGCTAGAGATAAAGCCATCAGGCTTGCCCTAGGAGATAATTAGAAATGACTTTAATAATCACTATTTTAGCTTTTTCCCTGGTTCTGGCACTGGTTGTATTTATCTATGAACTGAGGCACCTTCCCACCGACAAAGCCTTAGAAATGACTTTAATAATCACTATTTTAGCTTTTTTCCTGGTCCTGGCTATTGTTATAATTACTCACGAGCTGGGGCACTTTGCCACCATAAAAGCCCTAGATATGACTTTAATAATCACTATTTTAGCTTTTTCCCTGGTTCTGGCTATTGTTGTAATTACGCATGAGCTGGGGCACTTTGCCACCGCCAAAGCTTGCGGCGTTAAGGTAGAGGAGTTCGGACTGGGCTATCCGCCGAGACTGCTTTTTTTTAAACGCGGTGAAACAGTATATTCCCTGAACGCCATACCCCTGGGCGGTTTTACCAAGATGGCTGGCGAGGAAGACCCGGAGGTGGAACGCAGCCTGGCCAGTAAGGGTGCCGGCACCAGGTTGCTGGTCTTAAGTGCCGGCTCAATAATGAACTTCCTGTTGCCCTTCCTTCTACTGTCAATCGCCTTCATGGTCCCTCATGATGTGACAATCGGGAAAGTAACTGTTAAGGAAGTAGCCGAAAATTCTCCAGCAGCCGTAGCTGGAATCACAGACGGTGACATTATCATCAGCATAAATGATAAGCCGATAAATAACATTTCAGACTTGAACCGCTATATCCAAATGAGCCTGGGTAAAGAAATTACCCTGCTGGTAGAGCACAGCGACACAACGGAGGAGGAGTTCCGGTTGATACCCAGATGGAGACCTCCCGAAGGTGAAGGGGCAATGGGTGTTGCCATAAGCACTTTGGAAGCAATAGTAGAACGTCAGAGTGAACCATTCTGGCGAGCCATACCAATGGGGGTAAACCAGACCATAGAAACTATGGTGTTATTCAAGAATTCTATACTGAGCCTGTTCATTGGCACCGCCTCTATAGGTGGAGTAGGCGGGCCGGTAGCCATTGCCCAGATAACCGGCGAGGTAGCTAAAGCCGGCATCAGCCCGCTTCTGGAATGGACCGCCTTTTTCAGTCTAAACCTGGCTATACTAAATATCCTGCCACTGCCGGCACTGGATGGCGGCCGAATCGCTTTTGTTCTGCTGGAGTGGGTGCGCCGGGGCAAGCGCATCTCACCCAAGAGAGAGGGACTAGTACACCTTGTCGGCTTTTTTATGCTGATGGCTCTTATGCTGGCAATTACCCTGCAGGATATAATACGCATAATAAGCGGAGATAGCCTGATACCATGAACCAGCGTCGGATTTCAAAAGCAATAAAGATTGGCAATGTAACCGTCGGCGGTGGCGCCCCCATCGTGGTGCAATCTATGACCAAGACCGATACCCGAGATGTTATGTCAACTATCAACCAGATTAAGGAGCTGGAAGATTGTGGCTGTGAAATAGTGCGTGTTGCCATACCTGATAGAGAAGCCGCCCAGGCTTTGTCGGCTATTAAAAAGAGCATCGCCATACCCCTTATCGCTGATATCCACTTTGACCACCGATTGGCTTTAATGGCTATCTCCGCCGGCGTTGATGGACTCAGGTTAAACCCAGGCAATATCAGCCAGCCGGAAAGGGTGACCGCCATCGTTAACGCTGCCAAGGAAAGGAGCATTCCCATTCGCATTGGGGTAAATGCCGGCAGTTTGCCCAAAAGGGTCGACTCCAAACTTACCACCGCCCAGCAGATGGTGGCGGTGGCCATGGAGCAGATTCATCTCCTAGAAAGCCTTGATTTTAACCTGATTAAGGTCTCACTCAAGGCCTTTGATGTGCCCACCACTATTGAAGCCTACCGGGACATCGCCCGGAAGATGCCCTACCCATTGCACATTGGCATTACCGAAGCCGGACCCCCCAGAACTGGAATTATCCGCAGCGTCACCGGTATAAGCCCCCTGCTCTATATGGGCATCGGTGATACCATCCGAGTATCACTATCCGCCCACCCCAGGGAAGAGGTAATAGCCGCCTATGAGCTCCTGAAAAGCCTAGACCTGCGCCAGCACGGCCCGGTTCTGGTCAGCTGCCCCTCCTGCGGACGGGCTGAGGTTAATATTATTGAGCTAGCCAGGGAAGTGGAAGAGCAGTTATTAAAGATTAGCAAACCTATAAAGGTGGCTGTAATGGGCTGCGTGGTCAATGGTCCCGGTGAAGCCAGAGACGCCGATATCGGCATCGCCTGCGGCAAGGGCAGAGCCGTCCTGTTCAAGAAGGGCAAAAAGATCGGCACCATAGTGGAGAAGGACTTTGTTGAGGTACTGATGAGGGAGGTGGAGAGGTTTTAGAGATGGGAGACGAAGCAGAAAGTAATCCGTATCTATTCAGAGATACACTCCTTAAACTTATAAATTCTAACCGGTTAGAATACAAAAAGTTAACGTATTAAGTACCTCTTATCCTTTATCTCGTAGACCATATCGAACGAGAAATTACTTGAACGACAATCCCTATCATTGAACAGAACCCTTAAGTAGTTTTTCTTTGATGTCTTCTGGCATTCTATTATTTTACTCGGAACGCTGAATGGTATTGAGTATTCAGCATCACTGTCTACAACAATCACTGGAATAGTCTCAGCTTGAAAAGTATGGCGGCCTGTATGTAATTCAATAGATTTTAATTTGATGTCTCCCTTGGGGCGGAACACAGCATTAACTTCAACAATATTGTGATGCCCCCAAAAATTAGCAATTACCCCATCAGGTTGTGGATAATAATCTAGGATACTGCAACTAGATACCTGTACCCTCAGATTATTCTCTATTTCGCTCTCTTTATTAGTATCAATATAAGCCCAGATAAATACACCAATTACAAAAACAGTTGCGATAATTCCAGGATGCTGCAATAGCCAATCCAAAAATACCATTATGCCATCCTGCCTTGCGAACCAATCTCTAGTGGATTCCATTATGGAATCTTTTGTGAGTTCCCATATAAACCACCATACAAACGATGGTACAATAAGCAGCCACTTTTTATGTTTGAATATGCGCCGGAATTCCATACCCTTATTTTACCACACATTAGATTCAATAAATGGACACTTATACGGCGAGTTTAAGAGGGGCTTCGCCCCTCTTTCTCTATCTCCCCCTCTCCTAGTAAGGAGAGGGGGCTCAGGGGGTGAGGTAGGTAGACTGGCATAAATCCGCCCGATGTGGTTTAATATCCGCAGTATTTTCAGGAGTTTGAGTAGAACTAATGCGTTTATCAAAGCTATTCGGCAAGACACAACGAGAAATACCTGCTGAGGCTGATACCGTCAATCACCAGCTGATGCTGAGAGCTGGCATGATACGCCAGCTAACCGCCGGTGTTTACTCCTATCTACCCCTCGGCTGGCGGGTGCTCAGGAAAATAGAAAATATCATCCGTGATGAGATGAATAAAGCCGGTGGACAGGAGCTGAGCCTGCCAGTACTCCAGCCTATTGAGCTGTGGCAAAAAACAGGGCGAGACGCCTCCTTCGGTAAAGGGCTCTTCACCCTCTCTGACCGCAAAGAAAGAAAGCTGGTGCTGGGTCCCACCCATGAAGAGGTCATCACCGAGCTTGTTAGCCAATTCGTGCAGAGCTACCGAGACCTGCCTCTGCTACTTTACCAAATACAGACCAAGTTCCGCGATGAGCCCAGACCCAGAGGCGGGCTGGTGCGGGTGCGGGAGTTCACCATGAAAGACCTCTACAGCTTTGACACCGATGAAGAGGGTCTGGAGCAGAGCTACCAGAAAATGCTGGAAGCCTATCAAAATATCTATGCCCGCTGCGGGCTGCCAGCCATTCTCATTGAAGCCGACAGCGGTGCCATCGGCGGCAAAGACTCCCACGAGTTTATGGTCATCTCTAAAAGGGGCGAGGATGAGATTATCTTCTGTGATAGCTGTAACTGTGCCGCCAATGTTGAAAAGGCGAGGAGTGTTAAGAATAGGGTTTCCAGTGGCAAGCCCTTACCTATGGAAAAGGTAGCCACACCCGGTTATTATACCATTGAACAGGTATCAGAATTCCTGAAGGTGCCCCGAAGCCATACTCTGAAAGCGGTTTTCTATATTGCCGACGGGGAGATGGTCTTTGTTGTCATCAGGGGTGACCTTGAGGTAAACGAGGTCAAACTGAAGAATGCTCTTAAGTGCACTGAATTACGCAAGGCAACTGAAGACGAGGCGATAACAGCCGGGATAGTCGTTGGCTCAGCCTCACCGGTGGGCTTAAAGGGCGTAAAGGTTGTTGCCGATGATTCGGTAACATCAGGAGTAAATTTCATCGCCGGAGCCAATAAAGCGGATACCCATCTTAAAAATGTCAACTACCCCAGGGATTTTAAGGCTGATTTATTAACCGATATCACCCTGGCTCATGCCAGTGACATCTGCCCCGATTGTGGCGGCAAACTGCTTTCAATGCAGGGTATTGAGGTCGGTCATGTCTTCAAGCTGGGCACTTTCTTAAGCGAGAAGCTGGGCGCTCTTTACATAGACGCTAACGGTAACTCCCGCCCCATCGTTATGGGCTGCTACGGTATTGGCATCGGACGGTTGATGGCGGCTATCGTAGAGTTGCACCATGATGATAAGGGCATCATCTGGCCGCTATCTGTTGCCCCGTACCACATCTACCTCTGCCCTTTGTCTCTGGAAAATACTCAGATAATTAAAACAGCAGATAGTCTCTATGCTGAACTTGAAGCGCAAGGCTTAGAAGTCCTCTATGATGACCGGGATGAATCCACCGGCGTAAAGTTCAATGATGCCGACCTGCTGGGGATTCCACTACGGGTCATCATCAGCTCGCGAACACTGGAGAAAAACAGCCTTGAGTTAAAGTGGCGCTCAGAGAAAAAATCAGAACTGATGCTACTTAAAGAGGCGAGCACTAAAATCAAGGAGCTAATACTAACTGCGCAAACTGGCGCCCAGCTTACTGGCTAATCTATTCAGGATTTCCTGCTGTATCTTATCAACTTCTTCATCGGTCAGGGTGTGTTCCGGCGATTGGAAGGTAAGCCGGTAAGCCAGTGATTTTTTACCCGCCGGTACCTGCCTGCCGGTATAGACATCAAATAAAGTTACTTCCTTAACCAAAGGAGAGCCGGTAATAATATCCAGCACCTGCTGGTGAGAAACCTTAGCATCAATCACCAGAGCTATATCCCTGACCACCGATGGGAAGCGCGGTATCGGCTGGAATATCTTGCCACCAAGGCTATGCGATAAAAGCGCCGTTATATTCATCTCAAAGAGGTAGACCTGGCAAGGAATATCAAAAGCCTGGGCTACCTCAGGGTGTAACTCGCCGATAACACCGAGCCTTTCGCCATTAACGACGATAGCCGCCTGCCTTCCCGAGCGTAGGCCCTGGTCGCTGGCTTCTTCAAAGCCGGCACCAATACCCAGTTGAGCCAGCAAACCTTCCACCACCCCCTTGTCGGTAAAGAAATCAAAGGTCTTTGTCCCACCGGACCACGATTTTTCCAGCCCAGAGCTACTTAACAGACCACATAGTATCTCGGGCTCATCCGGCAGGTCATTACCACGGGGCAGATACACCCTGCCCAGCTCAAAAAGCCTTATCGCTCCTTCCTCATGCCGTATATTGGTTGCTAATGCGGTTAAAAGGTTACCCCTGAGATTGGTGCGCAGATACTCCTGTTCTGCCGTCATGGGATTAGTCACACGCAACGGCACCGGCTCAAGAGTATAAGAATAAAATGCCCTTTCCAGTAACTCACGACTGGTCAGGGAATAGGTTATCACCTCCTGGAAACCGTAACCGGTAAGAACCTGCCTAATCCTTTTCTTGAACTCCAAAATAGGCTCCGGATTTTGCTGTGGCAGGGGGCTACTGAGCAGGGTCGTTGGAATATTGTCATAGCCGAAAACACGGGCTACCTCCTCTACTAAGTCAGCCTCAAGGCTTATATCGCTGCGCCAGTAGGGAACCGTACCCGTAAATTCGGAAGCCGCCGTCGATTTTTTTATCTTAAAGCCCAGTGAGGTCAAGATATCCGCTATCTGCTCCAGACCCAGCTCCATACCCAGAAGACGCTTTACCTCGCTGGTACGCAGCGAAATTGGTTTCGGCTCTTTCCTTCCCGGGTAGACATCAATAATCCCTTGGGCAGCCTGACCGCCGGCAAGTTGTAATATAAGCTGGGTCGCCCGTCTTAGTGCCAGAACAGTCAGCTCGGGGCGAATAGCCCTCTCAAAGCGCGTACTGGCTTCACTTATCAGATGCAGACCGTGGCTGGTATAGTGGATGCTGGCTGGGTTAAAACTAGCCGACTCCAGCAGGATTGAGGTGGTTTCATCACCTACCTCACTATTAGCACCGCCCATAACACCGGCGATGGCTACCGCCCTCTGGCTATCGGCGATGACCAAGGTATTATCGGAAAGGTTGCGCTCCACATCGTCCAGTGTAACCATAGCTTCACCCCTACCTGCCCGGCGTACGATTATTTTTTTACCCTTTATCCGCTTAAAGTCAAATCCGTGCAGGGGCTGACCGTATTCCAACATAACGTAGTTGGTTACATCAACGATATTGTTTATCGGGCGCATGCCACAAGCCACTAGCCGCTGCTTGAGCCACTCAGGGGATTCGCCTATCTTTATACCACTAATCAAACTGGCACAATACCTGGGACACAAATCGGGGTCAGCAATGTCAACCGATACCTGCTCTTCTATCGGCAAGCCAAGTTCATCGTATTCCACTTCAGGTAGAGTCACCACCGCACCAGTGAGCGCCGCCACCTCCCGGGCGACACCAATAACAGACATCAAATCAGGGCGGTTAGGGGTTACTTCCAGGTCAAATACAACATCAGATAGAAAGTCAGCTAGTGGACTACCCAGCGGTGCTTCGGGGGGCAATACCATAATGCCTTCATGTCTATCGGAGATGCCCAGCTCCTTCTCCGAGCAGACCATACCACGGGAGGCAACGTCACGAATCTTAGCCGGTTTTAAAATAACTTTCTGGCCGGTATGCCCATCAATAAGCTCGGCACCGACGCTGGCGAAGGCTATCTTATCACCGATGGTGAGATTGGGCGCCCCGCAGACTACCGTCTGCTTCTCTACAGCTATATCAACAGTAACCAAACGCAGGCGGTCGGCATTGGGGTGAGGCTCTACAGCTATTATCTCGCCAACTACAACCCCCTCCCATCTTTCACCCAGCGATAGCAGACTGGTCTCGGTGCCCGCCATCGTCAGCCGCCGGGCAGTCTCCTTAAGCGATATTGTTATGTCAATATATTCTTTAAGCCACTTAATCGGAACTTTCATTGCTCTAAAACTGCCTTAAAAATCTGAGGTCACTGCCGTAAAAAAGGCGTATATCATCAATACCATAACGCAGCATAGGGATGCGTTCAATACCCATGCCAAAGGCAAAGCCAGAATAGACCTCAGGGTCAATATTCACCCGCTCCAGCACCTTAGGGTGAACCATGCCGGCACCCAGTATTTCAATCCAGCCGCTTGAGCCACACAGACGGCAGCCTTTCCCCTGGCAGACGGCACACTCAATAGCCATCTCGGCGCCAGGCTCAACAAAAGGGAAGTAGTCACAGCGAAAGCGTACCCTTCTATCCTGACCAAAGAAGCGACGGGCAAACTCGTAGAGTGTCCCTTTAAGGTCAGCCATGGTGATGCCTTTATCTACGGCAAATCCTTCAATCTGACAGAACATAGGTATATGGGTGGCGTCAGTAGCTTCATAGCGATATACCTTACCCGGCACCACTATCCTCAGTGGCGGACGCACCCTCTCCATAACCCTGATCTGCATAGGAGAGGTATGTGTTCGCAGTAGCATTGGCTTTTCCCCACCCTCGTTCTTGTAGTCTATCCAGAGTGTAGCCATAGTATCACGGGCTGGGTGCTCTTTAGTAATGTTTAGTGCCTCAAAATTATAATAGTCCCACTCCACCTCCGGCCCCTCCACCACCTGAAAGCCCATTGATATAAAGATATCGTTTATTTCATTTATCACCTGAGTAATCGGATGTAGACGACCTATGGGCAGGGGATATCCGGGCAGGGAAATATCAAGGTGCTCTTCTCTAGTTGACGCTGCCAGTTGTTTGCCCAGAGCCTGCCCCTTTTGACTCAATTGGTTCTCCAAATCAGCTTTGAGCTTGTTGGCACTGGCGCCAACCGCTTTTCTCTCCTCAGGGGATAACTTAGATAAGCCGCGTAGAACCTCTATCAGCCTGCTCTTCTTACCCAGATACCTGACCCGCCAGGCTTCAAGCTGCTTAGTATCGCTGACATTACTCAGCTCACCCAGCGCTTCGTCTCCTAGTTTTTCAAGTTGTCGTAATACACTCATAGTTCCACTAGAATCTATCAGACTTGCCTACGGATTATAGGCTATCATAGGCAAAGCGGTCAAATAACAAAGCATTACTTTAATAAAAAAGAGCAGGGTGTTTAGCCCTGCTCTCTATTCCGGATGTAAGGTAATACCTAAATCTCTCGGTCTAAAATCTTCTTCTTCAGTGTCTCCCACTCGCTTTTCTTAAGAACACAGATGTTATCTTTTTCCCCTATCTCAACACGTTCATCAGTAATTTTAACCACCGGACAACAACCCCTGTCACTGCACAGAAATACAACCTTCACTGCCCTAACCTCCTTAAATTATTTTATTATATTATAAAGATTAAATCAGGATAAATCAACTAGTTTAGATATTGCCATGCAGGTAATTGATAGCCCGTTGGATGGCATCCTCCCCGGTAAGCTCCAGTTCTACATCGGGGACAATCCCCTTGCCCTCTATAAGGTTGCCATTGGGCGTCAGCCAGCGGCCTGAGGTAATGTATAACCCGGAACCATCCTCAAGCTGAATTAGGTAATTGACACTGCCCTTGCCGAAGGTCGTGGTACCAGCGATAGTAGCCCGACCGTGGTCCTGAAAGGCTCCTGCCAGTACCTCACTGCCACTGGCACTGAAGCCGTCAACCAGCACCACCATGGGCAAATCAGTGGTTATCTCCTGTCTATTAGCCTTGATGGTTTCAATATTGCCATCGTTATCCCTAATGCTGAAAATCACCTCGCCCTCATCCAGAAAGCGACTGGCAACATCCACTACCGCCTCAACAATACCACCAGGATTACTGCGCAGGTCAAGGATGATACCAGCGGCATTTTGAGCGTCTATAGCCTCCAGCACCGGCGTCAGTTCTTCATTGGTCCGCTCATTAAACTCGCTTATATTAATATAGGCGATGTCACCCCTCATTTCAAAGCTGAGACTGGGGACCTCAATCACATCCCTGATAATTACTATCTCTATAGGTTCGGTCTCACCCGGGTGAAGAATTAGAAGGCTGACCGATGTCCCCTTCGGTCCACGGACCTTTAGTATAGCCTCGTATAGACCCATCCCTGAGGTTGATACACCGTCAATTTCCAGAATGGCATCACCAGGCTGGATACCAGCCTCAGCCGCTGGTGAACCAGCCAACGGTGCGATAACCATCAGCTGTCCATCCCTTATCGTCACCTCAGCACCAATGCCTTCAAATTTACCTTCTAAGGAATCAAAATTCAGTCGGTAGGCTTCAGTATCAAGATAGGTTGTATAGGGGTCATCCAACGCTGCTACCATGCCTTCAATGGCAGCCTGACTTAAAGTGTCAACATCAATCTTGTCCTTCTCTACATAGTCACTAAGGATGATATTCCATGCCTGCTCGACGCTGGCGAAGGCCGGCCCCGACGGATTGGCTTCAAGACCCATACCATAGCCAAAACCAAAGGATAGGGCAAGGCATACCACCAATAAAATTACTACTAGCCCTAATCTTATTCCCCTTAACATTGTAGTTACCCCCTTAATTGCTCTATAAACAGTTTACCAGCTATCCATAAATAAAAAAACCTGAAGTTAGTATTCCTTTCAGGATTTCTATGGATAAAACCAGAGACTATAAAACCCTGGCTTGAGCTATCTTTTGACTTTCCTAGCCTGGATTTAACTTAAGACTGACAACGCTATCTATCATCCTGATAGTATCTTCAATGTCATTTAGGCCAAAGGATATCCCCATCTTGTTTAATTCAGCATAGCCCATATCGCGAAATAACCTGCGTCCGGCTACCCAGCACATTTCATCATAAAGCATCGGCCACCCAATACCACAACGATGAACACAGAAGAGGATAAACTCCCGGGCAAGTGGGTTTAGGGTTTGCATTACCGACAACTATAATACCAATAAGCCCCTTATGGCAAACTCGCTGACAGTTGCTGATGTTACATTCTTAACCCTGTTTAAATCCCACTTCCTCTTTCTAACAAGCCTTTTCTGCCATTTCCTCAACTCCAGTCTGGAGAAAAGAAAAAAGTTAAAAAATCCAGCCTAAAATAATTAAAGGGGGTGAGTAGTTACAAGAGGTTTCTTGATAGGCCAAGTAAACCTATAAGCCGAGTTCTGTACCCTGAACATATTCAGGGCGGTGACCATCTATCTAGCCCTGATGTTGCCATCAGGGTCAAGCGACCAACCCGGGGACAGGCCGGGCGTCCTTTTGTCCCTCTATTTGGTCTTGCTCCGGATGGGGTTTGCCCAGCCGACTGGTCACCCAGTCGCTGGTGAGCTCTTACCTCACCATTTCACCCT
>CAYGXW010000022.1:0-20281 GCA_964354125.1 uncultured Dehalococcoidales bacterium
GGCAGATTCCCACAAGATTCCTCGTGTCCCGTGGTACTCAAGGACAGATAAGGAGCCTACCCCTTTCGCCTACTGGACTATCACCCTCTATGGTTGTTCTTTCCAGAAACCTTCGGCTAGGGTTCGGTTGGTAACTCCTTGGCCTATTCTGAGCTAGGCCCAACCTGCCTTACAACCCCCTTTAAGCATAAGCCTCAGAGCCACTCAGCTTACAGGGTTTGGGCTCTTCCCCTTTCGTTCGCCACTACTCAGGGAATAATATCTTTTCCTCGGGGTACTGAGATGTTTCACTTCCCCCGCTTACCCCCACCCAGCCTATGTGTTCGGCTGGGGGTGCCCAGGTTTTACCTGAGCGGGTTGCCCCATTCGGGAATCCCCGGCTAGGCTTGCTAGGCAGCTCACCGGGGCTTATCGCAGTCTTGCTACGCCCTTCATCGGCCCTTGATGCCAAGGCATCCACCATGCGCCCTTTGCGCTTGACCTGCTTCAGACTTGATATTAACCCTATTCAATTTTTAAGGTGCGTAACACATAAAGAAACGGCCTGGCGATTAACCACCAAGCCGCTAGCCTGGCAACTTTCACCAGTTAATTCCGTTTTATGTGTTAACCTTCATCATAAATAAAAATCTTACCTTAGAAGGTAAAAGTAATAATAGCATAAGGTAAAAGGCTTGTCAACAGTAGGCAGGCACATCCCCTACTACATATTTAAAAACATTTTTAAGATTTTTAGAAATCCATCCCCCTAGCCCCCTTCCTTTGTTAAAGGAAGGGGGAATAGAGTGAGAAGTGCTAGCGCCCCTCTCAAGCTCACCCCTTTAAGATATGAATTATACAGATTTGGGTGGATTAAAAGGGCAGCTATAAGAAAGATTGACATAAGACGAAAAGGGGAATAAACTTATGTTAAATATTGAGTAGAGACGACCATGGAAAAGATTAATTTACCCTTCTTTTATCAACTGGGTGGACAACTCAACCCACTTACCAAAATGAAGGCAGGACCTCAGAATAGGCTTGATATTTGGGTTGCTAGTATGCCGGTTCGCGCTAGTGTTGTCGCTCTATTGGATTGGGGTGGAGGATTGAAAGTTTGCTATGCTGGTGCAAGAGCGCTTGTTGACGCTATTGATGAAGTGCAAAAATGGATGGTAGATCAGAAGGCACCAGGTGACTGGAAAAAGCCAGACACACATGTTGATTAGAAGTTCCAACAACTTATTGAGAAAGCTAAAAACCTCGAGACTGTTTTGTCTGAGGAGTTACTAACACTGTCGGCTTACTGTGCTACTCAGAAAGGTATTTATTCAACCTCTGACTTAATCGACCATGCAGAAAAGGTTTTCCCACGGCCTGTGTTAGAAAAACTTAGCGAAGCCGTGACACAAGAGGTTGCGCATGGCGGGAGGTGTTTAGCTTTTGACATCCCAACAGCCGCTGGTTTTCACATGTTACGGGCAACTGAAGCAGTGTTGCACGAGTATTATGTGGCTGTTTGCAAACCAAAATCCAAGAACAGATTGGAGAATTGGGGTGCCTATATCTCTGCTCTTTATAAATTGACTGAAGAGACGACTACAAAGGCGGACGTCAAAGACCATGTTAAGAGAGTATTAGCGTTACTCCAACAGGTGAAAGACCAAGATAGGAATGTCATCATGCATCCTGAGGTAGTTCTCACCACAAATGAAGCCTTTGTCTTGTTTGAAATTACCAAAAGTGCAATTATGGCAATGTCCGATAAACTGCCGGCGAAAGCACCGCAAGACCAAAAACCAATAGCAGAAGCGAAAAACTAAAAATAGCCGGTTTCAATCAAAAAAACAGCCCTGGAGTAGTACTACATTAACCGAAGAGTAAGGGTAAGACAGCAGCGGTGCATCTAAGAGGGGCTTCCGCCCCTCTTTCTTTTTCTTCCCCCTCCTTTCTCAAAGGAGGGGGACCGAGGGGGAGGATTTAAAAGAGATTGTTTAAATTGCGTGCCTTAAGCCACTTTTGCTTCTGCGAGATACGTGCCTGCTCATCTGTCAGTTTATAGCTTTTAAGAAAATCTTCTTTGAAGAAAGTAAAAGTATTATTCAGGATAGCCTCTCTAATATCACGCATAAGATTGCTCATAAAGCTCAGGTTATGGATGGTAGCCAATCGGTAAGCCAGAAGTTCGTTGCAATCAAAGAGGTGGTGAATATAAGCCGCTGAGAAGTTTTTACAGGTATAGCAGGTGCAATCGGGGTCAACAGGTCCTTCCATCTTTTCAAAAATACCATTTCCCATATTTATCCGCCCCAGCCGGGTAAAAAGGGCACCGTTGCGGGCGACACGGGTGGGCAGGGCGCTATCTAGTATATCTATGCCCCTTGATACCGCCTCAACAATATCCTCCGGCGAGCCGACCCCCATCAGGTAGCGTGGCTTATTCTCCGGTAATAGAGCCACCGTTTCCTCAGTAATATTCCAGGTTACCTCTTTTGATTCACCGAGGCTCAAACCGCCGATGGCATAACCGGGAAAACCGAGTGAGGTAAGATATTCAGCAGACTTATGCCTCAGCTCAGGGAAGATACCACCCTGTACGATGGCATATAGAGTTTGATGCTTGCTCTTTTGAGCCTGCTGACACCTGGCCGCCCAGAGATTAGTCCGGTTCATCGCCCGCTTAACCCTGTCAAAGGGGGCATCGCTGGGCGGGCATTCGTCCAGAACCATAATGATATCGGCGCCCAGGGCTTCCTGAAACTGAATCGCCAGCTCTGGGGTAATAAAATGCTGACTGCCATCAATATGAGAGCGAAAGGTAACGCCCTCATCGGTAACCTTATTCAAAGAGGCTAAGCTGAATATCTGATAGCCGCCGCTATCGGTAAGGATGGCGCCGTCCCAAGCCATAAAAGAATGCAAACCGCCCATCTCTTGAATTATAGAAATCCCCGGTCTGAGATAGAGGTGATAGGTATTTGCCAGAACCATAGCTATACCAAGATTTTTCAGTTCCTCTGGCGTCAGCGTTTTGACGCTAGCCTGACTGCCCACCGGCAGGAATACCGGCGTCGGCACTATCCTATGAGCAGTTATCAGCTCTCCGGCACGGGCTTTAGTGCTGGGGCAAGTCTTCAGTAGATTAAAACTCACCCTTTTCCCCCTTAATTAAAGCAGCCAGATGTCAAGACACATAGCAAGGAATATCAGCCCTAGATACGGGAAGCTGGATAGTTTATACAGCCGCCAGGCATCCCTAGAGGCATTAGAAATCACCAATCGTGAACTGGCACAGAGCATCATGATACCCAGCAGGTTAGCCAATAATAAATAAATCCAGCCGAAGTCACCAACGAAGTAGAGGGCAATGGAGACAACATAAATAGCCAGGGTAAAAAGAAGCAATACCATAACCGCTTTCCTGACCTCCACACTCATAGGGAAGAAGTTTAATCCGGCGCCAAGATAGTCCTCCCGATTGGAAATCATAACACTCCAGACATGCAGTGGCAGCCAGAATATAATCAGCAAACATAAGAGCAGTATCTGCCAGCTAAAAGCAGGTGTAATAGCAAACCAGCCTATGAGTACCGGAGCACAGCCGGCAATGGCACCCTGCGGGAAAACACAGGTCAATCTCTTCCGCCAGGTAACAGCGACTATGGTGCCGACCAGACCAGCAATAAAGGCAAACGGGTGTAGATACCAGGCGAGCACCAAGGCAGCAACTACCAGTCCCACCAGCAGAGGCAATACCTTCTGCGGTGGATAGATGCGCTTTGAAGGCAATACCCTGTGTCTGGTACGCTTCATCCTGGCATCAAAATCGCGGTCAATATAATTGGTCAATCCATTGGTGCCGGCACTGCCTAACAGGATGGTTACTGCGGCAAGGAGCAGAATATCCAAAGGCGGTCGTCCATTACCGGCTATAAAGGCGGCACAAACACCGATAAAAGTTAATAAAATGCTCTCCCTGGGTTTTAACACCTCAATGTAGTTCTTAAATGTGCTCTTCATCCAGAAAACCCTGTAGTATGACAGCGGCGGCTATCGCATCATCCCTTTTCTTTTTGCTCTTTTTGGTTTGAGTTTCCCGCATAAAGCGTTTGGCTGAAACCGTTGTCAGCCGCTCATCCCTGAACTCCGCTGGGACTTTAATATAGCGGCGCATTTGCTGAGTAAAAGCCTCTACCTTCTCCGCCTGTCTTCCAAGGCTGCCGTCCATAGCACGCGGTAAGCCGACAATAACCTGCTTGACATCATATTGGTTAATAATATGGGCAATAGCCTCAATATCAGCTAAATCTTCTTCTCGCTTGACTATGGTAAGCGGGCTGGCCAGTTTTGCCGAAGGGTCGCTGATGGCCACCCCAATCCACCTGTCCCCGATATCAAGCCCCAGGTAACGCGTTAGTCTCACTCCCTATATAAGGCCCTTTACTGATTGAAGAGCTGTATTTAATTTGTCCTTATCCTTACCGCCGCCCTGTGCCAGGCTAGCCTTGCCACCACCACTGCCGCCGGCCAATTCAGCTACCTTCCTCACAATCTCACCGGCATGATAACCCTTCTTAATCAAATCCGGGGTTATAGCAACAATAAACGCCGGTTTATCTTCATATATGGTGCCCAGAACCACGATGCCGCTTTTTAGTTTATCCCTTAACAAATCAGCCATTTCCCGCAGTATTTCCAGCCGGGAAGGCGGCACTACCGCCGATAGCACATTAACCCCTTTAATCGTCTCTGTCTGCTCCATCAGGGTCTCAGCCTGCCTCTTAGCTAATTCCCTCTCTAAAGCCAGTCTTCGCTCACTCTCCTTATCTAGCTCAACAACCAGGCTAGCCGCTCTATCTAAGACAGTACCTAGTTTAGCGTTCATAGATTGAGCAATCTTCTCCAAATCCGATAAACGCCCTTCAATATACTTCTCCGCCCCGCGTCCGGTAACAGCCTCAATTCGGCGCAAACCACCACCAATACTGGACTCAGAGAGGATTTGAAAGAAACCTATCTCGCCGGTAGCGGCAACGTGGGTGCCACCGCATAGCTCAGTGCTAACCGCCGGGCTTCCGATTTTAAGCACCCGAACCACATCGCCATACTTTTCATCAAACAGGGCTATGGCTCCCTCCTCAATCGCCTGCTTATAGGGGATATTTTGGTCATATACCGGCAGGTTCTGGCGAATCTTGTCATTGACAATGCTTTGAACTTCGTCCAACTGCTCTCCGGTCATGGCTACTAAGTGGGAGAAATCAAATCTGAGCCGGTCGGGAGCCACCAGCGAGCCCCTTTGTTGAACATGCTCACCCAGAACCTGACGCAGGGCAAATTGAAGCAGATGTGTCGCCGTGTGATTTCTGGCAATATCAAGCCGCCTCTCTTTATCCACCACAGCTTCTACTTTATCACCAACAGACATACTTCCCTGGGCAATGTAACCCTGATGAATAACTGCTTCCGATGAGCTATAAATGGTATTTGTAACAACAAACCGCCCCGAAGCGCTGATTATCTCACCGGTATCGCCCACCTGCCCGCCCATCTCAGCATAGAAGGGGGTTTTATCCAGAATAATGCCTGCTTTTTGTTCTTTCTTTATAATATCTACAGGCTTATTACCAACCAGTATTTTCTGGATAACTGACTTCTGTTTCAGGTTGTTATAGCCAACAAAGGTGGTTGCTTTTAGGTCAAGTTCACCTCTTAAACCCACCTTTTCCGCCAGTTCAAACCTGTGGCTGGCTCTGGCTTTCTGCCTCTGTTTCTCCATCTCCTTCTCAAAACCTTCAATATCAACAGAAAAGCCCTTTCTTAAAGCAATTTCTCTAGTAAGTTCCACTGGGAAGCCATAGGTATCATAGAGCTTGAATGCCTGCTTGCCCGTAATTTTATTTCTCACCCGGCTTGAAGCCTTCTCCATAATATCATCAAGGAGCTCAAGACCGGTGCTTAGCGTCTCGTTGAACCTGTTTTCTTCAACTTCAACCACCTTAAGAATAAAATCCCGCCGACTCACCAGCTCCGGGTAAATATGCCCCATTTTGCTAATGACAGCCTCAGCCATCTGAGCCAGGAAGGGCTCTTCCAGCCCCAGTCGGCGGCCAAAGAGCGCCGCCCGGCGAAGTAGTCGCCTGAGTACATAGCCCCGTCCCTCGTTATCAGGCAATACGCCATCGGCAATAAGAAAAGCAATTCCCCGGCTGTGCTCGGCTACTACCCGTATGCTGTTATCAGTATCATCATCAACGCCGTATTTCTTCCCCGAAAGCTGAGATAAAAGCTCTATAAGGGGTAAAAATAGGTCAGTCTCATAGACAGAGGACCTGCCCTGCATCACGGCGGCAGTCCTCTCAATCCCCATACCGGTATCAATATGGCACCTGGATAAGGGGGTGCGTTTACCATCCTTATCCTGATTGTACTGCACAAACACCAGGTTCCAGATTTCAGAAAAGCGACCGCACTCACAGTTTGGAGCGCAGGCAGGCTTACCACAACCGACCTCAGGGCCAAAATCGTAGTGTATTTCACTGCAGGGTCCACAGGGCCCGGAATCACCAGCCGGCCCCCAGAAGTTGTCCTCCTCGCCAAACCTCAATATTCTATCTTCAGCAATACCATTCCTGCGCCAGATATGGAAAGACTCATCGTCATCAAGGAATATGGTTATCCACAGTCGTTCCCTTAATAGACCCAGACGCTGGGTAACAAACTCCAGCGCCAGGCTGATGGCTTCTTCCTTGAAGTAATCGCCAACACTGAAATTACCCAGCATCTCAAAGAGGGTGAGGTGGCTGGAATCACCTACCGACTCAATATCAGTGGTGCGAAAGCACTTCTGGCAAGATGCCAGACGGGGGTTGGGCGGTACTGCCTCACCCAGAAAGTAGGGTTTGAACTGCACCATACCGGCGCTGGTAAGCAGTAAGGTAGGGTCGCCACGGGGTATCAAAGAAGAGCTGGGGATAATTTTATGCCCCTTCTCCTCAAAGAAGCCTAAGAAAGATTGCCGAACCTCATCGCTATTCAAGCTACTATCTACCTTAATTGGGGAATTCACATACGATTTTAGTGCAAGCTGGTAGTAGCTGTCAATTGAGCTCATTGAACCAGCTGCTTATCCACTATACTGCTGGCATAGCTCAGCAGCCAGGATGTTAAGAGCCAGCTCAGCCTCGTATTTACCGGTTTTAATGGACAGATCAGCGGCTAAGAGTCTACGATATAGCTCCTTGAGCCGCTCCAGGGAATAGCGGCTAGCCTGCTCGGCGGTCTTACGCCAGGCAAACTCCGAGGTCAAACCCAACCTGTCCTGAATCTCCACCTCGGATTTCCCCTCTTTTATCAGCTCTTTAGCCCGCACCAGCATCCGTGCCTGCCGTGATAACATAAATAATAGATATGCCGGAGTCATCCCCATCTGTAGCAACTGCTGTATCGCCTGCTGCGCCTGCCCGGCTTTGAAATCAAGGATGGCATCAACCATAGTGAATACATTAGCCTGCTGAGCATAGCCGACGACAGCCCTGACATCTTCTTCCTCAATACAACGATACGAAGTAAACAATACCAGCTTTGAAATCTCGCCCGCCATAACCCATAGATTACTGCCCACCAGCCTGGCTAGCAAGTCCACAGCCTGTGGAGATATGCTGCCACCTTCTTTTTGGACCCACTTTTTAATCCACTGACGTAGCTTCTCATTTTTCAACAGAGGAAAGGATTTCACCTTTGCCCGGGGTAATAGTTCTTTAAGCAGTGGGTTTTTATTTTTTACCTCGCCGTCTATCAATATCAGTACCGTGCTATCGGGGAACTCATCAAACAAAGCAGAAAATGATTTGCAGTCGTTCTGTTGACTATTATTGTCCTTCTTTTTCTGCCGACCCCGCCTGACCTTAGGCTCAAACCGCTCTAGCAACCCTTTAATGATAACAAGGCGCTTTGGGGCAAGAAAGGGTATCGCAGAACAAACCGCTCTCAGCTGGTCTTGGGTTACCTGCTGACCATCCAGGGTAGTGGTGTTGATAGATAAAAGCGACCGGTCACCCAAGCCCCTTTTTATCTCCTCAAGCGACTCATTAAGTGAAAAACCATCCAGGCCAATTAGTACATACAACAATGCCCGCCACCTACTTATCAGACACAACATTTTATCACACTCGGGAGTTGGGCAGATAGCTCTGTTATATTAGCCAGAATTTTAGAGCCAAGAGTTTAGAAGCTATTGCAATATAGTTTTATAAAGAGTAGAATTATGCAGCAATACTCGCTCAGCAAACCTACCTTAAGATAAAAGGAGAGGTAAGATGTCAGAACAGGTCATCAATGAACTAAAGAAGTTATCTGCTATCGCCACCGATATGGATCTTTCTAGCAACTTAAGGACTAATGCTGTTAAATCGATTGGCAATATTGGTACCCATGAAGCATTGCTTACCCTACTAGAGCTGGTTGCCAACGAGAAATTAAACCCTAACGAAAGAGAACTAGCCCTTAAACAAGCCAAAAACATAATAAAGTCAGCCCGTTAATAAAGACCAACATCTTTTAGGAAATAAAACTCCTCGGCTGTCTCATTAGTAAGGGACGAAAATTCACCAGAGAAGGTTGGTGAAGCTGAGCAATGAGTGTTGGTATTGGTATCGTAGGGCTATCTAAAAGTGGTCGCACAACCATCTTCAACGCTTTAACCAAAGGTAAAGCTGATACCGGAAGCTATACCCCGGAAGCACCCCATATGGGAATAGCCAAGGTCCAAGACCCCCGCCTCAATACCCTAGCCGATATGCTGAAGCCCAAGCGGGTTGTCCCGGCTGAGGTGAAATACATTGATATCGGCGCCTCGGTTAAGAGTCTGGCTAAGGACACAGCTATAAGCGGCGATTTCCTATCTCAGCTCAGTAATGTAGATGCTTTAATTAATGTCGCCCGAGCCTTTACCAATGAAAGCATACCCCATATTGAGGGCAGCGTGGATGTGGAGAGGGACATCGCTGAAATGGAGTTGGAACTTGCCTACTCTGATCTGGCTATCATTGAACGGCGGCTCCAGAGGATAGAAACATCCCTCAAGTCTGCCAAGCCAGATGAGCGCCATAGCCTCCAGCATGAACAGGAATTATTGATGAAGGTAAAAACTAGTCTGGAAAAGGATACACCCATCAGGGAACAAAGCCTGACCCCCGATGAAGCTAGGGCTATATCTGGCTACCAGTTCTTAAGCGCCAAGCCACTGTTAACGGTGGCCAACATCGGCGAAGAGCAGATACCCGAAGCCAAAACTATTGAGGAGAAATTAAACCAGAGATTTGCACATCCCAAGCACGGCGTCATTACCCTCTGCGGTGAATTGGAAATGGAGCTGGCTCAACTGGACGATGCCACCGCCGCGGAGTGCCGCAAAGGGTTCGGTTTAACCGAACCCGGGCTAGACCAAACCATCAAAATGTCCTACGACCTCTTAGGGCTTATTACCTTCTTCACCACCGCCTCGGATGAGGTCAAGGCCTGGTCTATCCCAAGCGGCATCGAAGCCCTAAAAGCAGCCGGTAAAATCCACACCGATATGGAGAGGGGATTTATTAGGGCTGAGGTCATCAGCTACAACGACCTGATGAAAGCTGGCAGCGAAGGCAGAAAGCACGGGCTGCTACGGCTTGAGGGCAAGCACTATATAGTCCAAGATGGTGATGTGATTACCTTTTTATTTAATGTGTAGAGGGGAAATAACAGCCAACTACTACAAAAAATCTTAAAATATAACCTTCTAGGGCTTGCCTTCTTGCCACTGACAGAGTAAGATATTAGTCATTCTATCCTCAGCACAAAGGAGTGACAGCTTTCTATCAATCACTAGGCTTAATAAACCATTGAAATAATGTCTCTAAATTACTAATACTAACCGGAAATAAATACTATCAGATAATTAAAAATATTAAACTGAGGTTTAGAATTATGACTACTGGAGAACTAATTCACATCGGCTTTGGTAATATCCTGGCAATGAACAGGGTTATTGCCATAGCTTCGCCAAACTCGGCACCCACCAAGCGCACCATCCAGGAAGCAAGAAACAACGGGCTCCTCATTGACATGACCAACGGTAGAAGGACTAAGGCAGTTATCTTCACCGATAGCAAGCACATTGTACTGGCGGCTCTAGCCCCGGAGACCATCACCGGCAGGGTTCAGTTAAGCCGCGGAGGCTCTCTGCTAAAACCAGAGCAAAGCGATGAAAAAATCAGGATATGAGGGTGAAGGCCTTTTTAATATAACCACCAAGCCATTATTCTTAGTCCTTTCCGGTCCCTCCGGTGCCGGTAAGGACTCTGTTTTAACCAGGATGAAGGAACTGGACATCCCTCTTAAATTCATAGTAACCGTAACCACACGACCCCGACGCCCCGGAGAGAGAGATAATATAGACTACCACTTCGTCTCAGAAGAAGAGTTCCAAAAGATGCTCCAAAAAGAGGAATTATTAGAGTGGGCAAATGTCTATGGCAACTGGTACGGAGTACCCAAAAAGCCGGTAAAACAGGCACTGGAAAGCGGTCAGGACGCTATCGTCAAGGTTGACATACAAGGGGCCACCACTATTAAGAAAATCCTGCCTCAGGCGGTTTTTATCTTTTTAATACCGCCATCTATGCCGGAGCTAATCACCAGGCTCAGACAGCGTAACACCGAATCAAAAACCGAGCTAGACCTGCGCCTTAAGACTGCTGAGCAGGAAATCAAAAAGCTACCCATGTTTGACTATGCAGTAGTCAATAAACAGGAACAGATTGATAGTGTAGTATCGGACATCAGGGCTATTATTACTGCCGAAAAGCTGCGAGCTAATCCCCGGGAAATCACTTTATAAATTAGAATATTAGTTTGAACAACAAGGTAAACACATAACCTAATATACCACAGACAGGAAAGGTTATAATCCACGCCATAACGATGTTACCAGCCATGCCCCAGCGCACCGCCGAAAATCGTTTGGTAGCTCCTACCCCTATAATGGACGAGGTTATGGTATGAGTGGTACTCAAAGGGATACCGAAAAAGGAAGCAAGCAGAATAGCAATTGAGCTTGAACTCTCGGCGGCAAAGCCATTTACTGGCTCCAGCTTGGTCAGCCTGAAACCCATGGTGCGCATGATGCGCCACCCGCCAGAAGCTGTGCCCAGCCCCATTACCGCGCCACAGAGTAGTATTATCCACCATGGAACGGCGAACTGGGGCATCACCCCTCCCAGCACCAACGCCAGAGCAAAGACCCCCATAAACTTCTGCCCATCATTGCTACCGTGGCTAAATGCCATGAAAGCAGCCGAGATTATCTGAAGCCGGCTGAATATTTTGCGGACAGAGGACGGTCTGGTTCGCCGCAGCAACCAATAGAGACCAGTCATTACCGTCACGCTAATAGAAAATCCCAGGAAGGTGGAGAAGCCCAGACCGATAAGCACCTTCTGCCATCCTTCCCAGAGCAGGGCAGACGGACCAGCAGCCGCTAGACCGGCCCCGGTAAGACCGGCAATAAGCTCATGGCTTTCACTGGTAGGTATGCCATAGTACGCCGTTACCGAACTCCAGAGCACAATAGTGAGCGCAGCAGCGGCGACAACAGGGAGGTTGATAACGTCCGGGCTCACGATACCCTTGCCGATAGTGGCAGCCACAGCCGTGCCGGTTACCAGAGCCCCCACGATATTCAGTATGGCAGCCATAAACACTGCTTGAAGCGGGGAAAGGACACGGGTAGAAACCACGGTGGCGATAGCATTAGGAGCATCAGTCCAGCCATTGACAAACTCCGCTGCCAGCACTAAAAGCAAAACGGGGACTAGCAGGATAATGCCATCAGGCATTCTTGAGGGCTACCCCCTCAAGGACGTTGGCTACATCCTCACATCTATCGGTGGCGCTCTCCATATGCTCGTAGATCTCACGCCACTTGATAATATAAGCCGTGTTCTTGGTATCATCAAATAGTTCGCCCAGTGCTGAGCGGTAGACCTCGTCAGCCACGTTTTCCAGCCGGTTGAGCTCAACACAGTGCTTTAGAATGTTTCTTAGCTCGGAGTGATGTCTGAGCATTGACACCGCCTTTTCTACCTCGGTGGCGGCCTCAACTATGATATTAGCCAGCTCCTTAGCCCTCTGGGTGGGAAGGTCAATCTTGTATATATACATGGCATCAGCAGAGGCGTGGATAAAATCGGTAATATCGTCCATAGTATGAGATAGCAGGGCTATATCCTCGCGGTCAAAAGGGGTAATAAAACTGCGGTGCAGCATGGCTGCAATCTGATGGGTTATGGAGTCCCCCTCATGCTCCAGTTCGGTGATTTCGGCTACTTTGACACCGATGTTTTCCCAGTTATCAAGCATATCCTTGAGACCTTGGGCAGCCTTCACCATATTGCGGGCACTGTCTATAAATAGATCAAAAAATTTCTCTTCACGGGGAATAAAAGATAACCTAGGCAAAATCAAACCTCTTCTGCCAAGAGAGGCACATCATCTTAAGACTAACAAGAAACATAGCAAATCAATAAATTAGTGTTACCCTTTAATTTTACCCTACATTTTAGTTAAAATACCTGCCGATGTCAATAAAATAATAAATTTTCTAGGCTATCGCATCAAAGCTAGGCATACCCTCCTTAAAGCATATTATATTAACTATTGACAGCCAGAGGACAAGGGCATAGAATTCAAAATTAAAAAGAGTAAAAGGTGAAATTAAGAGTAGTCCAAGGCAATGGAAAGCGAGCCTCTTAAGCAAATACCTGCCACCAAACCGGGTGACCGAGTGTTACGAAGGTTGAGAAAACCCCGGAAGAAACTTCAGTCCGTTTATTACGGTATCTCAAGATACTTCAGGGGTATTTTCCGGTAAGTATTAAGGATAAGATAAATGCATATCATTATAGCTGGTGGCGGAATGGTAGGTTTTCATATTGCCTCTCTGCTAGTCGAAGAGGGACATCAGGTAGTCGTCATTGAGTTATCTGAAGTGGCGCTGGAGAAATTCCGCCACCAGCTTGATGTCAAAACTATCCAGGGTAACGCCGCCACGCCCAAAATTCTCAGGGAAGCAGGGGCTGAACGTGCCGATTTGGTTTTGGCTGTTACCAATAACGATGAAACCAACATGGTCACCTGCTTTATGGCCAAGGAGCTGGGTGCCGGTACTACCGCCGCCAGAATCCGAAACCCCGTCTTTTCAGGTTACTTTCTGGCGCAAGCCAAATCGTCCCTGGCACCACGTAAGATAGTCAGGCCCAAAAGCCTCGGGGTTGACATCTTCATCAACCCAGAGGCTGAAGCGGCTGAGGAAATAACGAGCATCCTCTCCAGCTTTTATTCTACCCCAGTGGAGAACTTTGCCAATGGTCTGGTTCAAATAAGGGAGTTTAAGGTAGAAGGTGAAGCCCTGGTTAACAAGGCTCTTGGTGAGATTTCCTTTCCCAAACCCTGTGTCATCGCCGCCATTGTTCACGAGGGAGGCATCGTTATGCCCGGTGAAGATAAGGTAATAACCGAGGGCGATAGTGTCTATCTGATTGCCCCCAGGGAGCATATGGACGAGTTAGGAAAGTTGTTCAGCCAACCAAAACGCCCGGCAAAGAAGGTGGTTATTGTCGGTGGCGGAAGGATTGGTTTCCTTACCGCCGAAGGACTGCAAAGAAGAGGAGTCATGGTCAAAGTTATTGAGAATGATGTAACCCTGTGTCAGGAGATAGCCGCCAAGTTGGAGAGAACAGAGGTACTGCAAGGTGACGGTACTGACCGTAATTTTCTTATTGAACAGGGGATTCCATCGGCGGATGCCTTTGTGGCTACTACCGACAGCGACGAGCTTAATATCCTATGTGGTTTACTAGCTAAAAACCTGGGGGTGCCCCGAAGTCTGGTAATAATCAATAAGCCGGGATACATCCCCTTGACTGAGGCAATTGGGGTTGATGTCGCCGCACTACCCACAATATTAACCGCCGATAAAATCACGCGCTTCGTCCTACATGGCGGCGCCATCTCATCAGCATTGCTTGAGGGGCAGCAGTTACAAGCCATTGAGTTTGTTACCAGCCCAACAGCCCACATTGCCAATAAAAAAATTACTGAGGCCGGCCTGCCCAAAGAGGCAGTAGTTGGAGCTATTGTTCGCGACGGGTCGGTAATTATTCCACCGGGTGATAGCGTGGTAAAACCGGGGGAGCATGTTATCATAGTATCTCCCATATCAGTTATTCACTCTGTAGAAAAGGTTTTCCAGTAAGAAGCCAATAATGAGAATAAAGGTTGTTCTCCACTACCTGGGACTGCTGATAGCCATTATAGGTTCTACCATGCTCCTGCCCCTGCTCTGGAGCATCTATTCTCAAGAGCCTGATGCCAAAGCCTTTGCCATATCTATGGCTATCAGCCTGGGCTTGGGGCTACTTCTCTGGCGGCTGACACCACTGACTGCCGACGAGAGAAGAATGAGCCGTCGGGAAGCAATAGCACTGGTTGCCGGTGGCTGGATAACGGTCTCGCTCTTCGGTGCCCTGCCCTATGTTTTTTCCGGCGCCTTACCCAGCTACCTGGATGCCCTCTTTGAGACTGTCTCCGGCTTCACCGCTACCGGGGCTTCAGTCATCGCTGCGGTTGAAGACCAGTACCACGGCATTCTTCTGTGGCGCTCCCTCACCCAGTGGCTGGGCGGCATGGGTATTATCGCCCTTTTCGTAGCCCTCTTCCCCATATTGAGCATCGGTGCCGCCCGGCTGGTAGAAGCCGAAACCCCGGGTTACCCCAGCGAAAAACTGACTGCCCGCATCCGGGATACCGCCAAAGCTCTGTGGCTCATATACATGGGGCTTTCTTTGCTTCAGTTTGTCTTACTATTGATAGCCAGAACACCGGTTTTTGATTCGTTGATAATATCTCTAAGCACCCTGCCCACCGGGGGTTTTACCGCCGCCAATATCAGTATTGAGGCTTATAATAGTGTCCCGGTTGAGGTCATCACCATCATCTTCATGGTTCTGGGCGGCACCAACTTTGGCCTCTTCTACTTCCTGCTGTGGAAGCATCAGGTAGGGCATCTCTTCAAAAACCCGGAGTTCAGGCTTTATGTCACCCTTCTGACACTGGCGACAATAATCCTCAGTGTTGACCTTGTGATAAACATGAGTATGAGCCTGAGTAACGCCTTCCGATATGGCAGTTTCCAGGCTGTTTCTATAATGACTACTACCGGTTTCAGCTCTACCGATTTCAACACCTGGAGTACCTTCGCCAAGGCAATACTGCTGCTACTGATGCTCATCGGCCCCTCGGCTGGTTCCACCGGTGGCGCTATCAAGGTAGTGCGTTTAATCCTTCTAACCAAGTACATCCACCGCCGCATCGTGATGGTCTTCAATCCAGCGGTCAGCCTGCCTATTAAGATTGGTGATACTGTCTTGCCAGAGTCTACTGTTTCCAGACTTATCTCCCTGCCTATAGCCTATGTAGCTCTCATCATAGTAAGCACCCTTATTTTAATTGCCAGTGGCATGGATGGTCTTTCGGCACTATCAGCCGTTACCACCTGTCAGGCGGGGTGTGGGCCAGGTCTGGGCAGTGTTGGTCCCCTGTTAAACTATTCCCTGGTGCCACCACTGGGTAAAGGTGTCCTCATGTTCTGCATGCTAGCCGGACGCTTTGAGCTTTTCACCCTCTTTGTCCTCTTCACCCCCGCTTTCTGGAGATGGCGTTAAAAAGACGGTAGTCCAAACCAATTATAAACCACAAGCAAAAATTCTAAATTTTTCCGGTCAAGCAGAGAGGGGTGTTGTAAATTTTTAACAGGAAGATTATAATACCCGCCTGACAGTTGAAGGGGGAATATGGAGTTTTATAAGATTCTGGTGCCTGTGGCTGGCACCAAGGCTGATGAAGGAGCAATAGAGCTAGCCTGCAGCCTGGCTAAGAAAAAGAATGGCAGCAGAATCTTCGCCGTTCATGTAATCCCGGTAGAGCGCTCTCTACCGCTTGATGCCGAGATTGAGCCCGAAATAGGCAAGGCTGAAGACATACTGGCTCGAGCAGAGAGTATTGCCCAGGAGCGGGGTTGCGTGGTTGAAACTGACATACTACAAGCCCGCGAGGTAGGCCCGGCCATTATTGATGAGGCAATAGAGCGAGAGGTTGACCTGATTCTAATAGGGGTTACCTATAAAAGGCAATTCGGGCAGTTCTGCCTAGGTGATGTGCTGCCCTATGTACTTGAGAATGCCCCTTGCCGCGTAATATTAGACCACCAGACAGATATATAACAGGCTTTTACTATGAAAGTAGTTATTATGGGTTGCGGGCGGGTAGGTGCCCAGCTGGCCAGCTTACTGGATAAAGAGGGGCACCAGGTCACCACCCTTGATACTAACGCCTACAGTTTCCGGCGGCTGCCATCCGATTTTGGTGGCACAGCACTGCTCGGTAACGGCCTTGATGAAGAAGTTCTCAAGAAGGCAGGCATAGAAGAAGCCGATGCCTTTGTCGCCGTAACCCAGGGGGATAACCGCAATGTCATGGCATCTCAAATCGCCAAGCACATCTTTAATGTGCCCAAGGTGGTCTGCCGTATCTACGACCCTCTCCGCCGCGACCTTTATAGTACCCTGGGGCTGGAAGCGATAAGCCCAACCACGATTTTCGCTCAGATGTTAAAGGAAAAACTGGAAGGCTAGGAAAGGCTATGTATATCATTGTCGTTGGTGGTGGTCGGGTGGGCTATTATCTGACAAAAGCCCTGCTTGATGAAGGGCACGAAGTTTTAGTTATAGAAAAGGATGCCAGTATCAGCCAGACTATTGCCAACGAAATGGGCAGTGTCAGTCTTCATGGCGATGGCTGTGAGGCGGCTACGCTGGCTGAAGCCGGAACCGGCCGGGCTGATATGCTTATCGCCGTAACCGGCGATGATGAAGACAACCTAGTAGCCTGTCAGGTAGCCAAGTATAAATTCAAGGTGCCCCGCACCATAGCCCGTGTCAGAAACCCAAAACATGAAACACTCTTCAAGAAGCTGGGTATTGATGTAACCGTAAGCAGTACCAGTATTATTCTGGAACATATTAAATATGAGCTACCGTCGCATCCCCTAATGCATCTGCTGGATATACAGGAAAGGGGGCTGGAGATTGTAGAGGTAAAAATCCCGCCCGACTCAGCTACAGTCGGCAAACAGGTCAAAGAATTATCACTGCCGCCGGAGAGCATCCTATCTCTAATAATCCGCAAAGGGGAAAAACCAACTGTACCGACAAGCAGCACCGTCCTACAGGCAGAAGACCAGATAATAGCCGTTACCAGCCCTGAATCCGAAGATGCACTACGGGCTGCGCTAACAGGTATGTAAGATAATATCGCCTTACTACTTCTGCGATATTTCCCCACCAGCTTAACTTCCCCTATTTTAAGCTCACAATCCCTATTGAATGTTTAAGCTTTTTGTCATAAACTGCTGACAGCTAATATTAGGAGGCTGCTATGGCAGGTAAAAGGCTTATTGCTGTTTCTCTGGTAGCTACCATTATTTCTGGCATCTTCTGTCTGGCAGGCTGTAGCCAGGGTAAACCGATAGAGATTTCCACCCCTGAGAATCCTATTCCAGAGCAGATAACCCAGATTTACATCGGTGGTGCGGTAAACAACCCCGGTTTTTATCTCTTGAAGAAAGGGGACAGCATAGAAACCCTAATCCAGGCAGCCGGCGGCATCACCAATGGCGCCGAACCCAGTCAGCTGGAACTCATAATTACAGATATAAGGGAAGAAGAGGAAACACAAAAAATAGACATCAACCGAGCCCCCGCCTGGCTGCTTGAAGCCCTACCCGGCATCGGTGAGGTTAAGGCACAAGCCATTATTAGCTACCGCCAGGAATTTGGGCTCTTCCAAAATATAAATGAGTTACTCAAAGTAGATGGCATCGGGCAGACCACCCTGGAAAATATTAAAGAGCTGATTACCGTAGCCGATTAATTTTGTAAATTTAGTAGTTCGAAGGAAGGGATTATACTCTCTTGTCGCTTATATACCTAAGTTGTGCCTGGGTAGCCGGTATCTTCCTCGGCCTTAAGTTTGACCCCCCTCTAGCCCTGATTTTCATCGGGCTTTTACCCCTGCCCATTCTATTGCTAAAGCAATATAGAAAGCCGGTAATCCTAACCAGCCTGTGTCTCTTTGCCTTCTTTGGTGGTGCTATATATTCTCAGTCAAGTCTGCCGGCTGATAATGAGCACTACCTCCAGTTCTATAACGACAAGGGGACGGTAACCATCAAGGGAATGGTCAGCCAGGACCCCGATATCAGGGACAAAAACACCCAGCTTCGACTATCGGTTTCAGAAATAAAACTGGATGAAGGGTGGCATGAGGTTCAGGGTAATGCCCTGCTATTTGTCCCCAGATACCCGACCTATAGCTACGGTGATGTGCTTTTAGTAAGCGGCGAGCCTGAAACACCACCTAAGTTTGATGACTTTGATTATGAAAGCTACCTAGCCTATGAGGGTATCTATTCCACCATGCTTTACCCCGAAATAGAAGTCCTGGAGAGCGGGCAGGGTTTTAAGCTAATGGAGTGGCTTTACTTCTTCAGGAACGACCTATCACAGACGCTGGCTCAGGTGTTACCCGAGCCTCAAGCGTCACTGGCACAAGGAATAATCTTGGGTATTCGGGGCAACATCCCTACCCAACTCAATAAAGACTTCTCCGAGACCGGCACTGCCCATATACTGGCAATCTCCGGGCTTAACCTGAGCATAGTAGCCGGGCTTATGCTCAGTATTGGCACTTGGCTGTTTGGCCGCCGGCGCTATTTATACATCTGGCTGGCACTGGCTACTATCTGGCTTTATGCCCTTCTTACCGGCATGTACCCATCAGTAGTGCGTGGCGCTATTATGGCCAGCGTTTTCCTTATCGCTGAGCTTCTTGGCCGACAGCGAAGTGCCATCACCGCTCTCACCTTTGCCGCCACTATAATGGTCAGCCTGGAACCCCAAATCCTGTTTAGTGTCTCCTTCCAGCTCAGCTTCCTGGCTATGGCCGGTCTTATCTTTATCTTCCCACCACTTCAGGATTTAGGCAGGAGAGTGGTCAATACTACGCTGGGTAAATACCAGATAGTGGTGCCGACAGCTAATTTTGTTAGCGATAGCTTCAGTGTAACCCTTGCGGCAATAATAGCTGTCTGGCCGGTTGTCGCCTATTACTTCGGCATCGTTTCCTTGGTTGGACCTTTAGCCACTCTGCTTGCCCTGCCCGCCCTACCCGGGATTATCATCGCCGGAGTATTAACCGGAGGCTTAGGATTGATTGCCCTACCCGCTGCCCAGATTACCAGCTGGCTAGCCTGGCTTTTTCTGTCCTATCTATTGCTTATTGTGAATGGTTTTGCTGCCCTACCCCTGTCATCTGTTGAATTTGGCTATAGTAACGCCATTCTGATATGGGTTTATTATCCAGTACTAGCCTTAGTCTTCTGGCTTGCCAGCAATCGCCAGCGAGTAAGTAGCCTTAAAGCCAAAACAGCAGCCCTGGTAAAACCAGGAGTTGATAAAATGAGTAGCTCCTTCTCACTGGTGCCCAAGAAATGGCTCATCTTACCTCTGGTGGTAATAGCTATCCTAGCTTCCGCCGCTATAGCTGTCAGACCCGACGACCGCCTGCACGTCAGCTTCCTTGATGTCGGGCAGGGGGATGCCATACTCATTCAGAAGGGGAACCAGCAGGTTCTTATTGATGGTGGTCCCAGTCCACAGGCAATAACCTTAGAACTCGGTGAAGGGATGCCCTTCTGGGACAGGACTATTGAGCTGGTAGTTTTGACCCATCCCCACTCCGACCATATAACCGGTCTGGTTGAGGTTTTAAAAGATTACCAGGTGGAACAGGTTCTCCACCCCAATTTGGACAGCGATTTGGATATTTACGATGAGTTTCTCAGGTTAATTGATGAAAAGGATATTAAAGCCACTATAGCCCAGGTAGGTCAGCAGATTGAGTTTGATGGTGTGGTTATCAAGGTCTTAAATCCACAAAATCAGCTTTTATTGGGCACCGAGTCCGATATAGACAACAACAGTGTGGTCTTACATATTAGTATGGGCGAGATAAGCTTCTTGCTCACCGCTGATTTAATGTGGGAAGGGGAACTTGAACTCTTAAGCCAGAGGTTCGTTCCCCAGAGCACCATCCTTAAAATAGGCCATCACGGCTCCACCACCTCCACCACCCCCGCGTTTTTAGC
>CAYGXW010000023.1:0-19252 GCA_964354125.1 uncultured Dehalococcoidales bacterium
GGCTATCTGGCTAGTGGGCAAATCTGCCAGCTTCACCTAGTAGTCAGCTACCGTCTAGCTGCTACCCGCTAGCCTAAACGGTGTCGCCACTATATAAGTCGTCAAAGGGTGCTTAAAAAGTTAGGATAAATCCAGCCTTTTTTGTTCTTTCTGTCGCCAATACCATAGGTATTGCTTATCCTTGTTGGTAAGGGCTTCCCCTCTATGTAGCTTTAGGGCTATTTCCACCAGTCTAGGCTTATAGCCTATTTCCCAAGTGCTATCACTTACCCAAGCGTCAAGGTCAGTTGCCTTGTCATCGGCTATCAGCTCTCCCAGCTCCGTTAGACTACCTTCGCTGTCTATGATAGGCTTGTCTAGGCTCTCAATCTTGATAGCCTTCGGACACTCACAGTAAAGGTCTTTTTGTTTACACCTTCGCCTTTGGGCTTTGCTACACTGGTGGCAGTCTAACCCGTTATTAGCCTTATAGTAGGCTCTCCAGTAATCGGCTTGGGCACGGCTGGCTATCCGGTACATAGCGGCTTGGCTAAACGGCTTGTGTCCGTTATTTTGGTCGGCAATAGCTAGAGTTATCATTATATCGTGTAGCAAGTCCTCGGTGTCCTGTGTCTTTACCTTGTGGCTAAACCGTGACGCTACCTTATAATAGGTAAGCCACTTGCCGTCTAGTTGGTCGTAGCCGTTACCATTGTGGTCGTCTTGCCTTCTACTACGCTTTGGGCTAGACTTGATATGGCGGGGTTTTGCCGTTGTGGACTGGCAGCTTGCGGAGTTACCACACCACTGGCAAACGCCCTGCCCTTTTTTTAGTGTCCAAACCTTACCGCATTGGTTACAGTGCCCTAATAATGCTGTTATCATCGCTTACCCCCTTTAGCTTTATTTGCCCAAAGAGGGCAAGCGTTCAGGTTTAGGCTTTGACCGATATTCAATTGTTAAGGTGCTAAAGCAAAATTGCCTGATACCATCATCACACAAAAGGAGCTATTGTGCATTAACAGAATGAACCTATATTTTCATGATTAGGTTTAATTGAGGCAAGACAAAAAGACGGAAGCTCCAAAGCTAACCATCCCGAATTGCACAATACGAGAGGACTTAAGAGAGACTTAATTAGCCCTTCTTCGCTCTAGGGGCTTCTGGCAGGGGGTGTCATTGCACTTTTTGTTATCAGAGTAGAGCAATTGTGCAATGGAGGAGGGCTGAATGGAATGGTATTAACTAGGATACTAGCGGGCTTAAACGGCTATTTCAGGGCTTCTCAAATAATCTCCAGAGGGTGTTAGTGGCTTTCCCAGGGTTTCTATTTCTAACCGTAGAGGGCTTTGTGGGGGTTAGCCCATAGATAGTCGGGGGCTGCCATGCCGGCAGCAGTTAGGCGGAAATATTTCCTGGGCTGACCCTGGGGGTAGTTATCCTGGAATTGGGAGGGCTCTTCTTCTCCTGTAGGCTCCACCCATCCCAGTTTCTGGAGCATGCTGAAGTAGGTAACGAATGAGTGATAGCGAGCCCCTTGAGCCTTGTAGGGTATTCTTGCCAGGTATCTTTCAAATAGCTTATCTATGTTATCAGGGCTGATATTCCGTTTCTCTTTCCTGGCTCTTTTCTCCTCGGTCCTGGTTGCCCTGTCCAACGCCGTTTCCCTGATGAGGGCTTCCTTGTAGTAACGGAAGATATCGGACTGGGTAGCGCCCACAGCGGGGTCAATTTTCGCTGAGCCGTAGGGCCCACTTCCTAATAGAAAGTACTTGACGAACATACCACAGCCAAATGGTCGCGGGAAGCCGCCTCTTTTAGGCTTGAGCTGTAAGACCATTACTCTTATCCTCTTTCTTCCAGAGCCTGTCATACCACTCCCGGTGCTCTTCACCGGCCACCTTTCGATAGCGCATGGTGGTGCTGATGCTGGCATGCCCCAGGTGCTCCTGAAGCATGCGAATACCATCTCCGGAGTCATCATGCCTTATGGCATTAACAGCAAAGGCATCTCGGAGTCGATGCGGTGAGATATTATGCACCTTGCCAGTTTCGGGGTTTATTAGCTTTGGAAGACCGTCCTGCTCAGCACACTGCTTTACGATCTGCCAGGCGCGGTGTCTGTTGATGCTAAAAATCAACAATTGACCATTGTGGTTAGCTGGTCCGCCGCTTTCGATAAATTCCTCAAGCAGTTTCAATGTTTCGGCATCTACTGGTAAAACGCGTCTTCTGTGCTGCTCTAGCTTTTCCCTGGTAGCCTGGCTTATCTTATTACTACAACCGGGGCAGTAATTGTGCTGCTTACTTAATCTGGTACCACAATGCGGACAGGACAGCTTTACACGCTCCTTGAGGTGGTTTATTGTGATTGTCCCCTGCTTGAAATCCACATCCTGCACGGTTAGGGATAGGGCTTCGGATATACGACAAGCGGAGTAACCTAAAAGCCTGACCAGAAGCTTGTCCCTTAGACAGGTGGCTGCTTTCTCAAGCCTTATTACCTCTTCGGGTTCTAAGTATGTTTTCATTTTATTGCTGCTTCCCCTTTTTCTTTTCTTGATCTGACCTATCTGCCCTGCTGGATTTATTCCCTTTTGCCCGCAGAATGTTCCCTGCAATAATCCTCGCCAGCAAAGCCAACCCCTCAGAAGACGGGTCTTCCTGTCCGACCTGGGCTGTCCTATTGACATTCTTAGTCATTTGTGCTACCGTAAACATCGAAGATACGATAATTACGTATATAACACAATCATAGAAGTAATGCAATGCCTGATATTACACTTAATTACATATGACAATCGTGTTATTTCTAAGCACAGTGATACAAAAACCTACATACAGGGAGGGGGAAATAAGGAAAATGAAAAAAAGAGTAAAAAAACTAACCGTCAAACCAGAACAGGGTCGGGATTGGCTAGAGCGCAGTGAAAGCGGTGAATCAGTTCCGCATATAGCCGATGACGACGGATATGATGTGAGAACAATCCGCAAGCACATTGAACTGGCAAAACAGGAGAGAGAGGTTGCTACAGCCCGGGCAGCCGTGTTACGTAATGCCCTTCAGCAGCACTACGGGGACCTGCGCGGTTTTGCTGAAAGATTGCTTGCCAGGATAGAGGGACGGGATGATTTACAGTTTTCGGAGAACGACGAGTATTTTAAAACCGCATTGAAACAGCACCTGCCCCGTTCGCCGATATGGCCCAACCTCAATAAACACGAGCGGCTACTCGAAGAGATAGCCGGGCTGAAAGACAGGATAAAAAACAGGGTAGAGTTTGAAGTTGATGCAGATACCCGGCTTAAGTCAACTCTGTCTCCGGAAGAAAACGGTGTTATACCGGGCATTAAAAGCGCCCTGCTTTTTCAGGTTGACAGGTGGTCGCAGGGATATGAAGGACTCAATGTTGATGAGAACCTGGTTGCCGAGCCAGCAAAGGAAGAGGAATTTGTTGAGCTGCACTACGGCTTCTCACGAATGAACCTCGTCAGGAAGGAGCACGTTGCCACCGTTAGAGAGGCGCTGAAGGATTTTGAATCCAGTATCAAGCAGTGGGGTGAATATCTCGAACTTGAGAAAGAGTGTGCCGAAGATAGGCGGGTTAAACAAAGCCTGAAGGACGAACTGGTTGTTATCAAACTTAAAAGAATAGTGCCGGGGCGATGTAGGTTCTGCCCGTTATAGCAGGTAGAGTGAATAGCAGGAGGACTAATATGAATGCAGTAATCTATGTCAGGGTTTCATCTGAAAAGCAGGACGTTGAGCTTTCAACTTCAGCCCAACTGAAATTATTGAGGGAATATGCACGCAAACAGGGCTTTTACATCGTCGGGGAGTTTGTCGATGAAGCTGAGACCGGCAAGAACTCATCGCGGCCTCAATTTAAAAAGATGATTGCCATGGCCCGGCGCAATGATAAGCCGTTCGACACAATACTAGTTTACAAGCTATCCAGATTTGCCCGTAACAGATTGGATTCCATTGTAAACAAAGCGATGCTTAAGAAAAAAGGCATCCAGGTTATATCTCTCACGGAGAAATTCGATAATTCATCCCACGGCATGCTGATGGAAGCCATCACCGAGTGTTTTGATGAGTTTTACTCCAATAACCTCGGCGAAGAGGTGACCCGGGGAATGAGGGAGAGCGCCTCCAGGGGCTACTACCTCTCGGCTAGGCCGCCCTATGGATACAAGAAGATAAAAACCCAGGGATGGCAACAGAGAAAGGACCAAGCTAGCTGTTATACCGTCCCAGACAAAAGTGGCGCAAGCCATATTCGATGATATCCTGTGCGGTAAAGGGCTCATTGATATAGCCAGGGACCTTAATAGCAGGGCTATCCCCGGGCCAAAAAACAAGGGCTGGAACAAGACGGGGCTCTACCACATACTTCATAATGAAATCTATATCGGCACATGGGTCTGGGGCAAAAACAGCAAACGCGGCCTGGAACCCATCAGAGTTGAAAATGCCTTTCCCGCCATAGTCGACCACGCCAAGTTTAACAGAGTGCAGGAGATGCTCAGGGAAAGGGCACCGGTCAAAATCCACCCCAGAAGGACGGCCAGCCGGTTTCTGCTAAGCGGACTGGCCTGCTGCAGCTACTGCGGCAAAGCATTGATTGGTAGGGATGCCAAGAGCGGCAAGTTTTCCTACTATGTTTGCGGCACACTGGAAAAGAGAGGCGCGGGAGCCTGTCCTTTTAAATACTTAAATAGCCGGAAATTTGAAGGCATGGTTATCGACAAGATTAAAGAGCACATTTTAACAGAGGAGCATTTGAAAGAGCTGGTATACCTGGTAAACGAGCAGATAGATGATGCTTCGAAGGGCTATCAGGAAGAACTAGAGCTCATCTCCAGAGAAGAGGATAACATATCGGCTCGCCTTGGCAAGCTCTATGACGCTATTGAAACGGGTAAGGTTAACCTTGATGACCTAGCCCCAAGGATACGTGAATTACGAAGCCGCCTGGAAAAAATTCTAGCCAGACGAAATGAAATTGAAATAGCGATGTCGGACAGAAAGGTGGAACTGGCAGACATGAAACTGGTCAAAAGCTACGTAAACGACCTCAGGCAGACGCTTGATGAAGGGCTGCTGACCGACAGGAGGGCTTTCATACGAAGCTTTGTTAAAGAAATAGCCGTATCCAGGCATGAGATACGGCTTGTATATACACTTCCTTTGCTGCCGGATGGTTTAACAGAGGAGGGGGTGGGAGTTCTGCCTATTGTTCGGCATGGTGGGCGGTACTGGACTTGAACCAGTGACCTCTTGCGTGTGAAGCAAGCGCTCTAACCACTGAGCTAACCGCCCAAAATCAAGGCTATTTTAGCCCAAAAAATCAGCTTTGTAAACATAGATCTATTGCTTCGTTAAATTTTAGCACCAATACAGGAACTTTCGGAACAAATAAGATTAGATACAGTATGTCAGCATACAGTTAAAGCAAATCCCTTGATAAGTATTAAGTATTGACAACATTAGATACCTACAGTATAATATTAAAGCTTTTTAAGCTGGATTTTATGAAATTGGGTTTTGCTGAAGATTACAATCACTCCTTCAAAGGGGTAGTTTTTTTATTTACCTATCAAGCAGTAGGAAACAAAGAACTTTCACGCTTCATTCCTTAAGCGATTACCCTATAGATCCTTCATATTTCAGTCTAAATAAATTTAAAGGAGGTAAAAATTTTGTGGAATTAAGCCGAAGAAACTTCCTAAAAGCCTCGGTCGCTGGGTTGGGCAGTCTTTTCCTGTTTGGCGCACTAAATGATGATGTTATCATGGCTAGAACCCTCAAGAAGGTGCCTCTCAAGGGAAAGATTAGCGAGACGAACACCATTTGCTGTTACTGCAGTGTCGGCTGTGGTGCTATCGTAACAGTTTATGATGACGGCATCCTCAAAATTGAGGGTGACCCAGACCATCCTATTAATGAAGGCTCCCTTTGCAGCAAGGGACAGGCTATAGCCCAGGTGCACCAGGTGGATGGTGAAATCAATCCCTATCGACTTACCAAACCTCTTTACCGGGCGCCAAATTCAACCGATTGGGAAGAAAAGTCGTGGGATTGGATGATAAACACCATCGCCGCCAGGGCCAAGTCTACACGAGACGCCACCTTTGTCCCTTCAGCCAACCGGACCGATAGTCTGGCTTCCTTCGGTGGCGGTGAGCTGGATAACGAAGAGTGTTATCTGCTATCCAAGATGGACCGAGCCCTGGGCGTAGTCTATCTGGAAAACTGCGCCCGCATATGACACTCCCCTACAGTTGCGGCTCTGGCAGAGTCGTTCGGTAGAGGAGCAATGACCAACCACTATATTGACCTTAGAAATGCTGATTGCATAATGATTATCGGTTCTAATGCCGCCGAGAACCACCCCATATCCTTCAAGTGGATTACCAGGGCGATGGAGGCAGGGGCTAAACTCATCAATGTTGACCCACGCTTCACCCGCACCTCCTCCAAGGCTGATATTTACGCCCCGATAAGGTCAGGCACAGATATCGCCTTTATCGGGGGCATGATAAACTACGTAATCAATGATATGGAGAGTAATCCGGGCAACTACAATATGGAGTATGTTACCCAGTACACTAATGCCGCTCTCATTATTAATCCCGATTTTGAATTCAACGATGGATTATTTGGTGAGGTAACACCGGGTGAGTTCGCTGGTAAATATACATCCGACGCCAAGGCTACCTGGAAATACGCTAATCCAACAACACCAGTGACAGACCTAACCCTTAGAGACCCAAACTGCGTCTTCCGGCTACTAAAGAAGCACTACTCCCGCTATGATGCGGATACGGTCTGTAATATCACTGGCACACCAAAGGATGTTTATCTTGATGTTTGCCGGACCTATGCGGCAACAGGGCAGAAGGGTAAATCAGGTACCATCTGTTACGCCATGGGCACCACCCAGCATACCTACGGCACCCAGAACATCAGGGCTTACTCCATACTCCAGCTACTACTAGCTAATATGGGTGTTGCCGGCGGCGGTATTAATGCCCTGCGGGGCACCTCTAATGTGCAGGGTTCCACAGACTTTGCTCTGCTGGAACAATACCTGCCTGGCTATCTTGATGCGCCGGTAGAAGGCGATACCGACATAAACGCCTATCTCTTACGAGGTGGAAAGCACCTGGATAAAACCATCACGCCCGTCGGTCTTGCTGGCGATAAAAGCGTCAACTGGTGGGGAAATGCCAGGAAATATATTGTTAGCCTGCTTAAATCATGGTATGGCGATGCGGCAACGGCAGACAACGAATTCTGCTTCCACTATCTGCCCAAGAAGAACCCGAGTGTAAACTACACCCACATCGGTCTTATTGAGGCGATGGGGCGGGGTATAATCAAGGGGCTCTGGGTCTGGGGGCAGAACCCAGCATCTGGCGGACCTAACTCTAATGGAGCGCGTGAAGCTTTAGGCAAGCTGGACTGGCTCGCTGTCTCTGATATATTTAGCAACGAAACGGCAGAGTTCTGGATGAGGCCTGGGGTTGACCCAACCAGCATCGGTACCGAGGTCTTCCTCCTGCCGGCAGCCTGTTCCTATGAAAAGGAAGGTAGCATAGCTAATAGCGGCCGCTGGGCACAGTGGCGCTGGAAGGCAGTGGAGCCACCAGGAGAGGCTATGGCTGACCTTGAGATTCTAAATCTGCTTATGAAAAAGATTAAAGAGCTTTATCAGGCAGATAGCGCCGCCCCGGGACGAGGTGCCATTGTTGATTTGGTTTGGGACTACGGAGATATTAAGTCCGACGATGTAGCCAAAGAAGTCAATGGCTATGACTTGACCACCGACAAGCTGGTTGCCAGCTTCGCTGCCCTCAAGGATGATGGTACCACCACCTCCGGTAGCTGGATTTATTGTAACCAGTATAGCGAAGAGGAAGGAAATAAATGCGCCAGGCGTAACACGGTAGATACACATCCCAAGCAAATCGGGTTATATTCCAATTGGTCATGGTGCTGGCCGGTCAACCGCCGCATCATCTACAACCGGGCGTCAGTCGACCTAGACGGCAATCCCTGGGACAGCGAGCATCCGGTCGTCCTCTGGGATGCTGAGGCTAAAAAATGGCTAGGCGATATCATTGATGGCGGTGGCAATCCTATCAATCTGACAGATGCAGGCGGTAAGGTCTTGCCCTTCATCATGCTACCAGAAGGCGTCGGCCGTATCTGGGGTTATGGCCGTACCGATGGGCCACTACCTGAGGTCTACGAACCCTGGGAGAGTCCACTGGATAATAACCTTATGTCGGGCACCAAAATTGACCCCTGTGCCTTCATTGGTACCTGGATGAATCCACAGGGTACACCTGACGAATTCCCCTATGTAGGCACTACCTATCGCTGCAGTGAACACTGGCAGACGGGTATCATGACCAGGAACCTTCCCTGGTTGGTAGAGCTCATGCCCGAGATGTACATAGAAATGGACGAAGAGCTGGCTGAAGAAAAGGGCATTGAGAATGGAGACGATGTTATCGTAAGTTCGGCTCGGGGAGAAATCAAGGCGGTAGCCTTAGTTACTAAACGCTTCCAGCCGCTAACAGTCGGTGGTAAGACCATCCACCAAATAGGTGCCGTCTGGCACTTTGGATATAGCGGTATGGTTACCGGCGACAGCGCCAATATCCTTACTCCTCATGTTGGCGATGCTAACACGACCATCCCTGAGTTTAAGACTTTCTTATGTAATATAAGGAGGGCATAAAATGGGAAAAGCGATACTATATGATGCTACTAAATGCACCGCCTGCAGAGGATGCCAGGTAGCTTGTAAGGGCTGGAATGAACATAAGGCTGAAAAAACAGAAAATCGCGGTAGTTATGAGAACCCTGAAGAGCTCTCTCCAGAAACCTGGGTTAAGATTCGGTTCATAGAGGAAGAGAGAAATGGTAAGCTAGCCTGGCTCTTTGCTCGCCGGGCATGTATGCACTGTGAAGACGCCAGTTGTGCCATAGTCTGTCCTACTAATGCCATATTTAAAACAGATGAAGGCTTTGTCCATATTGACCAGAAGTGGTGCATAGGCTGTGGTAATTGTGTTCAGGCATGCCCTTTCAATGTCCCTCATAAGGACGAACACATTGGTACTGCCAGAAAGTGCTCCGCTTGCACCTCTGTAGGCCTGAACCGCCAAGAAGAGGGCCTTGACCCAGCTTGCGTCACCACCTGCCCCCCTGGCGCTCTGAAATTCGGTGACCGGGATGAGCTGGTTGCCGAAGGCAGTCAGCGGGTTAATGAGCTTAAGGATAAAGGCTTTAACAATGCCTATCTTTACGGTGAAAACGAACTGGGTGGTTTACATGTTTTATATATCCTGGATGATTCCCCCAATGTCTATGGTCTGCCTGAATCACCACAATTAGCCTCGGCAACTGTAATTGAAAAATGGCTGACCGGCATTGCCACCGCCGCAGTTGTGGCTGCTCTGCCTCTATGGTTCGTCTTCAAGCGAAGACAACAGCTTGAGAAAGAGCAATCTGAAGTAAAAGGAGGTGTGTAATGAGCTTAGGTGAAATGCCCTGGAATATACCACTATGGTTTGATATTTGGTTTGCCGGTATGGCTGGTGGCGCCTATCTAGTCGCCTTTCTAGCCGACCGCTATTCCGGTGGTGCCCATAAAAATCTACTCCGTTTGGCAGTCTATACCGGCGTCCCCTTAGCCATAATAGGGGTGTTACTGCTAGTTGTAGACTTGGGTAATCCCCTCTGGTTCTGGCACCTATTTGCTACCTTTAAGCCGGTGGCTGTAATGTCTATGGGTACCTGGATTCTATTATCATGGGTTATTATTGCCTTCTTAATGATGATTGCCTGGGTGGTTGAGGGTGATGCCACCAGAAAACCTGAGTTATATCCCGGTGACATGGCTGGCAGGATGCGGCGAATTTCAGGCTTTCTCGGTTGGGTAGACCTCATTCTTGCTGTATTCCTTATGACCTACCCCGGTGTCCTTCTAGCCAGCACAAGTCAGGCAATATGGGCAAGCACATTACTACTTCCAGCTCTATTCGTTGCCTCCGCTATCTGTACCGGTTTGGCACTGCTCATCCTTATGGCTCTAGTTATCAATGCCGCCAACAGGAGTAGCTCCAACATATTGAACTCAACAGTAAAATGGCTTTTCGGCTCCACTGGCCGGACAATCTCTAGAGAGACTATAGGACAGCTGGCTAAATCGCTTGTTTGGGTAATTGCTATTGAACTAGTCGTGATGGTTGGTTACATTATCTGGCTTGGTGTCTCCAGTACAGCAGGTGCCAATGAAGCCTTAACCCTGTTGACTGCCGGGTCGCTGGCGTTACCTTTCTGGCTTACCGTAGTTCTTTTAGGTCTCTTAATGCCACTAGGGTTGCTGATTATCAATCGGGGAGAAGGATTAGCAGTCAAAGCAACGAGTATTGTTGCCGCTTCAGCAACATGTGTATTGTTGGGCGGTCTAGCCTTCAGGGCAATAATGATAATAGGTGGCCAGCTATAGGAGCTAGCTGGAATAGGAATTGATAAACCAGATATTAAAAGATACTAGTAACCAGATTCTGAAGAAGCTGGAGGAATGGCAGGAAAGGGAAGCTGTTTCCTCCAGCTTCTTGGATTTCTATAAGGGTTTGCTTGGTATCCAAGCCTGGGCTGAAGAACATATAAAACTACCAGAGCCAAGCTTGAGTAAACAGGTAGCTAATCACCGAATAGCAAGTGGACTGCCGCTGATAAAGTTTGATGAGCTTGACCTTGACTGGTCTCTGGTAGACAAGGTATTCAGGAAGGTTGCTGAAATCTTTGCTAACTACCCCGAGCTGTTAGGTGAAGTACCCAAAAGCCTGCTTGGCTCACACTCCAGATTGCCAAAGAAGGTGGTAAAGGCTTGGCTTAAGGGGGCTTTCTTACCGACCAAGATAGCCGGTGATAATGTTAATGAGCACGTCTTAAGGGAAATAGCCCATGCCACCCTGAAGCCTTTTCTGACCGCTTATTCTAAAACCCTGATTGGTATAGTAGAACAGAATCGCTGGCGAAGGGGCTACTGCCCCATCTGTGGTGGCAACCCTGATATTGCTTTTCTTGAGAAGGAGTCCGGGGAGAGGTGGCTTATGTGTTCCCGCTGTGACGCCCAGTGGCGCTTTCAAAGGCTGGAGTGCCCCAGCTGTGGTAACCAGGACTGTAAATCCCTGTCATATTTCAGCGATGACACCAGGGTCTATCGCCTCTATGTATGCGATAAATGCCATACCTATCTCAAGGCTATTGATTTAAGAAATACCAAAGAAGATATATCATTATCACTGGAACGTCTTATGACCTTTGATATGGATGTCCAGGGACATAAGAAAGGATACCAGCCTGGCTACTCTCAGATAAGTGGTATCACCCCCACTCAACCCTAGGAATTCCCAACCCTGCTATAACGCTTCAGCATCTGCCGAAATAGTGACCATTGAATATTTGAAGCTGTGTTTTTATTGCCTAGATTTCTTGAAGTAGTAGCCGACCCCGGCTTCAGTCATAATATATCTAGGTTGAGCCGGAATCGGCTCTATTTTTTGACGCAGGTGCCAGATATAGATGCGTACATGGTCTAAGTCATCAACATATTCCCAACCCCACACCTTTTCCAGCAGCAGTTTGTGAGTCATGATGCGGTCGGCATTCTGAAATAGCAGGGCAAACAACCTAAACTCCTTTGGAGTTAGCTTCACCCTTTCATCATTTACAATAACCCTGCGTTCTGCCAAATTAACGGTAAGCAGTCCATCACTATAGGTTGCCTCCAATATCTTATCCGATGAAGAAGGCGAGTCGGCGCGCCGCAATACTGCCTGCACCCTGGCTATCAACTCTTTATTTCCCACTGGTTTAATAAGGTAGTCATCGGCTCCATAATTAAGCCCACGCACTATGTCCTTCTCAGTATTGTAATAACCGGACAGTGTGATAACCGGTATATTACAGATATCACGAATGCGCTGGCAGGTCTGCCAGCCATCCATCCCGGTTATGTCTAAACCCAGTAACACCAAAATTGGCTTCTGGCTGAACAGGATTTGCAATGCTTCCTTACCACTGCTAGCCTTGAGCATCTGATATCCATTTCGGGCAAGAGCCAGCCCAACCGGCCTTACAAAGGCAGGGTCATTATCAACTACAAGTATTTTATCACTCATCGTTATCTATGCCCTCAGCCCGCTGATGCCATCTGTACTTCTTCTGCTTTTCGTTTTGGTAACCATGGCAACACTTTTACCAAGTTTTTATCGCTACATGGCTCTGGTTAATATATTGTCTATGCTCTTCTTTAATTGCCCAATGTTAAAGGGCTTAGCGATATGAGGGACTCCTGTTCTATTTAGGAAATCCCTGGTAACTACTTCCATAACATCACCGGTAATAAACATTACCCTCTGAGCCAAAGTCGGCTCTGTTGCTTCAAGCCGATGGTACAACTCAATCCCGCTCACAACCGGCATCTTTACATCCAGAAGCATAAGGTCTGGCTTCTCTGTCCGAGTAATGTCTATTGCTTCCTCACCATTTCTTGCTTCCAGAACGATATAATCTTTACTCAGGATTCCCTTCACCAGTAGCCTGATATTAGGCTCGTCATCAGCGATAATTATTTTCTTCTTCTCCATTTGTTGTTCCCCCCTTTATTAGCCAGGGCATATACCAAGATATCTATTCAACCCATAGCCGAGATAATTCCACAATAGCACCTCTATTATCAAAAACTCATAAAAACAGGATAAGATAAGAATCAGGGAATAATCAAAAATGCATAAGCGCCACCTGTTATAACAGGTGGCGCTTATTTAGTCCATCAGGATAGAGCGCCTAGCTGTGGTTAGGCGAGCCTATATCAAACTTATAGCCGAAGCCGGGACGATTTATTATGTACTTGGGGTTCGCCGGACTGGGTTCCAGCTTGCGGCGTAGCTGCCAGACACAGGTACGCAGTAAATCTACGTCGTCAACATATTCCGGTCCCCACAACTGGCTTAAGATTTCCCTCGGCTTGGTAAAATGACCGACTTTATTTAATAGATACTGGGCTAGATTGAATTCCATAGGTGTCAGCTTTATCTCTTTTCCTTCCCTGAAGACCCTTTGTTCAGCCAGATTTATCCTGAGAAAGTTATCATTGAATTCCGCCCTTTTTCGTGACTCGTATAGTGCCGCACGGCGGAAAATAGCCTCCACCCGAGCTATGAGTTCTCTCATTCCCACCGGCTTGGTACAATAATCATCGGCACCCTGGTCCAGTGCCCGCACTACATCTTCTTCTTTTTCCTTTATCGTCAGCATAAGTATTGGCACCTTGGATATCTGGCGAATCTGCTGCAATACCTCCCAGCCATCAATATCAGGTAGAATGATATCAAGAATCACCATATCAGGATGTTGGGTGCGAAATAGCGAGATACCATCATAGCCATTGTAAGCCCTCCTTACCTCTATGCCAATTTGACTCAGATTATACTCAATAAGCCTTACCAGCAGGACGTCATCATCAATAACAAGAACCTTTTTCTTCTCTTTTTGTTCAGGTTCTTTCATCAAGATATCCCCTTATAGTTTTAATAAATTCTTTGACATCAATGGGTTTGGAAACATAACCGTCACACCCAGCCTGCAACATCCTTTCCCTGTCTCCCTTCATAGCGCAGGCAGTCAACGCCAGAATTTTAACGTCCTTAGTTGCTGGCTTCTCCCTCAACATTCTGACCAGGAGCAAACCATCAATATCAGGTAGCTGAACATCTACCAGGATAAGCTCAGGAATAGTAGATTCTATTTGTTCCAGTGCCTCCTGGGCGGTGGCTGCTTTAAGAACAACATATCCTTCTGACTCCAGAATATACTGGGCCAGTCTCATGTTAATAAAGTCGTCTTCCACAAGCAGTACTCTATTATTACTGACCACTTTGCTCCCCCAATTTAGCCTTAACAAATAGCTTCTCTGATTTTTTCTCTAGTTACCCAGCTTGCTGGTAATGGGAATAGAGAATGTGAAAGTACTACCACTGCCTAACTCACTTACTACCCATATATTGCCCCCATGAAGCTCTGCCAGCCTCTTAGCTATTGATAGCCCGAGCCCAACCCCATATCCTCTGGTATTGGTGCCCATTCTCACCTGGCCAAAATCCTCAAATATTTTCTGCTGGTCCTGAGGGCTTATACCAATACCGTTATCAATAACAGAGCAATGGAGTAGATGGGAATTCTTTGATTGGCAGACTATCCTTATCTTGCCCCTCCTCGGGGTGAATTTGTGGGCGTTAGAAATAAGATTTAAAAAGATCTGCCTTACCTTGGGCTCGTCGGCAAATATAGGTGGTATATCTTCATCAATCTCTACCTCCAGCATCTGCTTCTTACTGCTCAACATAGACAAGACAGTCGTCTTGATATTCTCAACCAGTGTAGCTAAATCAAACTCACTCGGCTCAATGGTCATCTTGCCCGACTCAATCTTGGAAAGGTCGAGTATGCTGTCAATGAGGTGGAGGAGATGCTTGGCACTGATGTGAATATAATTAAGGAACTCTTCCTGTGTCTCCGGTGCAATGGGTGACGAGCCATTAAGTAGAACCTCCGAAAAACCAATGATGGAGTTTAATGGAGTACGTAGCTCGTGACTCATTTTAGCCGTGAAATCTGTCTTCGCTCGGCTTATCTGTTCCAGTGCTCTGTTGGCTTCCTCCAGACTTTTATTGGACTGTTGCAGGCTTTCCACCAGTTCCCGGTTCTCGGTTAGCAGCCGCTGTTCTCTCAGGGCGTTGTTGATTATGTTCTCCAGCTCATTCATAGCCACAGGCTTGAGGATGTAGGCATAAGCCCCCTCATTAACGGCACCTACTGCAGTTTCAATGCTGGCATGACCGGTTATCATAATTACTGCCGCCTCTGGATTAAGCTCCTTTACCATTTCCAGTATCTCCAGCCCACTGATATCAGGCAGCTTTATGTCAGTGATGACAATGTTAAAAGGCTGTTTCTTAATCAATGCCCAAGCCTCCCGTCCACTGGTAGCCATGGTTACCCTGTACCCCATATCTTCCAGCCCGGCGGACAGTGTCTTTAACGTGGCAATATTATCATCAGTTACCAGTATATTTGTTGAAGATGGCATATCCTATCAACCCCGCATAAGGGATATTTCACCAACCAGTGTTAATATCTTTTCCACATTCAGTGGTTTATAAATACAGGTATATGCCCCCAGGGATACTGCCCTCCTTACCAGCTCCTCCTCAGAATAACCGGTCATCATAATAACAGCCACCCCAGGGTCTATTGCCTTCACCTGCTCAAATATCTCTACTCCATCTATATCCGGCAACCTGACATCCAGAAATATAATATCAAAGTGCTTTTCTTTAACCCTGGCTAGGGCATCAGCACCCGTCTCGGCGGTAACCACACGATAGCCCCTCTCCTCCAGAATAGCCTTCAGGGTTTCCCGGTCAGCGAAGTAGTCGTCCACAACCAGAATCAGGGTCTTATGCAGAGCAGACTCAATGATATTCACTACATGCTCTATATCAAATGGTTTATAGATAACAGTATAGGCACCCTCCTCCAAGGCTTCCCTGACTAAGTCTTCAACAGAATAGGCGGTCATCATTATCACCGCCGCCCGGGGATTAATCTTCTTAACCTCACGAAAGGTCTGCACCCCATTAATCCCGGGCATCTTTATATCCATAAAAATGAGGTCAAAAGATATCTGCTTGGCTGCCTCAATAGCCTGGTAGCCATTCTCAGCCAAGACTACATTGTGTCCTTCATCCTCCAATATGCCGCCCAGAGTTAGCCGACTGCTCCTTAGGTCATCAACCACTAGGATATTGGTTTTCATTACTTCCTCCTTTGCCTCATTATTTAGTGGGTAAGCACACGGTGAATGTAGCCCCCTTCCCCTCCTCACTCTCCACCTGGATATCGCCGCCGTGTCTTTCCAGGATGCTCTTACAGACCGCTAACCCCAGACCAATGCCCTTAGCCTTGGTGGTAAATAGCGGGTCAAAAATCTTGTTTCTGACCGATTTCGGGATGCCACACCCGCTATCTATAAACTTCACCTCTACAAAATCCTTATTGCTTCCGGTCTGGATTTCAAAGCGACCCCCATCGGGCATTGCCTGTTTAGCATTGATTATTATGTTAATAAAAACCTGCCGAATCTGGTCAGCATCCACCATAACCATGGGCAACTCCCTACCCATACCCTTAACCAGTTTAATATTTTCAGGAAAAGGGGCATGACTCAAAGCATCTTCAATAATACTGTCTATACGAGCTGGCGAGACAGCCGGTTTAACCACACGGGAAAAATCAAGCAGGTCGGTGATTACCTTATTGGCGGCATCAACCTCCCCATCAATAATATCAATAAACTCCATCACCTTTGGTTCTACAGTCGGCAGTTCAGTTCTGGCTATCTTACGGCGTATAAAATAGATAGCATTCTTTATCGCCCCCAGCGGGTTGCGCAGTTCGTGCCCCACCCCGCTGGCCAATTGCCCGATAGCCGACAGTTTCTCAGAGCGAACTAGCTGTTCTTGTGTTTCTCTTAATTCCTCATTGGCAGCCTGTAGCTCCTCGTTGGTGGCCCGTAGTTCCTCCTCAGTAGCCTGTAGCTCTTCGTTAGCTGCCTCCAGCTCTTCATTAGCCGACCGCAACTCTTCCTCACTGGCTTGAAGTTGTTCATTGGCGGTTTGGAGTTCAGCAGCGTAGCGGCGGACATTCTGTAGAGCCTGGTTTAGGCGGCTGGCGGCAAACCAGCTCAGGAAGGCAATCAAGTAAAAGAACACCACTCGAGTAGCGACGGTGAGGTAAGGGATAATAGCCCCTTTCTCTTCAGGTGCAATTAGCTGGGGGAGAAGACCGGCTTGTTCTACTCCTATCATGGCTAGGTAGAGGAGAGCTGCCAGGGTAGCAACGAGGAAGCTGGCATTTATGCTAATTACCATACCGGCGACGAGGATTGGAAATAGATAGCTGATGGCCAATGGACCGGTGAAACCCCCGAACAAAGTGGTAATGATAGCGATTTCCAAGGTCAGGCCGATGACAAAAAAGTAGCCAGCACCCCGGACCTTGCCGGCTCTGACCAGCCAGTAGGTCACTGAGCTTATGAGCACCCCTGCCATAATTACTAAAGTTAAAGGTATAATGAGATACTCCGGATTAAATAACCAGATAATGATAGTAATAACCTCAGCCGCTCCCGTCGTGACCAGCACACCCAGGGAAAGAAGCCTGATTGCACTTGCTTTTCGTGCCACTTCCTCCTCGGTCCAAACTGATTCCTGTGTCATTTTGTTTTCCCTCCTTCAGGCTAGCCCCAAGCTGGCCAGAGCTTGAGGCCGCACCTTCTTGTATATCTTTGCCTTGGCATCAAGGCATTCCAGCTTCCCGCATATGTTATCTGTTGGCGTCTCCACTTCCCCCAGAATCAGGTAACCGGGGGTAGCCAGTGAGTTATATAACAGGTTAAGCACCCTCTCTTGAAGCTGCTTCTGAAGATAAATCAAGATGTTACAACAGAAAATGCAATCCACATCTGTTAAGAGCGGGGTTTTAGTTGAAAGCAGATTAAAATAGAAGAATTTGACCATCCGTCTGACCTCACCCTTTAATGCGTAGCCTTCAGCGCAACAAGTGAAATATCTCTCCATTAAGCTCTTAGAGAGAGCGTCTATGCTCCTATATTTCCCAGCCTGCGCCTTATGCAGAGTATTACGGCTGATGTCGGTGGCATAGATTGACACATCAAAATACCGTAGTCTACGCCCCAGGGATTCGGCGAGCATGATGGCAACAGAGTATGGCTCTTCGCCTGAGGCACAGGCAGCGCTCCAGAAGCTCAGGCTCCGCTGCTTTCGCTTTTTTTTATCTGCTATCAGTTCCGGCAGCACCAGCCTGGCTACCTGCTGAAATGTGTATGCATTTCTGAAGAAACCGCTAACATGTATGGTCAGGTAATCAGTAAGCTTTTGATACTCTTGAGGGTGAGTATCCAGAAATTGCATATACTCCAGGTATGTCCTGGTCCTTGTTGTCTGGAGCCGTCTATCCAGACGGCGAATTATAGCTCCGCGCCGATACTGTCGAAAGTCGTGTGAGCTAGCCCGATATACCTTATCCAGCAGCAAATCAAGAGCTATAGCATCGTCTTCTAAAACCATATCTGCCATATAAAAGCCTTACTTTTCTCCGGCTATTCTAGTGCCAATTGTACCACAAAAGCAATAAAAATGCCAGTAGGCAATAATATTTTTTAACTATTTTAAAAACGAGGCTATATGATAGGATGGCAGGAGTGCCTAAATTATACAGAGGGGGCTGACTGATTACGCCTTTGCCTGAAGCCTAAAACCAGTGAACTAAGTAATCCTCCAATAAGTGCGATAAGGCACCCAGAGCAAAGGCAAACAAGAGCCAGAGCCACAACAGGCGGGTGGAACATAGTCCAAGAAACCGCTCCCTGTGTCGCCATGTTGAGAATATGGTCAAGGTCAATAGAAACACCACCGATGCCACCGCAGAGCCCGATAAAAAGTGTAAGCCTCCGCAGTAGATGAGTGTGGTTATTGGCATGTCCCATAGCATTTTTCTTCCTTTTTGTTCCGGTACATACCCGCCCGGTGACCTGCGCCCTCCTTTTAATCTATTTCTTTCTTATTTCCCCGGGCAAGGTACAATTACCATCTCGCCACCAAAAGCAGGAGGGGTAACAAATCAGCCCCAGTGGACACCTGTTGGCTTCTTTAAGAAGTTCTTTAACCATCTCTTGCCAGCAGTCAAACTTATGTTTAACCCTGCTCTGCACCAGCTCAATTACATCATCGGTTATTTTATCTTGATAGAGCCCCGACGCATTGGCGCAGGTTAGAATATCATCTCTGGTCAGCATGGATTTAATGTCTTCCCCGGAATCCTGGGACATTTTAGCCATTCCCCTCCGCCATCTTGGTCTGTTTAGCAATGCTCTTCAACACGCTGAGTATTACAATAACTGCATGCTGTACTTCATAGGGCTCTTGCCTTAGCATGCTGGCGACAATAGGGTCTAGCTGCTTGCTATTCCCTCTAGCCATAGCCTCAGCCTCCGTTATTGACTGGGGGGACAAATATCCGGCTAGAGTAAATAATTCACCCTCGTCAAAGCCCAAGGGTTTGGTGATTCTTCGCAGAATACGGGCTGAAGGGAAACGC
>CAYGXW010000024.1:0-19130 GCA_964354125.1 uncultured Dehalococcoidales bacterium
ACTTACTGGCTATTTCCCCCGTCCAGTATTCAGCCAGCTTCTTAAAAGTAGCCATGTCCGGCGGTGCCGGCTCGTGTCTAAACTGCTCCAACCTGGTCCAGGAACTGCTGCTCTTCCACGTCTTGTAGCTTCTCCCCGGCGGGTAGGATAATCTGGTCCAGTGCCGCGTAAGGAGCTTCGGCGAGCTCCAATTTGTCTAACTCCTTCTTGACTTCTGATTCGTAAGGAAGCTCTACCAACCCGCCGCGCCCTCCGGTGGACTGTTTTAGTTTCCCGACGGCGAATTGAAGAAGATTTTTCATCAGGAGCTGAAAAATCTTTTCTCTGGAGATTTCGATCAAGTTATGGCTGAGCACTTCTAGCAAACCAGACTCCCAGACAAAGAAGACCGGATAGCTACTCGCCGAACGATAAACAGGCAGCAGGCGCTCAGCGGTAGCCATTCCTGCCTTTTCGTCGACGAGTCCACCATGGAAATGGACCACCAGTCTGGCATGGTCCGCGTCATTAGCGAAGCTGGTAAATAGATGCTTAAGGTCATCTCTGGATGTCGAATCGAACATGCCGTTTTTGAGGTTCATATAGTGGTCTTTGCTTAATGGCATAGAGGCCCTCCCTCGGTCAGTAGAACCAGAAACAGAGTAATTGTAAGCCATTTCAGTGGCAAAGTAAAGCACTGCACAAGATGGCTTTTCGTGCAATGAGGTAACAAAAGGCGAACAGTTACAATCCTGCCAAAAGTATATTCAAATTCCAGCAGAAGTTAGAATCTTTTTTATGTGACCAATGTTCTATGTGACCAATGTGCCCATCTTAGTTAGTGGTGGGGAGTAATGCTAATCGATCGGGAAGAATGGTCTATTCTGGGCATTGCTCTCAGCTTTATCCCGAATGCAACGGGCAAAATTATCAACGAGCCATTCATAATACTCACGAGGAAAACTCTCAGGGCGAATGTCAGGGACATCATTAGAAGAGTCTATTATCCAGGGCTGTCCTTCATTATCAAGGCACCATTCCACAGCATTAATATCCAGATCTAAGATAGAGTTTAGCGCAATGGTCATTTCCGAAAGCTTATCAATCATACCTTTAAGCTCAACTAAGTCTGAGTATAAATACTCACCCAGATCGAAAGGCTTAGGATTCCACCTGACCGGCAGAACATCGTGCTTATTGATACAAAAGAAGCGGTAGTAGTCCTTGTATTTGATCAATCTCTGGACTAGCATAACCTTTGAGCTCATCATTTTGTGGTAACGTTCCTTAAGTTCATCAAGAGAATTGATAATATAAACATCCTGCCAAGCGTAGCCGTCAAAAGGTTTGAGGACACAGGGAAAGCCAACCTCATCTTGAACTTGTGTCCAGAAAGGCTCAAAAACAATGCCATCTAGCTCCTCACCTGGGACAAAGATGGGTAGGACTATGGTATTAGGTGTTGGTATTCCAAGTTTGGCACAAAGGCAGATATCTATTATTTTGTTGTTGATGGCGCTGGCAAAAGGGTTGTTGATGACGTAGACCCCATTTAAAGAAAGAGCCTTTAAGCTCTCTCGTAGAAATGGATTACAGTAGCTCAGTCTATCAACCACTACTCTAAAGGTAGTCAGAGGCGGAATTCGAAATTCATGAAGGGATAAGAATTCCGTTTCGTAGCCACTCAGCTTGGAGGCTACGCTATTTGTGAACGGGTCAAAGTTAGATTCCAATATAGCAATCTTCACCAAGATAAACTCCAGATGATTATTGTGCCACCACAACGGGAATAAGGGAAGTCCCTTTATATGCCATCTGGACTATACGCCCAACCTCAAATTAATAAAATGATTGTTAAGTCATCTTTCGATTCTTTAGTGATTTAAGGGTAGGCATATATATTTGCTCGGTATATTCTTTCATCATTCTTCGTGCGCAGAAGATTGGAACGACAGAAGTAATCGCCTCTTTCACTATGCGTATCCAACCACGGGGTACACCGGCTCGGTCTCGTTCGTAATAGAGAGGCACGACCTTTTCCTCAAGAAGCCGATAGAGAGATTCGGCGTCTATCTTATCTTCTGTGGCTGAGTCGGGCGTTTCTTTATCATCGCCAATTACCCAACCATTAGCGCTATTGTACCCTTCGTGCCACCAGCCATCAAGTATGCTGAGATGAGGAACACCATTGAGAGAAGCTTTCATACCGCTAGTGCCAGATGCCTCTTGGAGACGGCGGGGGGTATTAAGCCAAACATCTACGCCATGAACTAAATAGTGAGCCATATGCATATCATAGTCTTCAATAAAGGCTATTCGGCCCCGAAAAGCATGGTCAGTAGCTTTAGAATATGCCTGGTGCAGAAGGTTTTTACTAGGGGAGTCAGCCGGATGAGACTTACCCGCGAAGATTATCTGGACTGGATATAGTTGATTATTAACAATTCGCTTGAGACGCTCAATATCACTGAGGATTAGTCCTGGTCGCTTGTATTCGGCAAAGCGACGGCTGAAGCCAATAGTCAACGTTTTGGCATCAAGTAAAGCGCCCATTGCCAGAATCTGCTGTGCTCCAACTCGGCCTTCAGCCCATCTTTGTTGCGCTAGCTCCATTATCTCACTTATGAGTTTACGTTTTAACAACTGCAGAACTCCCCACAATTCATTGTCTGGAATGTCCAGCACTTTTTTCCAGAGCTCAGGGTCGTCGTGTCTCTTTATCCAGTCCTGTCCGAGGTATTTTCCATAGAGGCGACCCAACTCCGGGGCGACCCAAGTAGGAACATGAATACCGTTGGTCACATGTATAATCGGCACCTGCTCCTCCGGGACATCGGGCCAGAGCCTATGCCATATCTTCCGTGTAACCTTTTCGTGAAGGCGGCTTACGGCATTGCGTTGGTCGGCAGTTCTTAAAGCGAATGCAGTCATATTAAAGCTCTGGTCTCTAGAGTCATCACAGCGACCAAGACTTAAGAATGTTTCTAGGTCAATTCCCATGGAGTCACAATAATTATGCAAGTATTTGTCGATAAGCCATGCGGGGAATATATCATTCCCCGCTGGCACGGTGGTATGGGTGGTAAAGACGGTGGAGGCTTGCACTCTTCGGATGGCTTTAGCGAAGTCTATGCTATTTACTACCTCTTCCCTGATACGCTCCAACATCATGAAGGCGGCATGGCCTTCATTGGCGTGCCAAATGACTGGTTTAATTCTGAGTGCCCGCAGAGCGCGCACTCCTCCAATACCGAGGACAATTTCTTGCTTGAGGCGTTCTTCCTGTTCGGCTGTATAGGGGCGGGCTGATAGCTGTCGGTCTTGAGGATTATTCTCCTCAATATTGGTGTCCAGCAGATAAAGGTTGACGGCGCCAATTCGAACCAGCCAAGCGGCAATAGATACCACACTATCACATAATTGTACTTGAGCCAAGGCTGTTTTTCCTTGGTTAGAGAGCACCCGGGTAATGGGCAACTCACTGAAGTCTAATTGATGAGGGATTTCCTCCTGCCAGCCCTCGGCTGAGATACGCTGATTGAAGTATCCTTGTGGATACATGAGCCCAACACCGACCAGTGGTAGCGCTAGGTCACTTGCTTCTTTACAGAAGTCACCAGCTAGAACACCTAAACCACCAACATAAATGGGCAGAGAGTAATGTATAGCAAACTCGGCAGAAAAGTAGGCGATGGGCTGTTTTCGTAAGGCGGGAAGAGTTGCGCTAACCCAGTTACTTCTGTTAGACATATCCGTATCAAAGTCTGAAATTACAGAATCATAAAGGGCAAGAAAGGTTGGGGCAACCGCTGCCGCCTGTAGTTTGCCAGGGTCGATTTCGATTATCTGCTTAACTGGATTATGACCGCTTAGTCTCCAGAGGGGGTAATCTAAAGAGCGGAATAGCTTGCGTGCCTGGGGATGCCAACTCCACCACAGATTGTAAGCAAGCTCATCAAGTCTACTTATCCGCGACGGTAATTTTGGTATCTGTGAGTGATTCTTCATAATGTACCTTATTCGAAATAGGAAGCTAGAGTTGCAACATTCACCGTGTGACTTAAGGACCACCGTTTCGCTTTCACACGGTAGCTAAGAGCAAGTCAATAATCTTACTCCTTATATCACGAGAGGCAATGACACGATACCAGTATTCGGTCTTTTCCTCCTCGCTTAAGTTACTGATTGTTATTGCCTTATAAGCATTAAAGATGGCCTCATCTTGCTGCAGCAAACCTCGGTTAACCATATTGATATCCAGCCTTGCTTTTGGATTAGCCCACCAAAATTGGTCGCTATGAAGTGCTCTATCTAGAAGTCCTCGGGCTATGTCAGCATAATATTTACCAGATTCAGTGTTGATAACCTCCAGTGCTTTTTTTGCTAGGTCAAAGGCGATTTTGAGATGCTGCCATTGTAGCTGGTGAATATGGTTACTCTTGCCTTTCCAAAGGGGGTAGTAGTCACCGGCTTGGATATCGTCCCGTGATGTACTCCATGACGATGGATATGGCTCAACAGGCTTATCTAGAGGGAATAGTTCGAGGAGCTGACTAATAGTTACTACCTCTATTTCCTTTGTTTCAATAACCTCAGGAGTACTTAAGAGGCTACCGTGCTCTTTAGCTAGACCGGTGGATTGCGCTTGAGTGAGTGGCTTCATTGGAGGGGGTTTTGCCCCGCTTTCCAAGATTTCGTAGACCTCAGCCAGAAAAAGCTCCTCCCAGTGTGCGATATGATGACCAAAGGTCTCAGCATCCATAGCCGTTATTACGTAGGTGTTGTTTTTCTCTTTCTGTAGTTCCTGCAAACTCTGGACAAAGCCTTTAGCGTCAGTTTGCTTGAAGCTTATCCGGTTGCTCAGGGTGTCATCGCGAAAGAATACAGCTAACCGTTGTCTAGCGGAGGCTATATAATAGATTGTATTCCTAGGAAAGGTCTCAAGGCAGGCAACACCGCTGAGAATCATCCAGTTATGCCCAGTGTCAAGGATAGGCTTGACGATATCTCGGCTATAGGCGAGTTCGGGAGGGAAAAAGCCTTGAGGTGAATAAAGTTCACCGAAGAAGCGCCGGTTAGTCTGAAAATTGTGGACTATCTGCCGTTTCATCTCGTTCTGAGGTATAAGGGGTAGTATAGGGTGATACTTTCCTGAGCCAGTAAACTCTAATTGCCCCTGCTCGCTCCGTTCTCGCAAGCCCTCAACCACATCGGACATTCCATGCTCATCTAGCATCTCCGTGAGGACACCATTTATGTTGACTGTTGCTCTAGCATGGGGTAGCTCACGGAAAAGCCTGACTAAGGGTCGGTAGGACTCGTTGCACACCTTTTTCAAGACCCCGTGAAGCTGGGTTGGTGGCTGGTACAAATGTAAAAGCGGTGCCCAGTAGACCATTGTCGTTTTACCCTCTTTAGTCTATTAGAATATCATATCAACTCTGGTTATTTTTAAAGGAAACGCAATGACGGCATACTATTTCCTCTTGTCTAGCGCATAACGATAGAGCTTGTCATACTTTTTGGCTGAAGCCCGCCATGAGAAATCAAGATTCATTACCCGTTGCACCGCCTTATACCAAGCCTGTCTGTTCCCGAAGGCGCTAATAGCCCTATTGACGATAGCGATTAGAGCTTCCGGAGTATAATCACGAAAAACAAAGCCATTACCTTGAGCAAGGTCAGGAGTCAAATCTGATATCGTGTCAACTAGCCCGCTGGTATGGCGGACTATTGGCAGTGCTCCATAGCGCATGGCGATAAGCTGTCCCAAACCGCACGGCTCAAAGTATGATGGCATTAAAAACATATCACAACCAGCATAGATTTGATGAGCTAGAGAATTATCAAAGCTTATCTCTACAGCTAACTGGTGAGGGTATTTGGTGGCTATCTGGCGAAGCAAGCTCTCATAATAAGGTCTGCCTTTGCCCAGAATAACGAGCTGAGCTTTCGCCTTTGTTAAAATTGGGACAATAGCTTTTTCCAGTAAGTCAATTCCCTTTTGCTGGTCAAGGCGCTGCACCATGCCTAGCAAAGGAGTTTCGGCAGATTGCGTTAGCTTCAGCCTTTTCTGGAGGGCTAATTTGTTAGCCAGCCGTCTTTCCAAAGTGGAAGAATCATAACTTGCAGTTATATACGGGTTGGTGCTCGGGTTATATTCATCATAGTCAACGCCATTAATGATACCAAACAGGTCTTTTTGGCGGTAGCGTAATAGGGGGTCTAGCCCGTTACCATATTCTGGGGTGACAATTTCTTTAGCGTAGGTCTCACTTACTGTGGTTAATAAATCAGCCCATAGAATTCCTTGACTCATAAAATTAAAAGGTAAGTATGAAGCCTCAAGAGGGCAGTTGTCCCAATACTCCTTCATCCCAGAATCAATCAGAAAGGCTTCGTCAAAATCCCCCTGGTAGGCAAGATTATGAATAGTAAATAGTGAGACATAGTGGTATCCAAACTTCTTTAGCCATAAGGGGATTAAGGCAGTATGCCAATCATGGCAGTGAACTACTTCTGGTTGCCAATCAAGCCTGGGTAATATTTCAGATACCATCTTGGAAAAAAAGAGAAACCGCTCCAACTCATTCTTGCCATATATTTCGTCACCACCAAAATACTGGCTATTTTCAATTAAATACACCAGTGTCTTATTTTCAAGGGTTGTAATCAATAAATCAGCTGAGGTTTTTGTTGTCATTATGAGCACTTCAAATTCTTTTCTCAGTAGACTAGCTTGGTGTTGACTAAGGTCAATACTACCATATCGCGGAATTATTATTCTGACCTCGTGACCGAGGTCGTTTAAGGCTTTAGGCAAAGAGCCGATAACATCACCCAGCCCGCCCACCTTAACCAAGGGGCTTACTTCAGCGGCAACAAAGAGAATCCTCATTTACTTTGCTTCTCCCTACTTTTAAAAATGCGGTAGTCTAAGTTCGGGAAAAGTTTATCTTCTTCCCAGAATTGCCGGCATAGATTTTGGGTTGTTTCACCTATTTGCTCTGATTCAGCGATATGGATCAATTTATAGAATTTACCGACATGTCCTTTATAGTGGTTAGAGTCGCTGAAGTAACCGAAACGTTCTGTGGCATATTCCTTCGCCTGTCCAGTAGTTATCAAGAATTGCCAATCACTGGACTGGAGGAGAAGCAATTCACGCGCCGCCTGATTAAGTATTTCCTTCAGCGTCCCTTGAGCATCGGGATACCGAGCAATGACTTCTTCCATTTTTAGTTCCGCAGAATGAATAATGGGGAGCATCCACTCGTTATCTACATTCTGCCAGGTAAAATGCCCGCCACCGGCTCCCCAAGAGCCTTCAGCTAGAGCTAGGACATCATCAGGTGGGTGCTTGGCAATAAATTCGCTGACGGTTGTCATTGCTACTACTTTACTACGGCTAAGGTGCTGAAGGACTTGTTTCAACCAGTCAATGCCCTCAAACCACCAGTGCCCAAGGAGTTCAGTGTCATACATTGCCGCTATAATGCCAAAACGACCGTCATCTTGGTAGAAACCGGTCAGTAGTTCTTCTACCAAATGAGCAAAATGGGCACTATTCTCTTGAACTCGGTGGGCTGCCCGATACGGGTCATAATATTCTTTATCGCTTAGGTCTACTTTGGCTCCAGTAACCTTCCAGTAATGGAGTCCGGAAACGCCATCCTTTTTATGGAATTCCCGGTAATCGAAGCCACCGGGATAGCCCCACTCTGCTGACCAAACTTGCATGCCGGTGCGATTATTTCTACCGATTACGGCTACTTTAGGTGTTTGTACCCAATAAGGAAGGTAGGTAGTTTTCTTTTTCGGTTCACTATATTCGGCTAGAGGAACTAAATAACGCCGGGGTATATTGCCATAGGGGCCAATGACTTCCTCACGGGCTTTTCCCACCGGCTGCCCTCCTTCTACAGTATGAGTTTCGGAAAAAAAGCAGCTGATACCCAGCTCAGCAAGAAAACGCTCAAGGCCCGCCCTGATGCAGGTTTTATTATTGCTACTGGCATAATAGGCAGGGCGGTAACCACATTCCGGGAGCCAGCAAACCTTCGGGGCTTGACCAAAGTGACGCTTATAACTTTCAACACCTATTATTAATTGGGCATAGATTGAGGAATCACGTTCAAGTAGTGGTAAATAGGCGTGAGTGGCGGCACTGGTGGCGATTTCAATGTACCCTTCATCCTGAAGCTTTTTAAAAGCTAGGATGATGTTCCGATCAAATCTTTCCATGAAGGTTGTGAGCAGATTTTGATATCTTTTTAGATAGAAACGAGCTAAATAGAAGAGGTGCTCCTCCTTTGCCTTTTCAAAACGGATCACATCAGCTTGAGCACGCTTTATTTTCTCCTGTATGAATTCCTCAAGGTGTTCAATTACCAAGGAGTCAGCCAATTGTTCCACAAGCACTGGGGTAAGGCTTAAGGTCAGTTTGAAGGGGACTTGCTCTTGCTTGAGGTCGTAGAGGGCATCAAGAAGTGGTAAATAACTACCAGTAGCTGCCTCATGAAGCCATTCTTCGCCATGAGGCCAGCGTCCAGCATTGCGGCAGTAGGGAAGATGGGTGTGCAGGACAAAGGTGAAAGCCCCCTTTTTCATCATCATATGACATGCCGTCGTGGCATTTTTCTTTTAATAGAGCCGCCACTGGGTACGAAGTCGCTATTAAAGTCACCTTGCTCTGTCCAGTATTCAATCCTGCAATTACGCCCTATCTTCACCCCATTCGGTATTCTAGCTCCCTTACCAACTAAAGTAATGCCGGTGTTCAGATTCTGTAGCTCTTCTTGGTTACGCGTCATGTCATCTCCATAGCCAATATAAGCGCTAGCACCTCTGGCTAAGACTAAAGCTAATACCCTTTCCATCTCAACTGTTTAATTTTACTCAATTCCATTATATATTTCAAATCTGACATTCAGATTGTTAATAACCTGTGAAACCTCCCTACCCTTTCTCAATTAGGGAAGGCTTTCTTAAATGAGGTGATCCCCCGGTCTTACTAGGATGCACTTCTCAAAGAAGGTTCTTAGGGGGTGAGGTTCATAAGTCATTACGCTGATTGCCGCTTAGGTTGAATTGTTGCCGCGAAATTGATAAAGTTAGGGATTCGGAGGGGTTGATGAGTTCCTGCCGAGCCAGTGGTATTCTATTGCATATAACTTCGCTTCCAAGCCAGTCCGGAATAGGAGATTTAGGCAGGGAGGCGTATGAGTTTATTGACTTTCTGGCCAGCGCTGACCAAAGCTTTTGGCAAGTGCTGCCGTTGCACCCTACTGGCTACGGTAACTCCCCCTATCAGTGCTTTTCTGTCTTTGCGGGTAATCCACTTCTAATAAGCTTGGATAAACTCGCCGAAGAGGGGCTCCTTCCACGTTCTGACTTAGAATGTGCTCCACCACTTCCAGCGCAGAGAGTAAGCTATGCGGCGACGATAGGTTTCAAGAGCCCCCTCCTGAGAAAATCCTTTACAAGTTTCAATAGGAGTTTATCATCTACATCCTATCATAAGTTTGAAGCCTTTACTGAAGAAAATGCTTTCTGGCTTGATGACTATGCATTATTCATGGCATTGAAGGATGCCCACAACGGTTTGGCTTGGACTACATGGGAAGATGATATTAGACAGCGTCAGCCTCAGGCGCTGGAACAATGGCGGCAAAGGCTAGTACCAGAGGTTCAGTACCACAGGTATCTGCAGTACCAATTCTTCAAACAATGGGCCGAACTAAAACAGTATGGTAACGGGCAGGGAATAAGGATCATAGGTGATATGGTGTTATTTGTCGCTCTAGATAGTGCCGACATCTGGTCACACCAAGAATTGTTCCACCTAGATGCTAATGGTAGACCAACAGTAGTCGCTGGGGTGCCGCCTGACTACTTCAGTAACACCGGACAACTGTGGGGTAATCCTCTTTATCGATGGGACGTACTGGCCAAGGATGGTTATTCGTGGTGGATTAGACGCTTCAAGGTAATGCTTAAGATGACGGACATCATCAGGCTTGACCATTTTCGTGGCTTTGAGAAATACTGGGAGATTCCGAGCACAGATACTACTGCTGTGAATGGACGATGGGTAGAGGGACCGGGAGCAAACCTATTTGAGGCGGTTAGGGAGGCACTTGGCACCGTTCCGGTTATTGCTGAAGACCTTGGGCTGATTACACCCGAGGTAGAGGCTCTGAGAGAGCAGTTAGGATTTCCGGGAACGATGGTTCTTCAGTTCGCTTTTAGCCCGAGGGATGAGAGTAGCAAACCTCACAACTATCCGCGCAACTGTGTAGTGTATACCGGAACTCATGATAATGATACTGTTGTTGGCTGGTTTAGAGCTGCCGGTACCGGCAGTTCTACCCGAAACCCGCAAGAAATGGAGGCAGAAAGGAAGTTTGCTCTTAAATATATCGGTGGGGATGGCAAAGAAATCAATTGGGACTTCATTCGGCTAGCTCTGGCTTCGGTAGCTCATACGGCTATTATCCCTCTTCAGGACATCCTTGGTTTGGGTAGTGAGGCCAGGATGAACCTTCCTGGTACAGTTGAGGGGAACTGGGAGTGGCGTTTCACCTTTGATATGCTTACTCAGGAAATCAGGAGCCGGCTTAGAGAAATGACGGACGTATATGGCCGCCTACAGTAGAATATATGGGCTGCCAGTTCTAGCCATAGACCTAGGCGGTACCAAGACAATCACCGCTATTGTCTCGGCCAGTGGTCAGATATTGGCTGAAGAGCGCTGTCTTACTCAAGCTGATGAGGGGCAGTCATCAGTAGTCAATCGGCTACTTTCGGCGGTAGACCATATCCTCAGCCTAAAGAATATTAGCCCATCCCAACTAGATAGCATAAGCATCGCCGCGGCTGGATGTATAGATATCGAGCGAGGGCTGGTGACCTCATCACCGCACTTCCCGGGCTGGTCTAATGTCCCGCTTAGAGACATAGTACAAGATAAGTATAGGGTGGCTACTTTTCTGCTTAATGATGCTAGTGCTGCCGCTCTAGGTGAACATCGTTTTGGCTCAGGAAGGGGGGTAAATAACCTAATTATGCTCACTGTAGGTACGGGTATTGGCGGTGGGATTATTATTAATGGTAAGTTATACGGCGGTCTTTCTGGCAGCGCTGGAGAGATAGGACACATGACTGTTGATGCTGGTGGACCTAGGTGTGTCTGCGGTAACATTGGTTGTCTCGAAATGCTGGCCTCAGGTACAGCAATGGCAAGAGAAGCAAAAAGACGCCTGAGTCTGGGGGAGAGTTCCTCCCTATTTCAAATGATGAGGGGTAGAATAGACGCCATAACTGCAGAAGAGATTGGCATAGCAGCCAAAGGTGGGGATACACTGGCATTAGACATTATCGGCAAGGCGGCAACTTACCTTGGAGTGGGTATGGTAAATGTGGTGAATATCTTTGATCCAGAAATGATTATTGTCGGTGGTGGGGTGGCGAAACTAGGCGATCTTCTGCTTGACCCCGCACGACGGGTAGTGAAGGAAAGAGCTTTCTCGGCATCGGCTCGGGCGGTGCGAATCCTCTTAGCTCAGCTTGGTGATAAGGCCGGGGTAATTGGTGCAGCTGTTTTCGCTCTTTTGCAGAGCGATTGATACCTGTCCTAGCTGCAATACCAATTAGGAGGCAAAGAGGTTCTCGGCTGATGTCCCAGAGGAGTATATATTCAAGTCCTTTTTCCTCTAATTATTCAACCTTTAATCCCAACTTCTCTTCTGCCTTAGCGATTATCTCCCGTGTAATATCAATCATGTCAGGGCTCACGGAGACCGAGGTAATACCCCACTCCACCAATTTCTCGGTGAGTTCAGGATATTCTGATGGAGCCTGTCCGCAGATGGACGAGGTAACACCCATGCCCTTTGCTACTTTAATCGCCCTCGCGATAGCGATAAGCACAGCTTCGTTCCGTTCATCGAATGTACCAGCCAGTTTGACGCTGTCCCGGTCAATCCCCAGAATGAGCTGGGTGAGGTCATTTGAGCCAATAGAAATACCATCTATGCCGACATCCAGGAACTTTTCCAGGAGGAAGATATTGGACGGCACTTCAACCATCATCCATATCTTGAAATCCGGGGTGCGCTTTAGGCCCTCAGCCTCCATAATTGTAATTGTTCCCTCCAGCTCCGGCACAGTGCGAACAAAGGGAATCATCACCCACAGATTGCTATATTTTTCTCTTACCCTCTTAATGGCAGATAGCTCAAGCTTAAAGGTCTCAATGTCGGTAATGTACCGTGACGCACCTCTGTAGCCGAGCATGGGATTTTCCTCAGGCTCTTCGTACAGCTCACCGCCCTTAAGTGCCCGGTACTCGTTGGTTTTGAAATCATTAGTTCGGTAAACAACCTGGCGAGGGTAGAATGCCTTGGCGAAGTGGGTTAACCCCTCCGCTAGTTTATCAACAAACTCATTGCCTCGACCCTGGCTAATCATGTAGCTTGGGTGCTCGCCGATCTGGGCAACCATGAACTCAGCACGGAGCAGGCCAACCCCGTCAACGTCCTTGGCCGCTACCTTGTCCACCAGCTCCGGTTGCGCCAGATTTACCAGGAGTTTTGTCCTGGTCTTTATCTCTCCCCTAGTCAGGGTCACCACTTTAGCCGCAATTTCAACCCTGCCGGCGTAGACCTCACCCTTTGAACCATTAACCGTTATTATCTGTCCATCCTTCAGGATATATGTTGCCTTTCCCGTACCGACCACGCAGGGAATACCCAGTTCTCGGCTGACGATAGCGGCGTGTGCCGTCCTACCACCGCGGTCGGTGACAATGGCCACGGCTCGTTTCATGGCGGGTACAAAGTCGGGGGTGGTCATTTCTGCCACCAGAATGTCTCCTTTCAGTATCTTATCTATCTGGGAAGGATCGGTTACTATCTTTACCGGCCCTGAAGCTATGCCAGGGCTAGCGGCACCGCCAGTAAGGAGTATCGGAGCTTCGACTTCTGGAATAACCTGGCTTACTTCCTTGAGGGTAGTGACCGGGCGGGTCTGAACAATGAAGATTTGGCCGTTCTCCTTTGCCCATTCAATATCCTGAGGGAACTGATAGTGTTCTTCTAACTGCCTGCCTAGTCTAGCCAGGGCGATAATGTCATCATCACTTATCTTCTGTTTCTCTTGCTCCTTTGGGGCAAGCATGACCTTAACATTAGCTTCGTCCCACTTAGCACCTTCCCTCCTTATCAACTTACACTCTTGCTGCTTGACTTCCTTACTTAGTATTGTTAGCCTGTCCTTACTGACAACAAAATGGTCAGGGGTTACATCCCCAGAGACAAGCGTTTCGCCAAGCCCTAAGACGGCTTCGATAACGATCTTGCTCCTGTCGCTGGTGGTAGGTTCCACAGTGAATATTACCCCGGAGGCTTCAGATTGAACCATTCTCTGTACCGGAACAGCAATACCGACCTTAAGATGGTCAAAACCCTGTTGCTCGCGGTAAAAGATAGCCCGTGCTTCAAAGAGGGATGCCCAGCAGCCTTGAATGGCAGCGGCGACTTCTTTTTCACCTCGCACATTAAGGAAAGTGCGTTGCTGACCGGCAAAGGAGGCCTGAGGCAGGTCTTCAGCGGTGGCAGAGGAGCGGACGGCAACGAACCCATCACCCATTCTTCCATAGGCTGCCCTAATAGCGCTGACTAGTTCCGGCGCCATGGTAGCATTTAGAATTACCTGTCTGACTTCAGTCGCAACTTTCTGAAGCTGCTTACTGTTATTAACATCAAGTGGTTTGAGCAGGTTGCGGATTTTATCCATAATCTTTGTCTGCTTGAGGAAGTCAAAATAGACGCGAGCAGTAATAATAAAGCCGGGTGGAACGGGAAAACCAGCCCTCGTCATCTCGCCCAGGTTCGCACCCTTACCACCCACAATGGGCACGTCATCCTTGGTAACTCCATTGAACCAGACTATGGTTGTCTTCCCCTGACGCATATCTATTCTCCCTGCTTTTAATTTAGCAGGTTCTCGTCTTGGTTTCTAGCCGGGTCTTTTTGGTTATTATTTTCTATTTATATTATACCATAACATGCTGTCAGTTTGATTGGGCAGCTTCAACCTGAATGACGAAGCGTGGCTACTAAGCTACGAAGGGATGCATAGGTATCACCTGCTAGCTCTTGACAAAGTCAGCGTTTTCAGGGATGACGATTTCCTAGACAGGGCCTATATCCACCCCTCTGGGAACAACCACTATGCCCATATCTGATATTGTACAACCTCTCCTCCTATCTGCCTCTGGGTCATAGCCGATGGATGCACCGGCTTGGATTCTACTTCCCTTGTCAACGATAGTTCGCCTTACCCTAGCTCCAGGCTCAATGATAACATCATCAAATATAACCGATTGCTCCGCTATGGCGCCTCTCTCAACAATCACGCCTGGGGAGACTACGGAGCCCCAGACAGTCCCACCGCTAATTATACAGCCATCGCACACGATAGACTCCGATATCTTTCCGCCAATGATACACTTGCTTGGAGGCAGGATGCGCTGATATGTCCTGAAGGGCCACCTCTCTCCGTAGAGACTAAAGGGAGGGTCCACACCCACGAGTTCCATGGATGCTTCGTAGTATGAATCGATACTACCGACATCCTTCCAATAGGATGAATCGTGGGTCTTGTCGACCAATGTCTTTTCTCTTATACCGTCTTTCACTTTGACCTCAAAATCCTCTATCTTGTTCTCTTTTTCGTAGTCATAAACAAAAATGTCGTAACGCTTGCCTATCATTCCTGGAATAATGTGTTGACCGAAGTCTTGCCCCTCCGCTTGCAAAGCGTGTAGCAGCGTATCCGCCTTGAAGATATAGACGCCCATTGAAGCTAGAGCATAATCTGGAGCATTGGCAAGCGTCTTCGGCTGCGCTGGCTTTTCTTCGAAGCCAATCAGTTTGTGGTCTTGGTCTATCTCTAGCACGCCAAGTCTTCCAGCAGCCTGCTCTTTCCTTGCCCTAATGGCAGATACCGTCAGGCTTGCCTTCTTCATCCTATGATAAGCTATAAACTGAAGGTAGTTCATCTTATAGATATGGTCAGCGGACAAGATTAGAATATCCTCAACATCCCTTTTCCTCACCAGGTTCAGGTTCTGCCGCACTGCATCCGCCGTGCCACGGTACCAATCCGTGCCAATCTTCTGTTGAGCCGGTATACAGTAAATATAGTCGCCTAACCCGCTGCTTGAGATTGACCAGCCCTCTTGGACATGGCGATTTAACGACTCCGATAGGTACTGTGTGAGAACAAAAATGCGGCGGAGGCCTGAGTTAACGCAGTTACTCAGCGCAAAATCAGCGAGCCGGAATTTACCTCCAAATGGGACGGCCCCTTTAGACCGTTCCCTAGTCAAGGGTTGCAGCCTCTCCCCTGCTCCCCCTGCCATTATTATCGCCAAAACCTTGTCCACCGCCATTACTCTTGGCGTCTACTAATCCGCACTACAAAATGGTAACATATTTCTGATTCCAATTACAATAAAATCCACTCCTTGAATTCTCGACCTTCTTCGCATACATCGTGTTGGTGATAACCGATATCATCGCCGTCCTAATCGACCTTAGCTATAATCCCATCTTAAGAGCTTTGGCTTTACCGCTGATGCCAGTGGATTAATGGCCATTTCCTTGCCTTTTCCTGCAGGATCGCCTTCGTCTATTTACAAGAATCCATCTGATTATTGAAATGCTCGACAACCTCAAGGAGGAGTTTCTCGTTCAATTCGCCAACAGGAGTGCAAGTTTCGAAGATTCGCTTCGGCAGGCGAAGGCTATCCAGCTTAAAGCCTTCTCGAATCTTGAACCTGTACTTATCACTATGTATCTCTGTCCCAAGGTTACTTAGGTCTGCTTCAGAAAGATCAAAACCTGCTAACTTCAGAGTTTTTGATACGGTATCTGGCTGGTATATCCCCCTGGCAAAAAAGCAAATTACAAGACTGGATAAAATTTGACGCCACCTTTCCTCATCCAACAGGGTCTTAGCAATTTCCTCCGAGCTAATTTTCTCTCTGATACTCACTTTCTGATCAAGACTATAACCGGCGTTGTCCAAGTGACTATGTCTTGTGCCAATCAGAACTCCAATATGCGTGGCAGGTCCAGTATGATAGCCAGGCATCTCATTTCCGCCAAAAGCCAGAGCGTAATCCTCTCCTCCATATAAGGAGGACGCATATTCAACTCCGCGTGCCAGAGCTTTATAGAATTCGTTCGGTTGCCTGGTAATGAATTGTACCGCATGCATGTAGGTATAGTAGTCTCCCCAACTAAACTTGAGGCCCATTGTTTCTTTATCTGAGATGATACCACTTTCCTGGGCTTCTGTTGCCCAGGCCAGAACAACCCCAGTGCTAATCGCATCCAGTCCAAATATTTCGACCTGTTCCATCAATCTTAAGAAGCCTCTGGCATCAGATACTCCCAGCATAGAACCCAAAGCATAGATAGGTTCGTAGTCATAAGAAATCATATGGGTTTTGTAAAAGTATTCCTCATCCGCATAAGGTTCCCGCAGTGCCGCAATATGTATACAACCTACAGGGCAGTGAGAACAGGCTAGTCGTCTGCCTAAATACTGTTCAGCAAATGTCTCACCGGATATAGCTGATGCTCCCTCAAATCTCGCCTCCTTGAGATTTCTTGCGGGAAACCCGCCAAGCTTGTTCAAAGGCATAATATTTTCGGCAGTGCCTAGATCATGATACTTCTTCATTACCGGTGAAGCCACTGCCTTTTGATATATTTCATCATAGACCTCACGATACTTTTTCCTGTCACTTACAGGTAAGGAGTGTTTACCCGATATCACCACGCCCTTTAGTTTCTTGCTCCCAAAAACTGCTCCCAATCCCAGCCTACCGAAGTGTCGATAAGTTTCTGTGGTTACACACGCGTATGATACTAGCTTTTCGCCTGCTCCACCGATACGCATAATTGTCCTCAAACCTGCCCCTGGCTCATTCTCCCTGATGATACGCCCTACGGTGAAGCTATTTTCCATTCCCCAAAGGGAAGAGGCATCTCGGAAATAAACTTTGCTACCATGAATAGCCAAGTAAACCGGGATGTCGCTAACACCTCTAATTACAATGGCACCATATCCCGCCATTCGGATGGCAATAGCACTTCGTCCACCGCAGTGACTCTCACCCAAATCGCCAGTGTGAGGCGACTTGAACATGGCCACGGTTTTGGAGGCGAGGGGGAAGAGCCCAGTCAGTGGACCAACTGCGAATATAATTGGATTTTCATCACTTAGAGCATCGCAGCCTTTGGCGCACTCCTCTTTAAGAAGCTGAATAGCAACACCGGTACCCCCTATGTATTTTTCAAAAAGCTCTTGCCTATTCAATATCCAATAACTTTTTTTAGATAGATCAATATAGAGGATATTGGCCAGAGTATCATGCACTAACATGTCCGGATGCCTCCTTATCTCCTAATCTCAACACTCCATGAGGACAGTAATTGACGCAATAACCACAGTGAATACAAATCATCGGCTTATTAATCTCGTCATCCCAGAAAATCGCTCCTATAAGGCAAGCATCGCGGCAATGGCCACAACCAATGCATTTGGAACTATTAAGGCGTACCCCCCCATTGGCTCTGCGTTTCAGTGCATCTGTAGGGCACACTTTAACACATGGTGGATCATCACAGGCCCTACAAACAACCACAATAAACCCTCGTTCCATACCACCAACAGATCTCACACCTATGCAAGTTTCCGCTAATCCAATATCATCCTGTCTCCTGGCACAGGCAAACATGCAACTCTGGCAACCAATGCATCTTTCCGCATCTGATATTATCAATCTCATAATCGGCCCCTCCTGACACAATAAAATGGCATATATGTTCTTATATCCACCTTATTAAATGCATATAGCACGTGATAAGTGGCTTCATTTATACCTTTCATCATGGTCCTTATTACACCAGTGGTGCTCGCCGTGAGTCTGATTAAACTATGCCTATCTTAATATCGGAGGTGTTTCTCAACCGCCCTCACTATCCCCTACTAATCTAGGTGAGTAAACCGGCCCTCTAGTTTTTTCGCTACTTCAGGCATGGTAGTATACTCCATCTCCTCCAAGGGTAAACGGTGCGGCTCGAATGGCCCGTGCCGGCGCATGTAATTAGCAATTTCGTTGGCCTGCTGACGGGCTAAATCAAATGACTTGTCCGCAAACATATCGCGTGGTCCCACTAACTTACCATCAGCTAGCTGGAAACCAGCCGCCGTTGTTCTGGGCGGTCCATCAAAACGAGTGGGAGTACTATCTGGTGTAGACACCGGCATAAGGGGGCCGTGATGCGAACCCCGCATCCACCCTTCGACTAGATGGGGTAGGGTGAATGGCTCTAGTACCTCACCCACTGCCGGAAATATTCCCTGAGTACGGACAATACACACCGGGTCATCCTTACCCACGTACCGACCAGCAATTAGTGATAGCCTCTGAGTCGAGGATACGGACGCTATTTCATTGGTCTCTCGACTATAGACTGCCTTTACCGCATAACGTGACGGAGCGCCAATGAAAACCAGGAGGTCATATATCTCTTCCGGCGCGTTAAAGGTTATCTTCTTATGCTCTTTAACATCGTGTACATCGAAGGCAAAACCCTTATGCATATTAGAGGTGATAACCAGCCCAATGGTGTTAAACGGGTCAGCAAACATCTTATATAGTGGCATATTCCAGGAGCCAGCTGAAGTCTTGTCTGCCATAAAGATAATAATCGGCTCTGACTTTCGCTCCTCGATCACCATTTCCGCTACGCCTGGGCCCATCCCCTTGACATTGCCTGAAAAGGCATCAGCTAGTAGGTCCTGGCCGGCACCATAAAGCTTTAACGCTTTGGCTAACTTAGTGCCTTCAACAAAGGTGTCCCAGGCTAGCTTATGAATTTTCTCGTTTTCCTCACCCATTTCGTGGGTCATGATGAGTTGGAGGTCATCGCCGCATTTAGTCACATAATAGTCAACCAGTAGCCCTGACTGCTTAGCTTTAGCGAGGGATCTTGTAGCCTGTGCTAAGATGTCCGGGTGAGATTCAGAGTGCCCCACATAACCACCGATATCAGCCTTAATCACACTCA
>CAYGXW010000025.1:0-18510 GCA_964354125.1 uncultured Dehalococcoidales bacterium
GGCAATAAAAGCCTTATCTAAAATACCGATATCATAGGCTTTATCATCAAAGTCAAATATCCTGTCCAGAGATACAGGCTCCTTAGCCTCCTCAATGCCAATGGCAATATGATGGGTAATGATGCCATCATCTTTGGTAGCCAGTATATCTATAGTATGGTTGGCGCCCGATTTACCTTTGACCTTGGCCTTTTCCTTTACTTCATAGCCGTATTGCTGCAGATATTCTATAAGCTGTGACTTGGACTTGAACTCAAATGGTTCCTTCGCTTTTTTCTTTGTTGACTCAGGGGCACTACCAGCCAGAACTGTATCCAGGTCTCTGACCTCAAGCACCTTTATCCTTTGCTGGCTGGCGAACTTCTCCGCTTCCCGCCCCAGCTCCGGCACAACAACCAGAATCTTATCGTGTATGCCGATGTCATAGGCTTTATCATCAAAGTCAAAAATCTCTCCCAGCTCTATTTTATCCCCAGCCACCTTGATACCGATAGCTAAGGTATACGTAACGATACCATCATCCTTGGTAGCCAGCAGGTCTATCCTATGGTCTGCCCCCGACCTCCCCTTTACGGTAGCGTTTTCAACTACTTCATAGCCGCGCTGCTTTAAGAATTTTATCAGCTGGGGCTTGGGCTTGAGTTCAAAATCAATCAGGCTCCTCTTGGCTTCATTTAACCAGTAGTGATAGATGTCTGTCTTGTTAATCTTATCCTCAGCGGTTATGGTAAGACACTTCAGGCAGTGCCACTTTATACGAGGCATACCAATGACCTCCATACATTCCTGGCACTTGTAGAGCAATCCCAGGCTGCGATAGTCGCTGTCAACAGCTTTGAGCACCTGGTGGCATTTAGGGCACATAAAATTGCCATCTGTTATAAACTCGTCTTCAAGACCTATGTAGTTGCAGACAAGGTGTTCCATGATTCTACCGCGCTCGACATTGCCGGCACCGCACTTGGGGCAATACAGGATTGGTCTTAAATTTATTGAGTGACACTGAGGGCAGCTAAGTAGTCTATCAAAGAATTTCTTCTCAAGGATACCTTCGTTAACCAGTGATTCCAGAATGGGCACTACTTCTCTACTTTTAACCTCTAATACCTTTTCCACATTTGGGTAGGTAAAGCCCAGTTCACTGGTGAAATCAAGCTGTGGGCGAATATCAATAATATTACCTTCCAACATTTCAGCCAGCAGTTTCATAGACTTTCTACTGGAAAGAAACTTTGCGATTTGCTGTATTTCTTTTTGTGGATTGTCTGTATCAACCATTTTCTGCCTCTAACCTGATAGCTAGCTGTAGTATAGATTGCTGAATTGCCAAAGTCAATACAGTATAAGCAAGCTGGAAAGCGATTTTTTTAACCTCCTGTTGACTAAAGCCGAAAAACAGGTCAAAATAAATACCTATGGAAGGTATCTGGATAGCCGCCTTCGCCTTGCTGGGGATGGCTATAGGTAGCTTTCTCAATGTCTGTATTGACCGTCTGCCGGCCAACGAATCCCTTATTTTGCCAGCCTCTCACTGTGCCTCTTGTCGAAAACGTCTGTCGCTTAAAGAGAATATTCCCGTTTTAAGCTATATATGGCTACGGGGTCGTTGCCGATACTGTCAGGTTCAAATACCGAAGCGCCTGCTCTGGGTGGAAATAGGCACCGGGGCTCTTTTCGCCTATCTATTCTGGCACTATGGTTTTAGTATTGAACTGGCTGTTATCACCTTCTATTGCTGCCTGTTTCTTATTCTTATGGTCATTGACCTTGAGCATCATATTCTGCCCAATAAGCTGGTATACCCTGGCATTATAGTTGCCCTGACTATCAATATAGTCTTTAGTGTGATACCCGATAGCTTGAATGTTGTACCCGAAATCAGAAGTGCCGCCATCGGCGGTGCCATCGGGCTGGGGTTATTCTTATTGATTACTGTCGTTTCTCGGGGCGGGATGGGCTGGGGGGATGTGAAAATGGCGGCTTTGATAGGGCTTGTTACCGGCTTTCCTCTCGTATTTGTTGCCCTGTTCCTGGCAGTAGTTTCAGGTGGTTTAATATCCTGGGTTCTGATATTAACTAAGGCTAAAAGCCGCAAGCAGAGCATCCCCTTTGGGCCGTTTCTTTCCCTGGGTACCATAGCTACCCTGCTCTGGGGGAGCTATATTCTTGATTGGTATCTTGGTTTATTCTAGGTCTATGGTGACGGTTGGTAAATTCCTTAATATCCCCTCTTGACAGGCATAGTATAATAGTACTAGTATAATAGTCAGGGGGTAAGGATGAGATTAGACCGTAGAAGAACCAGTTTGGAAATAATGGCTGATATGCTCAGGCTTGGTGAAGCCGGCAAGACTGAGATAATGTATAGCGCTAATATGAGCTATTTCCAGCTACAGAAGTATCTCAACTTTATGCTGGAACGCAAGTTGATTGATAAGGTGACGCTAGGCAACCCATCTGTAACTTATAGAGTAACCAAAAAGGGGCTTAGGATACTAAGGAGTATAGATGCCATCATGGAGACGCTTGAGCTTAAGGAGCCGGAGGACCTTTAGGCTATTAGTCAAGAAAGCAAAGAAGGTCTGGTGCCATTAAGAAGTGGGTTAGTTAATATAATAAGGACTTAATTATTGGCAATAGGTGTAGATTAAAAGGGGAGTTTGATGTCGGGAAAGAGAATGCTAATAGTGCCCGAAGAGATTGTAAAGAAAATCGATGCCAACCGTGGTGATTTAAGCCAGGCTGAATTTATTGACTTCCTGATTGAAGGTCGGCTGCAAGGGGAAGACAAGAAGCAGGGAGATATAACTAGGGAAGAGATTGAATCTATAAAAAAAGATATTAAGGCAATTCTCCTGAGAGAAGAATCCAAGGAGAAAAAGTTTGCCAAGAAAGAGGATATTGAGGCTTTCCAGCAGGACACCAGGAAACTCCTTAAGAACTTCCTTGACTTCTTTATTGGCTATGGACTTGAGCTGGGTAAACAATCACCAAGTAGTGAGATGAAAGAGATAACCAGCAAGCTTCAGGGGCTGGAGGAAAACCTAGCCTTTGAAGATGAAGGTGGCGAAGTTAAGATTAAATGGAAGTAATTTACTGACTAGTTGTTCCTTTAGATAAAGTTTAATATCAAAAATTATAAACCCTCTCCTTCAAAAGAGAGGTTTTTTATTTACCCCAGCTTTAATAGAACATTGTTCTAGTATACAAAACCTTCCCATCTTCAGCATAAAGTGTCATAGTCAAGGAAATTCGCCATTTGGCAAAATAACATCTAGTAAAAAGCGGGGGATTTTGTGGGATATATAGCATTAGGCACACTGGGTTTCTTGGTAATACATCTGTTTGATTTTTTCTCCCTGAAAAGGGTTCTGCTTTTAAAGCCTATCATCTGGCTAGCCGGAAGCGGCTTTTTGGCTTATTCCATTGTTATGGCCTGTCTTATATCGGAGAGACTGTCGCTACCAGTTTGGTCTATCTGGCTCGGCTGGCTAATACTGGTGGCTTCCATAGTTATGCTTATATACTCTCTATTCATCAATCTTCCCTTTATCAAGACCTATGTTGCTCGTGGTGCCGGCGACAGGTTGGTAAAAACGGGGCTCTATGCACTTGTCCGCCACCCATGGGTTCACTGCTTCGCTCTCCTCCTGCTATCCCTAATTCTGGTTTCCGGGTCAAATTTATTGCTGGTTGCGGCACCGATATGGATTTTACTGGACATAATCTTGGTGGTTATTCAGGATAAGTTCATCTTTACTAGGATGTTTCCCGGGTATGAACAATACCAGCAGGAAACACCTATGCTCATACCAAACCGGAGGAGTATGGCTGTCTTTATGAACTACTTTAGGCAAGAAAAAACAAACAATAATAAACAAAGGAGGTTAGACAAAATGAGTACATTAGGTGAACTGCTTAAACAGGGTAAAACTGGGGAGATATGGGACAGGTGCTGCGGCTTTATTGACCTGAGCCTGGAGGATTTTATGAGGATACAGCGGCGATTGTTGTTGGAGCAGTTGGAGCTATTAAAGGAGTGCCAACTGGGACAGAGGGTTATGAATGGGGCCAGGCCTGAAAGTGTAGAGGAGTTCCGTGAGCTTGTCCCCCTGACCAACTATGTTGACTATGCCCCCTATCTCTTGAAGCGGAGGCTGGATATACTGCCCGAGAAGCCAATAACCTGGATGCACACCTCGGGCAGGTCTGGTGAGTATCCCTTTAAGTGGGTCCCGCTCACCGGCAGGCAGTATCGTGAGATGGGGCCAGCCTTGCTCTCATCCCTATTTTTTAGTAGCTGTAAAAAAAGAGGGGATATTGTCCTGAGGAAACACGATAAGTATCTCTATGCCTTGGCCCCGGCACCCTATCTCTCCGGCGTAGGTGGCCGTAGAGTAGATGAAGAAGGCCTGCTAGATTTCCTGCCGACATTGGATGAGGGAGAGAAAATGGGGTTTTCTGACTCGGTGAAGCAAGGCTTTAAGCTAGCTTTACTTGAGGGAATGGACGTGTGCGGAGCCATAGCCAGCTTACTGGTAGCCATGGGCGAGCGTTTTAGCCAGGGGAGTGGCAGTATGGATATCAAACCCTTTCTGCGTAGACCTAAGGCTTTATTGCGGCTGGTAAGGGGGTATATGAGAAGTAAAGTAGCTCGCCGACCGATGTTGCCCAAGGATGTATGGTCGCTGAAGGGCGTGATAGGTGGCGGTACAGATACCACTATCTTTAGAGATAAAATCAAGGAAATGTGGGGGCGATATCCACTGAATATTTACGCCTTCACCGAGGCTATAGTAGTGGCTGTGCAGACCTGGGATTATCAGGGAATGACCTTCCTGCCCCATCTCAACTTCCTTGAGTTTATCCCCGAGGAAGATAGCCTTAAATTAAGAGAAAACCCTGAGTACCAACCAAAAACTCTTCTCCTTGATGAGGTAAGAGCCGGTGAGAACTATGAACTGGTTATAACTAACTTTCACGGTGGAGCCTTGGTTAGATATAGAAATGGTGACATGATTAAGATAACCTCGCTCCGTAACGAACAACTAAATATAGACATCCCCCAGATGGAATTCCACTCACGTGTTGATGACCTGATTGACATCGCTGGTTTTACCCGATTAACCGAGCGCATCATCTGGCAGGCTATAGAAAAATCAGGGGTAGCCTGCAAGGACTGGACGGTGCGTAAGGAGGTTAAGGAGCAACAAAAGTTACACATATACCTGGAACTTGAGGGAAATAGCCACCAAAGTGAAAAAGGGGTCGCGCTCGCTATTCATCAACAGCTCAAAGAGCTGGATAAAGACTACGCCAATCTAGAGTCATTTACTAGTCTGAAGCCGTTAGAGGTTACCTTGCTTCCTGAAAATGCCTTCCAAGCTTATAGGCTAAAGCAGCAGGCAGCTGGTGCCGACCTAGCTCGCTTAAAAGTTCCGCATATGAACCCGTCGGATAGCATATTAGACTTCTTGATTAAGGGCTCGCGCGAGGTAGCTGTACCTAGCAGTGGAGAACGCCGACCAACATCAGTTCAGAGATGATAGATTATTTAGATTAATATATAATAGGCCTCCTTCATTTACGGAGGGGGCCTATTTTGTCAGGTAAACGAACCTCCCTCTAGGTTGAGTAAGATGCCCTCACTCTAGTACCATAGTCCTACCTGCCTGCTTGACAGACATAAGAGGATAGTAGATAATGCCTAAAAGTGCTAGTTTATGTATAGTTCCAATACTAATTTGAGCTTTGGAAGAGGCGTATCTAAATGAATCTATGGGCCGTAATACCGTTGGTAAGCTGTGTAGCCTATACTACACTGCTCGTGCTAGTTTTACTGCAAGCTAGAAGGCCGGTAAACAGGATTTTCTCGTTATTCCTTCTAGCCGCCGCGATGTGGAGTTTCACCTCTTTCATGCTTACCTATAACCCCTATGCTTCTAAACAAGCTCTAATCTTCTGGAATGGAGTGTTATTCGCCGCAGCCGCGTGGACAATGATTGCCTACTACCATTTTGTCAGGGCGTACAATAGCAAACCGGCTGGAATCGGCGTATATGTCGGATATGCAGCTATCATAACAATATTGGTTTTTGCTCTCAGAGGTGACGTTGTTAAGGACGCTTACATTATTGATGGTTACCTGTACCACGATGTCGGCTACTGGATTGCAGTTACATCCGCTATCCTCCTACCTATATTTTTTAGCACCATGTGGATGCTATTGCAGAGATATCGTAGGTCAGCAGACCCCGTTGACCGCAATAGAACAATGTACTTAATGATGGGCTTGGGCATATATGCGGTATGGTCTGGTGTTAATGTCAGTGTGCCGTTTCTAGCCCTTTTACCCACTGACCATTTTGGTGCCCTACTTAATGCCTTAATAATCAGCTATGCCATACTGAGATTTCAGCTTCTTAACATCAGACTTGTGGCGCGGAGAGGGCTGACATACTTCATCTTGACCGGAGTTCTTACTAGCATAATTGCGGTCATCGTAATCTATGGTACTGAATTCTTCAGCAAGCAGCCGGAATACACAACTATACTAATTACCACCCTGATAGCTTTATTACTACTCTACATAACTCGTCCATTAGTAGGCTTGGTTGGGGGGGGCATTGAACGCCTCTTTTACCGCCAAACCTATGATTCCCGTCAGGCATTGCTTAGCTTTGGTAGTAAAATGGGCAACATCCTTGACCTGGATGCGCTAGCTAAAGAGATGTTGCCAGCGATGACTAATGCATTGAGCATTACTCAAAGCATATTGCTATTTCAGGATAGTGACAGCGGAGACTTTACCGTTCAGCATGCCTATCCTGAGCCTAAAGATAAGCAAGACAATGCCATTAGCTTTAACCCCGACAGCCCTATTGTAGCCTGGCTGGATAAGTGGGGTAACCCTCTTCATTTAGGGAAGATAGATGACATTCCAGAATTAAAGGGGCTATGGCAGGAAGAAAGGGAGCAACTGGCCAAGTCTGGGCTAGGGCTACTGTATCCCTTTAAGAGTCGAGATAAGCTGATTGGTATTTTAGGCTTGGGTAAAAAGCAGTCAGATGGACCATATTCTCATGAGGACATGCAGTTGGTAACTAATATTGCTAATCAAGCCGGTATTATGATAGAAAATGCCCGACTCTATCATCAGGCTAAAACAAGAGCCAATACTGATGAGCTGACCGGGCTTTATAACCACCGCAGCTTCCACGAGCGTATAGAGCAAGAAATCGCCCGGGGTTCTCGTTTTGGCGGTACATTCTCCTTAATTATGCTGGACATAGACCTTTTTAAGGCTTATAACGATATCTATGGCCATCTGGCTGGAGACCAGGTACTGAGGAAGGTAGGAAGGTATATTGAAAGCTCTATAAGAAGCATAGACCTGGCATTTCGTTATGGTGGTGAGGAGTTTAGCGTTATACTACCTGAGGCACGTCTTGATGATGCTTACAAGGTAGCCGAGCGTATTCGTAAGACAATAGAATCAAAGACCAGCTCCCGGGCAATGCCAATAACTGCCAGCTTGGGTGTGGGTAACTGGCCAAACGATGGTGTTATGAAAGAAGAAATCATTGGCTTGGCGGATGCGGCACTCTACCGGGCTAAACAAACGGGCAGGAATCGGACCTGTCTATCATCTGATGTCCTGAAGCCAGACTCTTCCCTTATTGGCATTGAGCTTGAGGCACGACCAAGGGCGTTGAGTATAATCTATGCTTTGGCGGCTACTGTTGATGCTAAGGATAGTTATACCTATGGGCATTCCAGAAAGGTTAGTGAGTATGCAGTGGCAATATCAGAGGCGCTTAGTTTACCCCAGGACAAAATAACTACTATACGCGCCGCTAGTTTATTACATGACATTGGTAAAGTCGGTGTACCTGATTCTATCCTGAATAAAAAGGAGCCCCTAACCGAAGACGATTGGAAGCCAATAAAGGGTCATCCTAAGCTCGGAGTGGAAATACTAAGGCATGTGATTGATTTGGTTAACTGTTTGCCAGCCATAATGCATCACCACGAACACTATGACGGCAGTGGCTATCCTACCGGTTTAAAGGGTGACCAAATCCCGTTTGAATCACGTATCTTGGCTGTGGCTGATGCTTACGATGCCATGACTTCGCCGCGGCCTTATCGTGAGCAACTATCAATGGAGGAAGCTATTAATGAGTTGAGGCGCTGTACCGGGACACAGTTTGACCCCGAGATGGTGGAAATCTTCTGTAATATTATTCAGCCAACTCATCCCAGAAGACTGGATATGAGAGCAGGAACAGATAAAGACACCAAACACTAGGGTGACATAACTTCTGAAAATCAGTAATCTCTCTAAACCTTTGCCTTTTCATTGATAGATGTCTTCATCTGGACGAAAGCCAGGAATTCATTGAGCAGCCGGGACACTAACCTTTCTTTGTAGTAAATGCAGTAAAAGTCTCGTCGTAGTTGCAACTCATTCACTTTGAGTTGATGAACCAACCCTAGGCTGATGCTCTTTTTGATTGCCAGACTGGGGACAAAGGCAATTCCTACCTTTGCCTCTACCGCCGAGACTATAGCTTCTGTATTACCTAGTATTAGGCGTGGAGTTAATCTTTGGGGGTCAAAGCCGGCTTCCGACAGTAGTGCTTCTAGGCTTTTCTGTGTGCCTGAGGTTGCTTCCCGGAAGATAAGGGACTCTCCTTCCAGTTCGGCAAAGGATATCTGTTTCTTTCTGATAAACGGGTGTTCCGGGAATACAATTAGGACAATTTCATCTTCTGCCACCTTGAATGATTCCAGTCCGTGATTCTCCGGTGGTATCGTGCCACAGAAGCCCACTTCGTAGGTACCATCCTGCACTCCGGCTATAATGGTAAGGGAGTTATGGGTTTCTACCCTAGCTCTTACCGCCGGGTGAAGCGTCATGAATTCACCAAGAATTGGGGGTAGCAGGAATTCACTGGGGATGGTGCTGGCGGCAATAGCTAGCTCTCCGGTCACCTCCTGTCTCAATTTGTCAAGGTCATTAAAGAGATTACTGGTCTCATTGGTTACCGTCTCGGCAAATTTAAGCAGTCGTTTGCCGGCATCGGTCATGGTGATTTTTTTCTGGCTTCTGTTTAAAAGACGAGCACTGAGGTCCTGCTCCAGCTTCTGTATTTGAAAGGATATCGCTGGCTGGCTGAGGGATAGCTTCTTGGCTACCTCCGAAAAACTACCGAGCTTGATTAATTCAATATAGGTTTTTAAGTAGTCCAGATTCATAAAACACCAAAATAAATAGTTTATTTAAAGATTATTTATCGCATCTATATAAATTAATTTTTATTATTCTAATCTATCTGTGTCAAATCATCAAGTGGGGAGGCTCAATATTTGAAAAAGAATAGGTGGTGGTATAGAATTTCTTAGATTAAAAAATCTTCAAGATTATATGATTTTTGGATAAGGGCAATTATCCGGAGTGTAAATATTGAGTAACGATAGGTTTGATGAGCTTTGTATTAATACTATCCGCTTTCTGGCGATAGATGCGGTGCAGAAGGCAAACTCGGGCCACCCGGGAATGCCCATGGGGGTGGCAACGATGGCTTATGTGCTGTGGCAACGTTTCCTTAAACACAACCCAAACGACCCAGACTGGCCAGACAGGGACCGATTTGTTCTCTCAGCGGGTCACGCCTCGGCTATGCTTTATTCACTTCTCTACCTGACAGGTTATGACCTATCGCTTGAAGAGATAAAGAGGTTTCGGCAGTGGGGAAGTAAGACACCCGGCCATCCGGAGTATGGGCTTGCCCCTGGTGTTGAGGCAACCACAGGGCCACTGGGGCAGGGATTTGCTAACGGGGTGGGCATGGCTATTGCCGAGCAGTGGCTGGCAGGGCATTATAACCGCCCCGGGCATGGGATTATCAACCATTACACCTATGCTATTTGTTCAGATGGTGACATGATGGAAGGTGTTTCTTCGGAGGCGGCATCGCTGGCGGGAACACTGCGGCTGGGTAAGCTCATCTATCTGTATGATGATAATGGTATCTCTATTGAGGGTAACACTGATATTACCTTTACTGAAGATGTGGGGCAGAGGTTTAGGGCTTACGGCTGGCATGTCATCGGTCCTATAGATGGTATGGATGCGGCTTCTGTAGACTCGGCAATCCGCGTCGCCCAGAATGAGAAAAACCGCCCCAGCCTGATAATCTGTAAAACTATTATCGGCTATGGCAGTCCCAATAAGGCGGGCACCGGTGCCGCCCATGGTGAACCGCTGGGTGAAGACGAGGTTTCTCTGGCCAAAGAACAGCTTGGCTGGCAGTATCAAGAGCCTTTCACTATACCGGATGAAGTATTGAGCCACCTTCGCCAGGCACAGGAACGGGGCAGGCGGCAGCAGGAAGAGTGGCAGGATAGGCTTAAGGCGTATCGTAAAGCCTATCCTGAAGAGGCTAAGAAGCTGGAGAAGGATCTAAGTGGAGAACTGCCAGACGGGTGGGATAGTGATTTAGAAGGTTTATTCCAGTGTGAAGATAAAACTATGGCTACACGGGAAGCCTCAGGGCGGGTAATGAATGCCATTTCACCAAGAGTCCATGCTCTGATTGGCGGCTCGGCAGATTTGGCTCCTTCCACCAAGACCATTCTGGAGGGGAAGGGGCACTTCGGCTATGGTGATTACTGCGGGCATAACCTGCACTTCGGTGTCAGGGAGCATGCTATGGGGGCTATAGCCAGTGGTATGGCTCTCCATGGAGGTATTATCCCATACACGGCAACCTTCCTTATTTTTTATGACTATATGCGACCACCGGTGCGTCTGGCGGCAATGATGGGACTAAGGGTTATCTATATCTTTACCCACGATTCAGTTGGTCTAGGTGAGGACGGGCCAACCCACCAGCCTATAGAGCATTTAGCCGGGCTTAGGGTGATACCCAACCTGACTGTTATCCGTCCGGCAGATGCCACTGAGACGATAGAAGCCTGGAAGATAGCCTTGAAGCGTCGTGAGGGACCAACAGCCCTGATTTTAACGCGTCAGAGGTTACCGGTATTGGACAGAAAATCATTAGCCCCAGCCAGCGGAGTACAGCGCGGTGGCTACATTCTGTGGCAGGCAACACCATCCCCGGAGGTTATTCTTATTGGCACCGGCTCTGAAGTACACATTGCCTTAGAGGCAGGTAAGCTGCTTATGGTGAAGGGTATTAATGCCCGTGTCGTCTCATTACCTTCCTGGGAGTTGTTTGATGCCCAGCCAGAAGAGTATCGCAATAGCGTTCTATTACCCGCTCTAAAGGCGCGTGTTTCTATTGAAGCCGGTGTAACACTGGGCTGGGAGAGATATATAGGCAGTGAGGGTATCACTATTGGCATTGACTGCTTCGGGGCATCGGCACCGGGCAAGGTAATCTATGAGCATTACGGCTTGACTGCTAGGCGAGTGTCTGATGAGGCTGAAAGGCTGTTAAAGAGAGGCTGAGGCTTCTTTAGCCAGAGCTGAAAGACGGCGGTAGCTATCAGCCGGGTTTTTCTGGTGAAATATGGCACTGCCAATATAAATAAAATCAACACCGGCTCGGGCAACCTGGGTAATATTACTCTCCTTAATACCACCATCTATACCTGTTTTCATACCGGGGTATAGGCTTTTAAATTCCCTTATCTTGTCAAGTACCTCGGGTATGAACTCCTTGCCATAAAAGCCGGGGTAAACAGATAGAAAGAGCACACTGTCAACTTTATCTGTTAGCGGTAAAATAGCAGATACAGGAGTATCAGGATTAATAGCCAAACCAACCCCGAGCCCAAGCCTTCTAGCTTTTAAAATAACCTCCTGTGGCGAATTGGTAGCTTCATAGTGGAAAATTACCTTCTTTGCCCCTGCCTTTTTAAAACCCTCCAGGTAGTTCTCCGGGTTTTTAACCATAAGGTGGGCTTCCCAGCCAAACTTCACTTGTAGTCTTGCCAGGTGCTCATAATTTATGCTTCTTGAAGGCACAAACCTGCCATCCATAATATCAAACTGTACCCAGTCGGCAAAGCTCTCAGCCTGGTGTACCATATTCTCCAGGGCTTTAGGCTCATCAGTAAGTATGGCAGGCACTACCCGGCTGAGATTATCCAATATAACCCCCCATGAATGGCTATTATTGACTACAGGAATTATAGGTATTGGCTGTTCTCTGCGTCAAGACTATAATTTCAGGCACTCATCTGGCATATCTTGAGCTTGCCCCAGATGCCTATTTTGTCATCTATGACTGGCATATCTTGAGCTTGCCCCAGATGCCTATTTTGTCATCTATGATGATAATTACTCCAAGCAGTCCTTTTATATTCCGGGCGAAGGCAATCCCGGCCGGGATATCATCAGGCTGGCTGACTTTATTACCTATGGCTGTAGCCGCGGCATCAGCCAAGGTGGCTGATTTGGCGACAGCGACTGCGGCATCAGCCTTGCCAAAACTCAATGAGTGCCCCACTGTTCCCGATGAAGTGCAGACTGACAGAGGTGTATCTTTACCTTTAATTTCCAGGCCTATTTTACCACTTAGAGGGGAACTGCCAGCATAGATGCCGATTACCCTATCCCTTGAGCTCTTTAGATATATGTCACCGCCATTTTCTATGATTACCTCCGGTGATAAAGCTAGTAATTCCTCGCCAACAAATTGGGCTATGGCACCGGCTACTGAAGCCATGGGACCGACGCCAGCCTTTCGGGCTGAATCAGCCATATCTCTAACAATCTGCGGTGCCCCTTTGGTTACGGATAGGGGTTCCAGCGAAGTGGCAAATGCCGGCTGCCGCTCAATATATCTCTCTAAAAGACTGCGATATTTGACTACCAGCTTATGGGCAATGATTTCAAGATTGGACGAAGCACGAATATACAGGTCAGTCTCCTTTACCACTACATTAAAGGAGACCAGGTCCTTGCCTTGAACCCAGTAGCGATAAGTTCTTGGCTGGTACATAGGTTAGAAGTGCAGTTCCATTGCTCTCGGCGGGCAAGCCTTAATACATAGCTCACAGGCGATGCATCGGTCATTATAAAAGGTGACCCGCCTGGTGTTGGGCTCAAGTTCAAAGGCATCCGTCGGGCAGATGGTTATGCAGGCGCCGCAATGGGTGCACCTTTCTTCGTTGCGGGTAACATTCTGGCTCAGTGACTGGATTTTTACCCCGGTCTTGGTAAGGTATTTAATACCCTTATCGTAGTTGTCCTGTTCACCGGTAAGCTCCAGAACCATCAGGCCTTCCTCATCGGGAATAACCGACGCCTTAAGGATATTAAATCTAAGGTCGTAATCCTTGATTAACCGGTAGACTATTGGTTGGTCTACCAGACGACTGGGAAAATGTAGCACTATTCTCTTTGAGACAACCATTGCCTGACTCCATTATTTAGATTGTAATATATATTCGCAGATGACATTTCCTAATCCTCTCTGGGACGCCTTTCTTTAAGTGGTTTAAAGGTATAACCCGATTCTGTGCCTGGTATGGGTGCCACCGGTTCAGTTAATAAAAACCTGCCGCTCTGAATCCATTCCTTTAAGGTAATGGCAATCTCTACCGCCCGCGGGTAGCTGGATAGAGAAGCTGTGGGCACCTCTTTGCCCTTGACCATTATTTTACCACTTTTTAGCTGTGAATAGCTTACTTCAGCCAGTATATCTGGTTTAAGCTGAGGGTATGCTGTTGAGTAGTCTACCACCGGTGCCAGAATATCATCATCGGTGACGGTGGCGTATTTCAGGATTTCTTCAGAGAGTATCGGGATGGGCACGCCGATGCCAACAGTAAGGGTGGCGCCGTAGCCTATCATACTGGTACCAACCAGCCATCTTTGATTCATCTGCTTCAAATCACCAATTAAGGCTAGCGTCCCGGCTGGTCTCTTGGGCACGCCGGACTCAGTTCTGGGAACATTCGGGTTGTGCTGGGTGCCCTGCCAGGCAACAAAACCCGTGCCGCCCCCCAGAAATACCCTGGTGCCAATGCCGATAGTCTTATAAAATGGGTCGTTGAAGAGCGGGGACAGCTGTCCAGCACTGCAATAGTTGGCGTTTCCCAGATTGGGTTTTAGTATGCCCATATAGGTATAAATTGTCTTATCCGAAAGGTTAACGGCTACATTGTAGTTCTGGTAGGCATTCCTGATGTTAAATAGCACTGCCTCGTTGAGCTCTTTGATATTCAGCCAGGTTTCAAGATACTTCCTGGGATAGCAATTGGTGCCATAAGTACTAGCTGTTAGGTAGATGTCTTTGCCGGCTACTAGTTCTTCAATAACATGACCGCCGCCATAGTTAAATGCGCCGGGGTGTATCTTGTTTCTGGGGTCGTCTTCTGGAAGAGCACCGGCACCTATGTATATATCTGCGGCAGCGAAGCCGGCATATGCCGGGACATCATTTAGGTAGACCCGACCACCGCCGAGCTTTATTCGTGGTTTGGAGTGCCCGATATTCAGGTAAACACCAGAGGAGCACATAGGGCCAAAGGTGCCAGTGGTAACCACATCAACTTCCTTTGCCGCCTGCTTTACGCCCTTTTCCCTAACGATGCCTATTATCTCTTCTGCTGTGGCTACTACTACTTTACCCTGCTGTATTTTCTCGTTTATTTCTTCAATCGTTCTAGACATAAATTGCGCTCCTCTGGAAGGTGCCTGTTAATACAGTTGGAGATAAATTTGCTTAGATGTAAGGCAAGACACAATGATAGTATAAATTATTTGAATTGTCAAAAGGCTTAGTTCAGTGAATATATGTCGGTACTATAGTCGGATTACGAAAGTGTAAGCTCAAAAAGTACTAAATGGAGATATAACGAGTGGAAAGGATAGGTTATGGTATATCTGAGTATTACCAGAAGTTTATTAGTATTCTTGTAAGATAAAGGGTATATATTGGCAGAGGAATAAAATTAGAATAAAAAACTTGTTAAAACTGGAAAATGCTATTGACAATAGACGAATATTGAGCTATAAAAGTGCTATATGTCAAAATCTAATTCTATGATGCAATTAAAGCAGTATACTGATAAAACCAAAGAACAGCTAGTTGGGGAGTTGGATTCTCTACGCCGGCGTGTGGCCGAACTTGAGCAATCAGAAGCCGAATACAAGCGGATGGAGAAAGAGCTACGAGAGTCTGAAGAAAAGTATAGAAGTTTGGTGAAAAATGTCAGGTTAGGGGTATTTAGAAGCACACCGGGAGCCATTGGAAGGTTCTTAGAAGTAAATCCAGCTATGGAGGAGATTACTGGCTACTCCAGGGAAGAGCTACTGAGGATAAATGTTTGCGACCTGTTTATGAACCCAGAGGAAAGAGAATCAGTTTTAGAAGAAATGGCCTTGGCTGAAGGAGGAGTCACAAAGGAATTGAACTTCAGGAAGAAGGACGGAACAAAAATAGTGGTCTCGGATACCAAAACCCCTATAAGAGATAAAGAGGGCAAAATATTATATTTTGATGGGATTATGGAGGATGTTACTGAACGCAAGCGAGCAGAGGAAGCCCTACAGGCGTCAGAGGAAAAACTGCGTCTCATGTTTAAGTCTGTGACTGATGGAATTACGGTTACTGATTTGAATGGTGCTATTACCGAAGTCAATGAAAGAACGGTGGAGATGCACGGGTTCAGCTCCAAAGATGACCTCCTCGGGAAGAGCCCCTTTGAGTTAATTGCCGCCGGCGACCATGAGAGGGCAAAGATGAATATGCGAAAGACGCTGGAACAGGGGTCAGTCAAAGACATCGAATACACCCTACTTAAGGCGGATGGCTCTGAGTTTCCCGGGGGACTAAGCGCCAGTGTACTAAAGGATGCAGCTGGCAATCCGCTCGGCTTTATAGCCATTACCAAAGACATCACCGAGCGCAAGAAGATGGAGGAGCAGCTCATTGTCACCGACCGGCTGGCTTCTATCGGTGAGCTGGTATCGGGTATTGCTCATGAGCTAAATAATCCCTTGACCGGTGTTATCGGCTTCTCAGAGCTGTTATTGGAGAGAGACGTCCCAAATGAAATAAGAGAGGACATAGCCATTGTACATAATGAGGCGATGAGGGCGGCTAATGTGGTAAAGAACCTGCTAACCTTTGCCCGTAAACACACACCGTCAAAACAGTTGGTAAATATAAATAGCATTATCGCCAGCGTATTAGGACTCCGTGCCTATGAACAAAAGGTAAACAATATAAAGGTCGTCAAACGGCTTGCTTCTGATATGCCGGAGGTCTTAGCTGATAGTTTTCAGCTCCAGCAGGTTTTTCTTAATATTGTAATTAACGCTGAGTATTTTATGGGTGAGGCGCATAGGGGAGGTGTTCTGCTCATCACCACCGAAAGGGAGAGGGATATCATCCGGATTACTTTTACTGATGAAGGTCCTGGAATCAGAGAAGAAAACCTGGGGCATATATTTGACCCCTTCTTTACCACCAAGGAAGTGGGCAAGGGCACCGGGCTGGGCTTGAGCATTTGCCATGGGATAATTACTGAACATGGCGGTAGGATATATGCCCGGAGTGAAATAGGCAAAGGAGCCAGCTTCATTATAGAATTGCCTATTAGCAAGGATGGTAATAAAGGAGAAGAATGATGAAAAACTCCGCTACCGATGTAAAGCGAATATTAGTAGTTGAAGATGAACCGGCGATTTGTGAGATTTGCCTTAGAGTCCTTAATAGTGAAGGATTTAAGGTAGACATCGTCGGCAATGGTAAGCTGGCTGAGGATAAACTGCAGGAAAGAGAATATGACTTGATTTATATAGATATCAGGACACCGATAATGAATGGGAAGGAATTATATCAATATATTGTTGATAACATCCCAAAGATGGCTAATAGGATAATATTCACTACCGGGGATGTAATGGCTAGGGATACCCAAGCTTTTCTAGAGCGAACCGGCAGACCATTTATGCCGAAACCATTCACCCCCGGGGAGTTGAGGTATATAGTTGGGGAAACTTTAAAGCGGATAAAGTAATGGCTTGGGAAAAGGGTATCTAGTGTTGGTGATGATAATTTAGGGTATCAACGGGCAAAGGATTTACTATGGAGGATAAGATAGACGGAAGGAAGATACTCATCGCAGATGATGAACCATCTATTCGCTCACTGGTGTGCAGTATGCTGGATAAAAAATATTATGTCATTGGGGCAGGTGATGGCGAAGAAGCAATAAGAATTGCTCGTGCCCAGAAACCAGACCTTATTCTTATGGATATCATGATGCCCAAGATAGATGGCTATATGGCTTGCTACGCCATTAAATCTGACCCGACACTTAAGAATATACCAGTGGTAATGCTTACCGGTATTGGCCATGAACTAAATATAAAGCTCGGTCAACAATTTGGTGCCGATGGCTACTTAAAAAAGCCTTTCAAATTGCAAGAAGTAATTGATGTTATTACCAAATTTTTACCACCTAAATAGGGTTATCCCTTCATTGAGTGCCTACATTACTACAGTCAAAGAAGTATCTGTCTTATGACAGATGTTGATTTCCCAATTGTTTTATATTTGATATTATTAGCTTAAGATATGAAGGATGATTTATCAGAAGTCTCTATTGCTGTTGGTTTAGGAACCCGTTTCATTGGCCAGAGAATAATCCACTATTCAAAAATACCTTCAACCATGGAGGTAGCCAAGAGAGAAGCCCTACAGGGGGCATTAGAAGGTACGGTGGTCATTGCTGATGAACAAACTGCTGGCAAGGGAAGAATGGGGCGTCTCTGGATATCACCCAAGGGCTGTGTTGCCTTGTCTATTATCCTATATCCCGACATAACCTATCTGCCTTCACTTGTTATGGTGGCTTCATTAGCTGTATTTCATACTATTGCCGCAATAACCGGATTAAGGGCACGAATCAAGTGGCCTAATGATGTACTGATTAATGGCAAGAAGGTGTGCGGTATTTTAATTAAAAGTGAGGTACGGGATAGCAGTATTGACTATGCTGTTGTTGGCATTGGCATAAATGTAAATCTTGAAACCTGTTGTCTTGCCGGGGTATCTTTATCGGCTACCAGCCTGTCCCATGAACTGGGAAGGGAGGTATCTTGCCTGGAGATAATAAGAAGGCTCTTGGTTGAATTTGAGAGGTTATATGTTACAGTGCAAAGTGGTAAGGCTGTCTATCAGGAATGGCGGGATAACCTGGAAACACTGGGTAAGAAGATTCATGCCCGGTCGGGCAACGCAGTCTATGAGGGTGTAGCAGAATCTGTAGATAAAGACGGTAGTCTACTACTGCGTTGCTCAGACGGCAGACTGATAAAGCTCACAGCCGGTGATGTTACCCTGCAAAGCTAGGGGTCAAGATAGCCCTGCGAGAAGGCTGTATGGATAACCTGTATTCAGCCTCACAGGTTATCCATTATAGAAAGCCTCTTATAAATATTTCTATTCAGCCCTTTGTTGCCGGTTATTTTAAGGGCTTTTTCATAAACATGCTTATCAGGTCTATGGGAATGGG
>CAYGXW010000026.1:0-17943 GCA_964354125.1 uncultured Dehalococcoidales bacterium
GGGCCGTGTCTCAGTCCCAGTGTGGCTGACCATCCTCTCAGACCAGCTACCGATCGTAACCTTGGTAAGCCGTTACCCTACCAACTAGCTAATCGGCCGCAAGCCCCTCCCCAAGCGCCCGAAGGCTTTGGTGGTGAAGCCTTACCTCCACCACTACATGCGGTATTAGCCTCGGTTTCCCGAGGTTATTCCCCACTTAGGGGCAGGTTACTTACGTGCTACTCACCCGTTTGCCACTGCCCTTCTTGCGAAGGACCGTTCGACTTGCATGCATAATGCACGCCGCCAGCGTTTATCCTGAGCCAGGATCAAACTCTCTAGACATAAAAATAGCTTACGCTCTAAAAACTTCCTTCCGCTATTCAGTTGTTAAGGTTCAACTTAAGTGTAATAATGTTATCATAATCCCAGCACTTTGTCAATGAAGTCCAGCGTTTAGCCAATATAAATTGACACCATCATTACTATATTATTAGACTAAATATTATTAGATTAACTAGACTCTCAAAATCTCAGATAATGGGGGAAACTATTGATTAAAATTAAAGATATTGGCCAACAGATAGCTAATGTGCTTAAAGTATGTAACGCCGACTATACAGAAGCTCACCTTGAGCAAACCAGCTCCAGCCACATTACCTACTGGGGTAAGAAGCTGGAGTCTATTGGCAGAAGCACTGCCATTGGGGGCAATGTGCGTGCCTTGGTAAATGGTGGCTGGGGCTTCATCAGCTTTAATAGCTTTGATGAGCTGTCAAATAAAATAGAGCTAGCCATCAAGCAAGCCCGGCTTGCCGGCAGGGGTAAAAGCCGGCTGGCATCGGTGGCACCGATAACAGATAAAGTTTCTGCCGGGATTGATAAAAATCCTATTGCAATACCCCTAGTTGAGAAGAAGCAACTGCTGGATGAATATAACGATATCATCTGGCAAACCCCCAAGCTTCAGACATCGGTCATTAACTATGGAGATAGCCACAAAAGCTCAATATTCATCAGCTCTTCGGGTAGCTTTATTGAGCAGGAGAGGGCGGATGTCACCCTGCGTCTAGCGGCTATCGCCACCGATGGCGGCGAGGTGCAGCAGGTAAATTTAAGCCTGGGTAGCCGGGGGGATTTCAACCAGATCCAGAATCTGCACCAGCAGGTGGCGGAAATGGCCAAGCGTTCTGTTGAGCTTTTAGCGGCACCACAGGTAAAGGGAGGGGAATATACCGTTGTCTTGGACCCTGTTCTGGCTGGAGTTTTCGTCCACGAAGCTTTTGGCCACTTGTCTGAATCTGATTATGTTTATGAAAATAAAAGACTGCGTCAAATTATGACCCTGGGTAAAGAGTTTGGTAGTGCTGAGCTTAATATTGTTGACAGTGCCCTTATACCAGGACTTCGTGGCAGCTATAAGTATGATGATGAAGGTGCCCCCGCCAGTAAAACCTATCTCATCCGGGAGGGCAAACTGGTAGGCCGGCTCCACTCCCGGGAGACGGCAGCCAAGATGAAGGAAAAGACGACTGGCAATGCCAGAGCAGTTAGCTATCGCTACCCGCCTATCGTCCGTATGACCAACACCTATATTGAGCCGGTGTCGGTTACATTTGATGACATGATAGCCGATATCAAAGAGGGGATATACGCCAGAAACTGGTATGGCGGCACCACCAGTATGGAGATGTTTACCTTCTCCGCCGGTGAAGCCTATATGATACGCAACGGCAAGGTCGCTGAACTATTGCGTCCAGTGGTGCTTAGCGGTAATGTATTTAGCACACTGAAGAACATAGATGCCATCGGTAATGACCTGGAAATGAACCAGGGTGGTGGCTGTGGTAAGGGAGAGCAGATGCCCCTGCCCGTTTCCAATGGCAGTCCGCATATCCGCATCCAACACTGTCTGGTGGGAGGCAGGTAATGGAGAAAATTCTTGAGCAAGCTAAAAAGGTAGCCCAAGCAGCTGAGGTATTTCTGGTTTCTTCAGAAGAGACCCCGGTGCAGTTTGAAGCCAACCGCCTGAAACACATCCAGAGCAAGCAGAGCCAGATTTTAGCACTGCGTATTATCAAAAAGGGCAGGATTGGTTATAGTGTCACCACCAACCTGGATGATGCAAAGGGTTTAGTTGATACCTGTATAGAGACCGCCCAGTTTGGCATGCAGGCTAAGTTTGAGTTCCCCACCCTAACCACCTACCCACAGATTGATACCTACGACCCCAAAATTGAGTCGCTCTCACTTGAGCAAATGATTGCTCTCGGGGAAGAAATGATAAACACGGTTAAGGGGCATACACCGGATATTGTCTGTGAAGCCGGGGTGACCAAGCATACCGTTTCTGTCAGCATTAGAAATTCCAGCGGCAGCAAGGCAAACTATACTAAAAGTATTTTCAGCCTGGGGGTTGATGGTAGCCTTATCCGGGGCACCGATATGCTCTTTGTCGGTGAAAGCGAAAGCTCCTGCCACCCCATAACAAGTACCAAAGCAGTAACGGATACAGTCCTCAGGCAACTGGAATGGGCTAGAGAGCGGGCTTCGGTACCCAGTAGGTCCCTACCGGTTATATTCACTCCAAACGGTGTTATGAGCGCACTAATACCATCTCTAATGTCCGCCTTTAATGGCAAGACAGTCCTTGAGGGGGCATCATCGATAGGCAGTAGTCTGGGTAAGCCGTTCTTTGATAAAAAGCTATGGCTCTGGGATGATGCCACCATAGCCTACCACCCGGGAAGCCGCCCCTTTGATGATGAAGGGGTTGCCAGCAGGCGCACCCCGCTTATAGAAAACGGCATCCCGATTAACTTCCTCTACGATTTACAAACAGCCGCTCTGGCAGATACCCAGAGCACCGGCAATGGCAGCCGCCCCGGTGGCGGACTACCCACCCCCACCCCAAGCGCCTTTATCATCAAGCCCGGGGATACCTCTTTTGATGACATGCTGGCTGATATAAAGGAGGGACTGGTTATTGAGTATCTGATGGGAGCCGGGCAGGGAAACATTCTGGGTGGCGATTTCTCTGGCAATGTCCTTTTGGGCTATAAAGTGGAAAATGGTAAAATAGTAGGTAGGGTTAAAAATACTATGGTCTCCGGTAATGTCTATAAGGTTCTTAAAGAGGTTACAGCCATTGGTAATAATGCCAAATGGGTAGATGGCTTCCTCAGCAGCCCCTCCCTCTACTGCCCCAGCCTTTCGGTGGCGGTTAAGGGATAACTGCCAATAAATACTAATAGAGGTAAACCATAATTGACACCAAAGATTTAATAAAGATTTATGCCCGACCCAAGCTAAATATGCCAAATATGCTAGCCGCTTGGCCTGGCATCAGCAATGTGGCTATGATAGTAGCCACCTACCTGGCTAAAAAACTGGAGTTCAAGCCGCTGGCTGAGCTACAAGCATCATACTTCTTTAGCCCTATCGGGGTTCTGGTCAAGAAAAATGTTGTAGAGGAACCCCAGTTCCCACAGAGCAAGTTCTATTACTGGAAAAACCGCGCCGGCGCTAGCGATATAATTCTATTCATCGGGGAGGCACAACCAGCCACCAAGGAGTATGAGATGGCTAATTGCGTCCTGGATGTCAGCCAGAGGTTCCGGGTAAATAAGGTATATACCTGCGCCGCCGCCCTGACCCGAATCCACCATACTGAGCAACCCAGAGTCTGGGGAGTGGGCACCAGCACAGAGGTAGCCCGGGAGCTAGAGAAATATAATCTGGTGCAGGGAGGTAACCTCCAGATTTCCGGATTAAATGGGCTGCTTCTTGGGGTAGCCAAAAAAAGGGATATTGATGGCATCTGTCTGCTGGGCGAAGTGCCTACATATGCCACCCGAATGCAGAATCCAATAGCTGCCTTAGCCATATTAAACAAACTGACCAAGATACTGGATATTGAAATAGACACGGATGAATTGTCTCAGTTAGCCAGCGAAACAAGAGAGGCAATGAAGCAGATAGCCGCTGAGGCTATGGAAGAGTACATAGACTACTTCACTGAGCCCATCTGGGAACGCGGAGAAGATGAGGAAGGAGAGGAATAGAATAATAGAAGACAATATACTGCCTGTGGAGGAAACCATTGCCGGTCTGGCTGACAGCAACCAACCACTATTGAGCTCAAAGCTAGCTGACCTATCAGACCTGAACCGAGAACAACTCGGACTCTTGAATGATATTTGGCAGAGGATTGAGCCAAAAAGAAGACGACCGAAGAACCAGTATCGCTCTATGAGCTGAGTTATGAGGAGCTAGATGATTAACGGCAGTAAAGTCATCGTTTGTCACAAGAGCTTAGCCGATGCCCCAGATGACTATGCCTGGCAAACAGACACAGAACTAACCTATCTGACTGCCACGCAACCACTGACTACCAGTTTTCCAGATTACCTACTACACTTTACCAGCCAGCTGCGCAATCGCCAGTCAGTAAAACACCAGTTTGCTATCAAAACTCGGGACGGTAATCATATTGGCAACTGCGCCTATTACGGCATCAATGACAATAAAGACGAAGTTGAAATAGGCATCATGATTGGCAACCGCAATTATTGGGATAAGGGCTATGGTAGCAATGCTGTAAATGCCTTGATAGGCTATATTTTCCTTAATACAAATCTCAAGCGAATCTACTTAAAGACCCTGGACTCTAACAAACGGGCACAGCAGTGTTTTTCTAAATGTGGCTTCACTCAATATGGACGCCTGGTTAAGGACGGGCATAGCTTTATTCTTATGGAGCTTTATCGAAGTCAGTGGAATAAGCAACAAACATTAAAAACGAAACACTAGCCCCTAGACGGCAAACTGACAACAGCAGTGCCTGATACCGTCTTTTCTCCCCTGGGATTCTCCACCCAGATGCTTAATACTACAAGATGCTGGTCATCTTCAATATATTTTTTTGTTACCATACCCTTACAGGTAAGAGCCTCACCGGGGAAGTTCATCCCCTTATAACTTAGAGACAATTTTTTAAGACCGCCTTCATCCCCTAGCCAATCGGTCACCATCTGACCCAGAAAGCAGCCAGCCAGCTGGCCATGGACGACAACGCCCGGCAGTCCCCGCTCCAGGGCAAAGTCCTTATCATAGTGTATGGGATTAAAATCACCGGAGGCTCCAGCCCACATCACCAACTGACGGGTGGTAGGCTGTTTCACCAGAGCAGGAATTTCACTACCCACAGTTATATCTTCACAAAACAACTTCTTATTCACACCCTTTCACCCGGCTAATAGATAATAGCCATCTGACGGCACCGGGCTACTACCTCTTGTCTCTGGTTTTGGTAGTCCATATTAAAGGTGACAAACACTGTCCTGCCCATCTTAGACTGCCGCTCCCGGACATTGGTAATTCTGGTGGTTATGGTTATGGTATCTCCAGCCCTGACCGGTTGATAACACTCAAGCTCAGTACTGCCGTGAAGCACTGTTTTTGATGAGCCTGAAGCCAGCACATGCTGAAGCTGGTCAAAGCCCAGAGTCAGGATAAAGGTTGGTGGGGCAATAACACCACCATAGCCGGTCTCTTGGGCATACTCTTCGTCCTGCCACAGGGGATTGGGGTCACCGACAGCCTGGGTAAAGCGCCTTATCATCCCCTTCTCAACATCATATACCAGGGGTGGCTTCTCAGCTCCAACCCGGCTCTCAAGTTCCTCTATATATTGTGAATCAACAGCCATAATCCAACCATAACGAAAACGGGGGTAAGGAATTCTATATTAGTTTTACCTAACCTGTCAAGGAAACGGGACAACACTGCCTCAGCAACTTAGATTGAAAAGTATGTTATAATTCAGCTAGTTTTAGCAATAGAAAGGTTAATATGAGCGCCAAAGATTCTGAGCCGGATAGAGAACTGGATGACACCCTTGCCATCCAGACCTTCAAATTGACCAAGAAGTTTGAAAATTTGGTAGCAGTAGATGGTATTGACCTGGATATTAAAAAGGGGGAGCTGTTTGCCTTTCTGGGACCTAATGGAGCCGGTAAAACAACCACCATCAGTATGCTCTGCTGCCTGCTCAAGCCCACCAGCGGCACCGCCAGGGTTATGGGCTATGATATCAACCGTGAGCCCTATAGGGTTAAGGAGGTCATAGGCGTCTCCCCTCAGGAGACAACTCTCTCCGAGCACCTCAGCTCCCTGGAGAATCTATATCTTGTTGGCAGACTTCACCGAATCGAGCCCCGGAAGTTGAAGGCATGGTCTAAACTCATGCTTGAGACAATGGGGCTGGCCAACCGGGCTAATGACCAGGTGCGCAAGTTCTCCGGCGGCATGAAGCGAAGGTTGAATATAGCCATGGCGCTGATTAGCAACCCCCAGATTATCTTCCTTGATGAGCCTACCCTGGGATTAGACCCCCAGGCAAGACGAGCCGTCTGGGAATATATTGTTCGGCTTAAAGGTGAAAAAACAATACTACTTACCACACACTATATGGAGGAGGCAGACTTTCTTGCCAACCGCATAGGTATCATTGACGAGGGCAAGATTGTCTCCCTGGGCACCAGTATTGAATTAAAAACAGAGGCTCTGGGAATACATACCATGATTATTCAAGCCTGGAATATAACCCAGAAGGCAATAATTGAAATACGTGCTAAATATGACAAGGTAGAAGTAAGCAACGGCACCGTCGCCATTACCGATAAACAACTTAATTTCAGGGAAATTGTTGACCAATTGCACGCCTCTGGTGCCACCATCCGCTCAGCCTATATCAAGGAGCCAACCCTGGAAGATGTCTTCCTCAAGATAACAGGAAGGGAACTAAGGAGATGAGATTCTGGCAGCTATTTATCAGGAGCCTTAAAGAAACATACCGGGACCCGCTGGCGCTGGGTTTTCTGCTGGCTTTCCCCCTTATCTTTATGCTGGTCTTCGGCGCCGCCTTTGGTGGCGATACCACCCCCGTCTATACCATCGGTATAATAGATAATGACCAGTCCGAGGTATCACAGGACTTTATTACCGAAGCCCTGGGTGAGGTAGACACGATTGAGACCGCCAGCTTCGATGACACCGATTCCTCTCTGGAAAAACTTAAACTGGGTGACATCAGTGCCTACATTGTTATTCCCGAAGGCTTCGGCGGGAATGTATTGCAGACATGGCAGGGGGGAGAGGCCGATATAGTATTAAACATTACCTATGATGAAAGCAACCTGCTGATATCAGAGCAGATTATTGCCACAATCAATGCCGTTACCCGTAGCTTTGCCGGAATTGAAATACCAATAACCATTAATGACTATCCCATCAATATCGGGGTAGATATAAGCCAGATGGACTTCATCGCCTCAGGGATAATAATCTTTGGCCTGCTGATTATGATACCCACATCAGGGCGAATTATGTTGCGAGACAAGGAAAGCCGCTTTCTGTACCGTATGCTTACCACACCAGCCAGACCCTGGGAGTTTATTGCTGGCTATTCACTTAGTATGGTGGTTCTGGCCACCATCCAGATATTTTCCTTTATCCTGCTGGGCTGGCTGTTCGGCATGGATATCGTCGGCAACATCGGTCTGGCATTTGCCGTTTTCCTGCTAACTGCTATCTGCAGTATCGGCATCGGTATGGTGGTCGCTTCACTCTCCAAGTCAGAAAACCAGGGTGAGTCACTTAGCTGGCTGTTTTCCATGCCCCTGGCTATTGTCTCCGGAGTCTGGTTTACTTCAGAGTATATGCCGTCATATATCCGTACCTTTGCTGACCTTTTTCCCTTTTCCCACGCCGTGGATGCGGCGCGGGCGGTTATCATCCGCGGCGTCGGCATGGAAGCAATAAGCTTTGACTTCTTCTTTCTAATCGGCTGGGCGGCCGGTATCTTTATCATCGGTACCATACTATTCAGCAGGACGATGCGTAGCTAAGCACTATGAAAACCATAGAGTGGCTTGGTGACCGGGTAAAAATCATAGACCAGACCGGGCTACCCCATAAAGAGAACTATCTGGAGCTTTCCAGCTACCAGGATGTGGCTCAAGCAATAAAGAACATGAATATCCGGGGGGCACCGGCAATCGGCGTTGCCGCCGCCTATGGTATAGCCCTGGAGGCTCAGGTAATTAAAGCCACTACCAAGGGCCAGCTTCTAAAAGAACTACAATTTATTACCCAAACCATTGCTTCTACACGCCCCACCGCCAGAAACCTTTTTTCTGTTATTGAGCGGATGAATAAGATAGCTGCCGCCGGCAAGGATGTTACCGAAATCAAAAAATCGCTGGTAGATGAAGCAATAAAGATACACGCTGAAGAGGAAGAGGCAACCAGACGTTTAAGCCAGCTTGGCGCCGAGCTGATAGGAGACGGTTTCGGTGTCCTGACACACTGCAATACAGGTCCTTTAGCTACCGCCGGCTACGGCACCGCCCTTGGCGTGATAATCTATGCCCACCGGCAGGGTAAAAGTATAAAAGTCTTTGCCACCGAGACCCGCCCCCTCCTCCAGGGAGCCAGGCTGACCACCTGGGAGCTAAAGCAGGCTGGCGTCCCTTTTACCCTGATAACAGACTCTATGGCCGGTTATTTTATGAAGCGTGGAGAGATTAGTTGTGTCATTGTTGGTGCTGATAGAATTACCGCCAATGGCTATACTGCCAACAAGATTGGCACCTACACCCTGGCGGTACTTGCCAATGCCCACGGCATACCCTTCTATGTCGCCGCCCCCACCTCCACCATTGACCTCTCCCTGACTAGTGGCTACCAAATCCCGATTGAGCAGAGAAGCCCGGAGGAGGTAACCCATATTCAGGGGGTAGCCATTGCCCCCGAGGGCATAGAGGTCGCCAACCCCGCCTTTGACATCACCCCCAGCCAGTATATTACAGCTATAATTACCGAAAAAGGTATAATAAGACAGCCTTTTGGGGAGGGGATAAAAGGGGTGGTTTAAGGAGGGAATTGGGAGGGATTGTTTTAGGAACTAGAATACAATGTCAAATCACAATAATGATAAAAATACAGAACATCTTTCCCCTGTTTCGCAAATTAGAATGGCAAGGGAATTATGGTTGTTTACTCTTTACATATGCCACGGTCTTTCTAGTAGAAAGATACCCCACGATATGTTCACTGAAACTTTAAGACTAAAAACAGGTGAGGATAAAGATTTTATTATTTATAAACCAAAGTGGAATTCTGAAGCTATTACTATACAAGAAAATAATCTAAAAGTTTCCATTCTTGGAGTATGCTTTTGTACTTTAGATTCAGCTCTTGACAGTACTTTTGAGCCTAAACCAAATCATTATACAGATAGCGATATAGACACCTTGAGAGCAATTGTCTATATGTTCAGATGCGCATTTGCACACGAACCAACAAAACCAAGATGGAAAATAAAGAAAAAGTATCAGAGAGTATTTCGCATAAATGAAATACACTTGAAAATTGATTTTACTAATTTGGATAATGTTATTATCGAGCCATCACACCACATGGGATGGCAAGGAATAATGAATATTTTTGACTACTGCTTAAAAACAGTTATTAGCTCCAAAAAGGGAGGCCTCCTTAATGCCTCAGGCTAAAATAGGTGTTATTGGCGGGACGGGGCTTTATGATGTGGAGGGGCTAACAGGGGTGGAGGAGGTTAAGATTGATACCCCATTCGGCAAGCCGAGTGATAGCATAATCGTTGGTAAGCTTTCGGGGGTGGGGGTTGCCTTTCTGCCGCGGCATGGGCGGGGGCATAGAATTATGCCCACCGAACTACCCTCAAGAGCCAATATATACGCCTTAAAATCACTGGGGGTGGGGCATATTATTGCCATAAACTCGGTGGGCAGCCTCAGGGAGGGGATTAAGCCCGGTGACCTGGTTATCCCCGACCAGCTTATTGACCGCACCAGAGGAAGGATAAGCACCTTCTTCGGCGAGGGCATAGTCGCCCACATCCAGTTTGCCCAGCCCTTCTGCCCGGCACTAAGTCAGGTTTTATATAAGGTAGCCAGTAAAGCCGGAGCTAAAGCTCACCCCAAGGGAACCTATGTGGTAATGGAGGGTCCCGCCTTCTCCACCAAGGCGGAATCTCACCTCCACCGCTCCTGGGGGGCGGATGTTATCGGCATGACGGCTCTGCCCGAAGCCAAGCTGGCACGGGAGGCTGAAATCTGCTACGCTATAATAGCCTGTGCCACCGACTATGATGTCTGGCACGAAACAGAGGAGGAGGTGGGGGTGGAGATAGTATTGGAGACGATGCGCCGCCAGGAGGAGCTGTGCAAGCAGATTATAAAGCTGGCGGTTTCCAAGATACCAGACAAACGGGATTGCGATTGCGCCACGGCATTAAAGGGAGCAATCATTACCGCACCCGAATCTATGCCGCCGCAACAAAAGGAAAAACTAGAGCTATTAATAGGAAGATATATTAATTAAGATGTCTGATACAAGCTTTTTCTGCCTGCCGACCATGATTGGCAGTATGCCCCACACCGACCCGGAAAAGGCATGTTCCCTGGTGGCACACTATCTCAAAGACATTCCTGCCTGGCCCCAGCTACCCAAACGCTCGTTTATGGAGAACATGTCGGTGCAGTTCAGCCAGGGCTTCCCCGGGGTCGTTATCAAGGATAACAGTATCTACGTAGACCGCTCCCAGGACTGGGATAAGCCACTGGAGAAGCTTTATACCGCCTATCTGGACAATAATGTTAATAAGTATCCCATTAGTGCCGAGTATGCCGCCGGCCTGCACGCATTTCTCTCTCTGACAAACCTAAAACCGAAGTTAGTCAAGGGGCAGGTAACGGGACCGATTAGCTTCGGGCTATCTATTACCGATGATACCGGGCGAGCCATACTCTATGACGACATGCTGTCCGATGCCGCCGCCAAGCTGCTCAGGCTTAAGGCAGGCTGGCAGGAGAAGGCTCTTAGTAGAATCTCCAAGAAGACTATTATTTTCGTTGATGAACCGGCTATGGCATCCTATGGCTCAGCCTTTTTCTCTCTGCCCAAGGAGAGGGTTATCAGCCTGATGGAGGAGGTTTTTGATGGTATCAGCGGGCTCAAGGGCGTACACTGCTGCGGCAACACCGACTGGTCATTACTGCTGGATACCAATACTGACATCATCAGCTTTGACACCTACAACTACGCCCAATCCTTAAGCCTGTATCCATCTGAGGTAAAGAGGTTTCTGGATAGAAACGGGGCTATCGCCTGGGGCATCATCCCCAATGCTGAAGACAAGCTGACCAAGGAAACTGTCCCCAGCCTTAAAGACCGACTAGAAGAGGCAATGGCCCTTTTTACCAGAAAGGGAATACCTTTCAGGCAGTTGGTTGAGCAGGGACTTCTTACCCCGAGCTGTACTTTGGCAAGCTTATCCGAAGAGGCAGCGGCACAGGCTCTGGAAACACTGGTCAAGCTATCGCAAGAGATGAGAAGGCGCTACCGATAAAGGAGATAATCCTAAATGGAATGTCAGATTGAAGATAACAGGGCAATTTGCTACTGCACCTATGAGCCATGCTCCAGAAAGGGCAAATGCTGTGAATGCATTGCCTACCATCTGAAGTTTGATGAGCTCCCCGCCTGCTGTTTCCCAAAAGAGGTGGAAAGGAGCTTTGACCGTTCCTTTACCCGCTTTGCCGAGCTTGTCTCCCGCAGCCGATAATAGGCTGGCCAAGAGAGCTATTTTAAGATAAACTATCTAACGATGAACAAGAATAGAAGATTAGCCCTGCTCAAACACCGCCTTAAAAGAAAAAAGCTGGAGGCAAAGAGGAAGGCTGAAAGGGGCTCAGCTAAAAAATAGCCACAGAGCCAATGAAACGGGTATACTTGCTAACTGGTAGACCGGGAACAGGCAAGACCAGCCTCATCAAGCAGGCAGTTGCTGAAACAGCAGTTAAAGGTGGTGGTTTTTACACCGAGGAAATACGAAACCAGGGAGTAAGGCAGGGTTTCAGGCTGGTTACACTTGATGGTCAGAGCACGATACTGGCTCATATAGAAATTCAAAGTCCCTACCGTGTCGGTAAGTATGGCGTTGATGTTGCTGCCCTGGATAGAGTGGGGGTTTCTGCACTACGGCAGGCAGTCCAGCAGTGTGAGCTGGTAGTGGTTGATGAAATCGGCAAGATGGAGCTTCTTTCAGCCAGCTTCAGGGAAACCGTATTGCAGATAATTGATAGCGGTCATCGGCTTCTGTGCACCATAATGCTCAGCCCCAACCCATGGGCAGATGCTATCAAGCGCCACCCTCAGATTGAGCTAGTGACGGTTACCAGAAAAAACTACCAACAGGTGCTAGCGAGGCTGCAGCAATGGCTAAAAAACCTGAATAAATAATAAGGAGATAATCGGATATGCCAACTCCAGAATCAGAAGAACCTAAAATAGAGCCCCCTTTCAAGGCTGTATTCACCCGAGTTAATGAGATGATTTATAAACTTATAAAGGATGAAAATGAGCGCCGTTTCTATAAATCACTGCTAATCGGGGGCAACACCATGGCAAAATCAGTGGTGGCTGAATGCGAGGGAGTGAAAAAGGTTTGGGGTGACGGTGATGAGGCAAAAGCGTTAGCCTTAATTAAACTATTTACCCTGCTGATGCTGTCACAGTGCTATAAGTGGATTGATAAAACAAAACCCGATTCAGGAGACAGGCAAAAAGAGAGCCGTAAACTTTCAGCGTTAAAACTATTATATCTTTTTGAAGATGACTCCAAGGAAGCAATGGAAAGCTTTCTAAATATAGACACCCAGTTTAGTTATGACCTGAAATATCAAACTCATTTGGTTCATATGGGTATTATACTGCTAGCCATGGCTTGTGAAGCCTGTGGCTATAAGTGCATTGAATGGAGCAAGGTATCTTTCCCGGTTGGGGAGATGCCAGAGCTGGTACAGGCTGGAGCTATTATTAACTCGGCTCCACTGAGTAGTACTGATGATATTGCAGCCCTATGGCGTAGTCATTCCATTGGTGCTCAGGCGATGATGAAATATCACGAGGAGCAAATTCAACCCTGATGACAAAGCTACCAATAATGGTTCAAGCCCTGCTAAAACCTGAAATCTATCCTGAGCCGACAAAAAGGGTAGAGCTGGAACAGACCCAGATGTCCTTTGTCTTCCTGACCGACAACTATGTCTATAAGATGAAAAAGCCGGTAAACCTGGGCTACCTTGACTATACCACCCTGGAAAAGCGTAAGCTCTACTGTCATAAAGAGGTTGAGCTTAACCGAAAGCTGTGCCCTGATATATACCTAGGCGTGGTGCCAATAATCCGGCACCAGGGAAAATTCTCTATTAGTGGCAAGGGGAAAGCTATGGAATATGCTGTAAAGATGCGTCGTTTGCCCAAAGAACTTATGATGGATGTACTGCTTGAAAAGAACAAGGTATCAGCCGAAATGATGACCCGTCTGGCAGAAAAACTGGTAACATTCCACCAGCAGGCGGAGACAAACGAAAGAATAAACGCCTTCGGTAAGGTTGATACCATCATCCAAAATACAGGGGAGAACTTTGACCAGACCGAAAAATACCTCGGCAAGACCATCTCCAGCCATCAGTATCAGCAGATAAAGGATTATACCCGGGACTTCATCAAGGAAAATACTGCCCTATTCCATAAACGAATAGAAGAGGGACGCATAAGGGATTGCCATGGTGACCTGCACACGGCTCATATTTGCTTTGAAAACGGCATATGTATCTATGATTGTATTGAATTCAACGACCGCTTTAGATACGGTGATATTGCTTCAGAGGTCGCCTTTCTGGCTATGGACCTGGACCACCACGGGCGCGCTGACCTGGGACGCAGGTTTGTTGATAACTATGCAGACTTCAGTCATGATAAAGAACTAAAAAAGCTGCTCAACTTCTATAAATGCTACCGCGCCTATGTCAGGGGGAAGGTAGCCAGCTTCAAGCTGGATGACCCCTATATTACCCAGAATGAACAGAGGCAAACTCTTGAGGCAACCAGAAGCTACTTTGACCTTGCCTATTATTATGTAAAGTCTATTCCTAGCCTTTTCGTCACTACCGGGCTGGTGGGCAGCGGCAAGACTGCCCTAGCCCAGGCTTTAGCCAGGAGGTTGGGGCTGGTAGTTATATCCTCGGATATTACCCGAAAGCGTCTGGCTAATATACCAGAAACTGAGCACCGCTTTGAGGAGTTTGATGCCGGGATATACTCCCCCCAATTCTCCAGACTGACCTACGATACAATGCTGGCTGAGGCAAGGAGTATTCTTGGTGAAGGCGGCTCGGTAATTATAGACGCCTCCTTCATAAAATCTAATGAGAGAGAAAAGGCAAAAAGGTTAGCCCAGGAAATGAAGGCCTGCTTTTTTATTTTGGAGTGTACTCTGAATGAAAAACTAATCCGCCAGCGCCTTACCGAACGACTGGAGCAGGGCTCGGTATCGGATGGGCGCTGGGAGATATTTGAAATACAAAAGGAAAAATTTGAGCCGGTGGTAGAAGTACCACCCCAAAACCATGTTATAATTGATAGCTCCAGACCAATTGGTGAAAATTTAAGACGAGTTCTAGATATGGTTAATTAAGGAGTGCGAAATGGATAAAAAACAATATGATATTAAAGACATCTCCCTGGCTTCAGCCGGAAAGAAAAGAATTGAATGGGCTGGCCGGGAGATGCCGGTTTTAAAGCTTATAATGAAGAGGTTTGCTAACGAGAGACCCTTAAAAGGCATCCGAATCTCAGCCTGCCTCCACATCACTACAGAAACAGCCAACCTAGCTCTGGCACTCAAGGAGGGCGGGGCGGATGTTGTCTTGTGCGCCTCCAATCCCTTAAGCACCCAGGACGATGTTGCCGCCGCCCTAGTAGAATACGGCATGCCGACCAATGCCATCAATGGTGAGGATGAGGCAACATATTACAGGCACATCAATACCGCCCTGGACCACCAGCCACAGCTTACCGTAGACGATGGTGCCGACCTGGTTACCACCCTTCACACCAAACGAAGCGAGCTAATTAAAAATGTCATCGGCGGTACTGAAGAAACCACCACCGGTGTCGTCAGATTACGCAGTATGGAACGAGCCGGTGAACTTAGGTACCCCCTGATTGCCGTTAATGATGCCCAAACCAAGTACCTGTTTGATAACCGCTACGGCACCGGGCAGAGCACCATTGACGGCATTACCCGGGCAACCAATATCCTATGGGCGGGCAAGAAGGTGGTAGTCTGTGGTTATGGCTGGTGCGGGCATGGCGTAGCCCTGAGGGCTAAAGGTCTTGGTGCCCAGATAATTGTCACCGAAGTAGAGCCCCTGCGGGCTTTAGAAGCAGTAATGGACGGATTTCAGGTAATGCCCATGCTTGAGGCAGCCAAAGTCGGCGACATATTTATTACCATTACCGGTGATAAGAGTGTCATCGGAAGAGAGCATTTTCTGGTGATGAAGGATGGGGCTATCCTAGCTAACAGCGGTCACTTTAATGTGGAAATAGACATCACGGCCCTGGAGAACCTGGCTATTAGTAAGCAGCGTATACGAGCTTTTGTTGATGAGTATACCTTGAAAGATGGACGTCACCTCTATCTTTTGGGCGAGGGCAGGCTAATCAATCTGGCGGCAGCCGAAGGCCACCCGGCCAGTGTTATGGATATGAGCTTCGCCAACCAAGCATTATGCCTGGAGTATATAGTCAAGAACCAGGAGAAGCTTGAGCCCAGGGTCTATCTGGTGCCAGATGAGATTGATAAACAGGTAGCCTACTTAAAACTGAAGTCTATGGGCGTTAAGATTGACAGCCTGACACCAGAACAGGAAAAATACCTGACTAGCTGGCAAGAGGGAACATAGAAAGGAGAATAAATGAGTAATAGTTTTGAAAGCTCACCCAATTATATGATTACCTCGGAGTCGGTTACTGAAGGACACCCTGATAAAATGTGCGACCAGATATCGGACGCTATTCTGGATGCCATCCTTGAGAAAGACCCCTACGGCCGGGTAGCCTGCGAGACGGCGGTAACCAATGGTTTGGTCATCGTTATGGGAGAGATTACCACCAAATGCTATATAGAAATTCCCCGCATCGTGCGCAATACGGTGCGTGATATAGGGTATACCAAACCAGAATACGGCTTTGAATATCGCTCATGCGGGGTGATGGTCTCCATCAACGAACAATCCAGTGATATTGATATAGGAGTCAGCAAGTCGGCGGAAGCCAAAACAAGCGAGGCAGTTAGTGAGCTTGATAAGATTGGTGCCGGTGACCAGGGGATGATGGTTGGCTTTGCCTGCAACGAGACCCCAGAACTCATGCCTCTCCCCATTTCTCTAGCTCACAAACTGTGCCGGCGTCTGGCGCAGGTAAGGAAGGATAAGACTTTACCCTATCTCCGTCCTGACGGCAAGTCACTGGTGACCATGGAGTACCATAATGGCAAGCCCAGGAGGGTGGATAGCGTGGTGATTGGTGCTCAACATGATGATAAAATCAGCCACGACCAGATTGAACAAGATATTATTAAACATATCATCAAGGAAGTCATACCACCGGAAATGATAGATAATAAGACTAACTACTATATCAATGCCACCGGTCGCTTTGTTATTGGCGGTCCGGTATCCGATACCGGATTTACCGGGCGTAAGATACTGGTTGACACCTACGGCGGTATTGCCCGCCATGGTGGCGGCGCCTTCTCCGGCAAAGACCCGACCAAGGTTGACCGCTCGGGGGCTTATATGGCGCGCTATATTGCCAAGAATCTGGTCGCCGCCGGACTTGCCGAGAGGCTAGAAATCCAGATTGCCTATGTTATCGGCGTCGCCCACCCACTTTCTATCTCTGTAGAGACTTTCGGTACTGGCAAAATAGACACCCAGACCATTAAAGAGCTGGTTAATAAGCACTTTGACCTGAGGCCAGCAGCCATCATCAAGACCCTTGACCTCCGCCGCCCGATATACCGACAAACAGCTACCTACGGGCACTTCGGCCGAGACGACCTTGACTTGCCCTGGGAAAAGCTAGACAAAGTCAAGATTTTAAGGAAAGAAGCGGGACTCTAAATATATTAAGGGGGTAGAATTATGACTATCCAAGTCTTTGTCTCGCATACACAACGGGATGTAGAGTTTTGTGACATTTTCGACAGAGCCTGTGCAAGAGTAGGAATTAAAGCTTTTCGCTCTGAGTTTGAAAGTATAATTTTACCTGCATGGAGCACAATCCTAAATGCCATAAGGAATTCCCAGGCTCTATTTTTATTAGTAGGTAAAGAGTTAGTAAAAGAACAATCTTTGCATAATCCCTCTTGGGAATATACTCAGAACTGGATTGCCTATGAAATAGGCGTAGCCTGTGATAGAGGGATAGATGTATGGGTCATCTGTGACAACGTAATAATCAACTTCCCTGTTCCCTATTTGAACAATTACCTTACAGTAAGTTTAAGGAACAAGCAGTCCTTTGACTATTTTGTAACAATTTTACAAAAGTATGCTGCTGGTCTGAAAACCACCTTCCCAGACAAGGACTGTGTTGTTGAGTGTCCTTATACAACAGATTGCAAGGGTATTTATAACCTAAATGTTCGACTTAAACCAGGTTCAAGAATAACTTGCCCTCAATGCCTACGAGGGATGACTTTCGAGAAAGGGTTTAATTGGCAAGATTAAAAGTACCCTATTTCATCAAAGTCATCCCCTTTGACAGATGATGTATTGTGAGGGGAGTTTGAGGGGCTTGCCCCTCTTAGAAACCAAATCCCCCTCTCCTTTTAGGAGAAGAACTGAACACCATGGGAAGCTACATGTGCTCATTAGCGCAGAAATCCGCGAACACAAATTGGCTGGCCAGACGCTCTTACTGGCATGAGTTCACGGGTAGCAGTGACGTACGCGGGTGCTTGAGTCAGCCTAAAGGATCGGCAACAGGACTCGGGTTCGAATCCCC